>NZ_JBQQCF010000001.1:0-328499 GCF_052245755.1 Mycobacterium sp. 4D054
GAGCAAATCACGCACCGTCAACGACACCCCGACCGAACAGGAGGCCACCCCCGCGGCACTGACCACCTGAACCATCACCTCGAAGAATCACACGACGACGTCGTACACCACGTCCCTGGACTTGACCGGGCACAAAGGCCGGCACGATGAAAGCGTTCTCGACCGACGTACCCTCCGTATCCGATCCCGAGCCGCGATTGGACGAGTCCACCGCGGCATCCTCGCCGCACCCGGAGATTCCGAGTGCCAGCGCCGTTGCTGCCAGCACCACCGGAGCCTCCCGGTGGACCTGTGCTTGCCGCATGTGTCTGCCTCCAGTGGGTCGCATCGGCGATCTCGATTGTCCGAGGAGGAGTTCCCTCCGGGCCGGGGCTTGATACCCGCCATCCGGAAATCGGTGTTTGTCTCGGTTGAGCAACGATTGCGCGAACACCATAGTTGTGTGGCTCATGTGGGTAGGCGGCGGGCACAGCAAAGCCGACGAAGACGACGCCTTCCGCCCCAGAAAGAGGCCACGATGACACTCGCGCAGCCGGATGGTTCAGGCAGCGATGTTGCCGTCCGAGATCCTGACTGGCCGCATGTCGACACCATGTTCGCGCAGTTGACTGCCTGCGCGGCGGACGACGAGCGCAGGCGTTGGCGCCAACGGATCATCACCGAGTGTGTGCCGCTGGCCGACCACATCGCCGTCCGATTTGTCGGGCGCGGCGAACCGTCCGAGGACCTGGTCCAGGTTGCCCGGATGGGGTTGGTCAAGAGCGTGGACCGCTACGACCCCGCCAAGGGGCGATTCGCGGCGTTCGCGGTGCCGACCATTCGCGGGGAGGTGTGTCGGCACTTTCGCGACCACACTTGGTCGATCCGCGTTCCTCGCCACATTCAGGAGACACAGCTGCGAGTGCGGGACGCGGTGGAGACACTCTCTCGGCGCTTGAACCGGTCACCGACGAACCCCGAGTTGGCGCGGGAACTCGGCATCGGCAGCGACGACGTGGCCCAGTCGAGATCTGCGCATTGGGCGTATCAACCGCTGTCACTCGATGCGTCTCGTTCGGGGCCGGGTGGACCGGATCCGACGTTGCTCGGAACGATTCACGGCGCGGAAGACCCCCAGTTCGAGACCGTCGAGGATCGCATCGTGCTACAGGACGCCATCGGCGCGCTGACTCCTCGATCCCGCGCGATTCTCGGTATGCGCTACTTCAACGGCCTGTCCCAGCGAGAAATCGGTCGCCGACTGGGCATTTCTCAAGTTCAGGTGTCTCGGCTGCTGAATGCGGCGCTAACCCTGCTGCGACGGCGGTTGACCGCCGACGCCGCGTCGACAGCGAGCGGAAGCCGAACAGATTCGGTACCGACGGATGTGGCCGGCGTCGCCATGGACTTGAGAGGTAGTGCGCTGCATGTGGTTTGACACATGGTCCGACGTCGTCCGAGTTCTGCTCATCGGTTCGGCTGCCTACGTCGCCCTGATCGTAGTACTGCGGGTATCGGGCAAACGGACTCTGGCCAAACTCAACGCGTTCGACCTGGTGGTCACCGTCGCCGTCGGCTCGACGCTGGCCACCATTCTGCTCAACACCGACGTGTCATTCGTGGAGGGATCGACCGCGCTGGCGCTGCTCGCCGGGCTGCAGTATGCTGCGGCAAAGGTGTCATCGCGGTTTCGCGCGGGTCGGACGGTGCTGACCGCCCGACCGACGCTCCTGCTGTCCCACGGCCGATCACTCGACGACGCGTTGCGCCGCCAACGCGTCAGTGCCGACGAGATTAACCAGGCGATCCGGTCGTCGGGGCACGGTGACGTCAGCCGGATCGCGGCGGTCGTACTGGAGAGCGACGGTTCCCTCAGCGTCATTCCTCACGACAAGATCGGCGATGGGTCTGCGCTGGCCGGAGTGGCGAACGCTTCAGCGCTACCGAGGCGATGACGCTGTCGTTGACGGAATCAACCCGCAGGCCATCGACAGTCGAGTGCTTCCCAGACGTTTCGCGCCAATTGATCCAACTGACGCCGCTCGACGTCATCGTAATCCCGGTCGGCCACCGCCCTCTCAAGACGGCGGAGCCGGTCAGCGATCGCGTGCCGGTGTTCGGGGAGCACCACCACCCAGGCGAGTTCGCGCAGCATCGACAGCAACCGTTTCAGCACCGCCGGGTCGCTCGCGCCGTAGAGCAATGGCTGGTTGGAGACGATATCGAGCAGATCCGGCAAGTCGGGTTGCGCCAGTACCACCCGGGCCGCCCCGTTCTCGTCGCGCAGAATCCGGGGACCCAGACGGTATCCGGCCAGTCGGCACAGTGCGGCGCTGCACGAGTTCAGGCCGTGCACAGCGGTGGTGGGGTCGTTGATACCAGGGCTCAACGCACGCACAACGACGTCCGTGAGCTGACGGAACCCATAGCCGATGTCCTGGGACGCGGTGCGTTCGTTACCCACGGTGAGGGCGTCGGCGACCTGCTCACGCACCGAGATCAACCGCTCCCCGTGGAGGGTGCCGCCCCGGTTCTGGGAGGACCAGCAGAAGGCCACCGGTACGCCTGCGGTGAGGTCCGATCCCATCGGACGCTCCACCCAGACCACCACATCGGCGTCGACGGCGGCCTTTACCAGCGCCTGCTCGGCGACCGAGACGAGGAAGCCTGAAGAGCGGGCTGTGATAATCGCCGCGTCGGCGGGCGGGACAGGTGCGTCGCGGTCAGCGGGTTGTTCCTCGATCCGGCCGAGCAGCCGGTCTGCGGTCTGCTCGATGTCGCCGGCGACATGGTCCAGCATGGTCTCGATCCGTATCTGACGTACCAGGTGCCCGAGGAACAGCACCAGGGCCAGAACGCTGGCCATGGCCAGCAGGTAGGCCACCGTGACCGCAATCTGCGGAACGAACTCCGCTGAACCGTCATTGCCATTACGAACGGTGCGCAGGACAGTCAGTGCGTAAACGAAGGTCGCGAGAAACAGTGCCAGGGTTCGTTGGACGAAACGATCGGCAGCGAATGTCCGTAACAGCCGCGGCGTGTATTGAGAACTGGCCAGCTGCAACGTGATTAGAGTCAGGGAGAACGTCAGCGACGTCACGGTGATCAGCGAGGTTGCGATGGCGCCGAGGACTTCTCTCGCCGCGTCGGCGCCTCCGCCGAACAAGTAGCCCGCCAGTGCCGGGGGCATCTGCTGATCGACGGCGGTGTCGAGTTCAGGGATGGCGATGCCGGCAAGCAGAGCAGTGACCACCCCGAGAGCCGGAACCGGCCATAGTCGACTGCGTAGTCCGTCGGCGACCGCGGCGGCGCGCTGACCGAGCACCAGAGGCTTGCGGCAGTCGCCGACTCGGTTGTCCATCAGCGGCGAAACACCTTCATGGTGCGTTCGAGCATCGACGGCCGGCCCCCTCCAAGTACCCGGGCCGAGGCACCGGCACACCTTTGCCCCGACTTCACCTGGGTTGGTGTGGATTCACCTGGTTTGGTGCGGACTTGGAGCTCTGCGTGGGAAACGCCTGTCCGTGGAACTGGACATTGTGCTGGCGGCCGTCGGTGTCCTCGGCATGGCGGTTGCGACGTTGTCAGTGAAGATGCGGAGTCTGCCGATCTCAGAACCGCTGCTGGGGCTGGCGGCCGGAATCGTGCTCGGACCACAGGTCACCGGCGTGTTGTCGATGTCTCCGCTGACTGTCGAGCAGTCCGTGCTGCACGAGGGCAGCAGGGTGCTGTTGGCGATCCCGGTGATGGCGGTGGCGTTGCGCTACCCGTTCGGCGAGATTCGTCGTCACGGCTGGTCGCTGCTTGTGCTGCTGCTGATCGTCCTGCCGGTGATGGCCGTCGTGTCGGCGGCGCTGGGGTGGGCTGTTCTCGGTATGCCCATCGCCGCTGCCGCGCTCTTCGGTGCCGCGGTCAGCCCCACCGATCCTGTTCTCGCGTCGAGTGTGGTGACCGGCGACGATGCCGAACGGGACCTTCCCGCTCGGGATCGGCAATTGCTGTCCCTGGAATCGGGGTCCAATGACGGTCTGGCGCTGCCGCTCGTTCTGGTCGCGCTCGCCGTGGCAGGCCCTCTCGGGGCGGGAGACGCGGTCGCGGAATCGGTGTGGCAGGTGGGCGGTGCTGTGATCGTCGGCGGGGTCATCGGCTGGTTGGGCGGCGGTGCGCTCCGTCTGGGCGCGGACCACGGCTCGACCGCCGGTGCGCCGGCACTGTTCGTCACCGTCGTATTGGCGCTCGGCATCCTCGGAGTGTCCGGTCTACTGCGTGTCGATGGAGTTCTCGCCGTCTTCGTCGGCGGGGGTCGTGTTCAACATCGTCGGCACCGGGCAGGAGCGTGCGTCGGCGGTGCCGATCGACGAGGCCATCAATCGATTCGCCGTTCTGCCGCTGTTCGTGCTGTTCGGGGCGACATTGCCGTGGCACGAATGGTACGAATTTGGCTGGCCGGCAATGCTTCTGGTGCTCACCGTGCTTACGTTACGGCGACTGCCGATTGTGCTTCTGATCAAACGTGTGCTGCGGCTGGGCGCCCCGGACGCTCTCTACCTCGGGTGGTTCGGGCCCGTGGGCGTATCCGCACTGTTCTATCTCACCTTGGAAGCAGACCGGCTCGGGGCGAATGAGACGGTGCTCGCTGCCGGGGCGCTCGTGTTGGCTTGTAGCACAGTCGCGTTCGGGGTTACGGGCGTCATCGGTAGGGGCTTGTACCGTCGAGCGACTCGTCAGGGGTGCGCGGTCGAACGTTGACGTACCGCCCACCACTGGATGCCGATGACCACTCCGGTGATGCCGAGGGTAGTACATCGCAGCGGAACTTCATCAGCACAAAGGGACGTGCACAGCCAGGTCAAGCGTGATCGCCGCAGCCGGCACCCAAACCTTGGTGTCTACCTGGTCTTTCACGCCTAAGATCACGCCCAGGTGAAGGGGCCGACACATCCGCGAGCTGAACTCCACCGCGACCGCGCCGGTTGTCTGTGTTCGCCGTGCCACCGGAGACGTCGGTGCGCCAAATCGAGTGCGAGCGTGCGCATTTGTCCGACATTTTTCGGCGTGTCGCCTGTAAACACGCACGCTCGCGCTGGAGGGCGGGCCGCTCAGATGGCCACAGCGGCGGGCCGCTCAGATGGCCATTGCGGCGCGGACTTCCGCTTCCGAGGCCGAACCGCCCGCGCCGCTGGTGGTCACCCGCCCGGCCTCCAGGATGTAGTAGCGCTGCGACGATTCCAGGGCGAACCCGATGTGCTGTTCGACGAGCAGCACCCCGAGGTCGCCGCGGCGGGTCAGCGCCGTGATGGCCTCCTCGATCTCGGCGACCACCGAGGGCTGGATGCCCTCGGTGGGCTCGTCGAGGATCAGGCACTTCGGGGTGGTAATCAGCGCGCGGGCGATGGCGAGCTGCTGGCGTTGCCCGCCGGAGAGCAGCCCCGCTCGACGGCTCAGCAGTTCCTTGAGCGCCGGGAACAGGTCGAGCTGCTCGTCGATCAGCGCCTTGCCGTTCTTGCGACCGTCGGCGACCACCTGCAGGTTCTCCGCGGTGGTCAACTGCCCGAACGACTGCTGGCCCTGCGGCACGTACGCCAGACCGCGCGCCACCCGGGCGCTCGGCCGCAGCTTGGTGATGTCCTCGCCGTCGAACAGCACCTTGCCCGCCGTGCACTTCAGCAAGCCCACCGCGGCGCGCAACAGGGTGGTCTTGCCGGCACCGTTGTGCCCCATCACCGCCGCGACGCCGTCGGTCGGAACCTCGATGCCGACCCCGTGAATGACCTCGCTGCGGCCGTAGCCGGTGCGGACGTCGACCAGTTGCAGCATCAGGAGTTCCCCTCGACGAGTTCGATTCCGTCGGCGCCGGCCGCGGCGGTCCCCAGATAGACCTCCTGCACCTTCGGATTGGCCTGGACCTCGGCGACCGAGCCCTCGGCGATCACTTGTCCGCGCGCCAGCACGGTCACCGACGTCGCGAACGCCCGCATGAAGTCCATGTCGTGCTCGACGACCACCACCGTGCGTTCGGCGCCGATGCGGCGCAACAATTTTCCGGTCTCCTCCCGCTCCTCGGTGCTCATGCCGGCGACGGGCTCGTCGAGCAGCAGCACGTCGGCGTTCTGCACCAGCAGCATCCCTATCTCCAGCCACTGCTTCTGCCCGTGTGCCAGCACACCGGCGGGTTTGTCGGCCAGGTGGGTCAGCCCGATGGTGTGCAGCGCCTGTTCGATCGCGGGGAGCACGCCCTTGCGCCGCCGCAACAGCGTCCATGCCGAGCGCTCGGCCCCGGCCGCGATGTCGAGATTCTGTAGCACCGTGAGCTGTTCGAACACGCTCGCAGTCTGGAAGGTGCGGCCCACGCCCCGGCGGGCGATCTGGTGCACCTTTTTGCCGAGCAGTTCCACGCCGGATTTGTTCACCGACCCGGTCGCCGGAACCAGACCGGTGATGGCGTCGATCACCGTGGTCTTCCCGGCGCCGTTGGGACCGATCAAGAACCGCAGGTCGCCCTGGAACAGCGTCAGGTCGACGCCGCTGACCGCCTTGAAACCGTCGAAATCGACTGTCAAACCCCGGACTTCGAGGTACTGGGCGCCCATGCCGGCGTTGCCGCCCTCGACGGGCTCCTTACCCGCGGTGCTCGCTTCGACTTCGGTCATGAGCTGGCGCCCACCTTCGCTGCGTCGGGGTCGGAGTCGGCGGCTTCCTCCGATGGCGGATCGGCTTTGGCCTTACGGCGACGTTTGAGCAGTACTGCAAGTCCGGCGAAGCCGGCGGGGAAGAACCCGACGACGATGATGAACAGCAGTCCCTGGGCGTAGGTCCATTCCGACGGAAAGCGTTCGGAGAACAGCGTTTGCGCCCACGCCACGCCGATCGCGCCGAGCACCGGACCCAGCAGCGTGGTGCGCCCGCCGATCGCGACGCCGATCAGGAACGCGATGGACGGCAGGATGCCGACCTGTGACGGTGCGATGAAGCCGACGATCGGCGCGAACAGCGCCCCGGCGATGCTGGCGAACAGCGCCGCCACCGTGTAGGCCACCACCTTGATGTTGGCCGGGTCGTAGCCCAGGAACCGCACCCGCTCCTCACCGTCACGGACGGCCACCAGCAGTTCGCCGTAGCGGCTCTGCATGAGCTGGCGCACCACGGCGATGACGATCAGCAGCACCGCCGCGGCGATGAAGTACAGCATCCGTCGGTTCACCGGGTCGTTGAGCGTGAAGCCGAAGAACGTCCGGAATCGGTTGAGGCCGTTGGATCCTCCGAGGCTGGTCTGGCCGACGAGCAGGATGGCCAGCGCGGCGGCCAGCGCCTGGGACAGGATCGCGAAGTAGGCGCCCTTGACCTTGCGCTTGAACACGCCGAGACCGAGCGCCGCGGCGATCCCGGCCGGGATCACCGCGATCGCGATCAGCGTGACCACCGGCGACGCGAAAGGCGCCCAGTAACCGGGTAATTCGCGTATCCCCTGGATCTGCATGAAGTCCGGGACCTCGTCACCACGCAGCTGCGCATCGGCGATCTTGAGGTGCATCGCCATCATGTAGCCGCCGAGCCCGAAGAACACGCCCTGCCCCAGCACCAGCATCCCACCGCGGCCCCAGGCCAGGCCGATACCGACGGCGACGATCGCGAAGCACAGGAACTTGCCCAGCAGGCTGAGCCGGAAGTCCGAGAGCACGGCGGGCGCGATCACGAACAGCACCAGCGCGGCGACCCCGAAGCCGGCCCAGGTCTGCCATCGGCCTAGCAGGCTGGTCATACGAGACTCCTTGTCCGGACCGTGAACAGGCCCTGCGGGCGCGCCTGCAGGAAGATCACGATGATGACGAACACGATCACCTTCGCCAGGGAGGCGGTGGTGTTGTATTCGATGAACGAGTTCAGGAAACCGAGGGTGAACGCCGCGATCACCGTGCCCTTGATCTGGCCGAGACCACCGACCACGACCACCAGGAACGCGTCGATCAGATAGCTCTGCCCGATCGTCGGACTCGTGGAGCCGATCAGAGTCAGTGCCACACCGGCCACGGCCGCGAGCCCGGAGCCGATGAAGAACGTGGTGATGTCGGTCTTGCGGGACGAGATACCACTGGTCTCGGCGAGATCCCGGTTCTGCACGACGGCTCGGATGCGCCGGCCCATCGGGCTGACCTTGAGCACGGTGGCCAGCACAGCGACGCACACGACGGCCAGCACCAGGATGAAGATGCGCGTCTTGGGGACGACGGCCCCGAAGATCTCCATGCCGCCCGACAACCACTCCGGTGCCACGACGTTGACCGCCGGGGCCCCGAAGATGTCGCGGGCCACCTGCTGCAGGATCAACCCGACACCGAACGTGACCAGCAGGGTGTCCAGCGGGCGGTGGTACATCCGCTGGATCAGCGTCACTTCGAGCAGTGCGCCCATGGCGCCGCCGATGAAGAACCCGAGAACGAGCGAGATGATCAGCGAGACACCGGCGCTCGAGACGATCTGCTGCACGACGTAGGCGGTGTAGCAGCCGGCCATGATGAACTCGCCGTGCGCCATATTGATGACGCCCATCTGGCCGAATGTCAGTGCCAGGCCCAATGCGGCCAGCAACAGGATCGAGCCGAGGCTCAATCCTGTTGCCAGCTGTCCGATTACGACATCCATGTGCGCTGAATGACTTCCCGTCGCTTCGCTCGCCCCGGCATCAGCCGGAAAGCCCGGCGGCCCACGGGTAGGACTTCAGGAACGGGTCCGGCTCGATCGGGCCGTCGGATTCCCAGACCGTGTAGATCAGACCGTCGGGCCGGATCTCGCCGATGCGGGCGGTCTTGGTGATGTGGTGGTTCTCGCCGTCGATGGTGACCAGACCCTCCGGCGCGTCGAACGTGACGCCGTCGGCGTTGTCCTGAATCGCCTTGACCTCGAACGACTGTGCCTTCTCGACGGTGTTCTTCCACAGGTAAACCGACACGTAGGCGGCTTCCATCGGGTCGGACGTCGGTTTGTCCGCGCCGTACTTGGCCTTGTAGGCCTTGACGAACTCGTTGTTCACCGGAGTGTCGATGGTCTGGTAGTAATCCCACGCCGTGAGCTGACCGGTGACGTTCTGCACACCGATACCGCCGACCTCTTCCTCGGCGATCGACACCGACACCACCGGCATCTGCTCGGGGGTCAGCCCCACGTTCTTGTACTCGCGGAAGAAGGCCACGTTGGAGTCGCCGTTGAGGGTGTTGAACACCGCGTCGGCATCGGCGGTGCGGACCTTGTTGACGATCGTGGAGAAGTCCGTCGAGCCGAGCGGCGTGTAGTCCTCGCCCTTGATCTCGATCCCGTTGGCCTCGGCGTAGGCCTTGATGATGCGGTTGGCGGTCTGCGGGAACACGTAGTCGCTGCCCACGAGATACAGCGACGTGACGCCCTTCTCCTTGAGGTAGTCCAGCGCGGGCACGATCTGCTGGTTGGTGGTCGCGCCGGTGTAGAAGATGTTGGGTGAGGACTCCAGGCCCTCGTACTGGACCGGGTAGTACAGCAGCGAGTTCGCGCTCTCGAACACCGGCAGCATCGCTTTGCGGCTCGACGAGGTCCACCCGCCGAACACCGCGGCGACGCAGTCGCTGCTGATCAGCTTCTCGGCCTTCTCGGCGAACACCGTCGGTTCGGAGGCGCCGTCCTCGGCCACGAGTTGGATCTGCTTGCCCAGCACCCCGCCGGAGGCGTTGATCTGCTCGACGGCCAGGTCGATCGCATTGCGGACGGTGACCTCGGAGATCGCCATGGTGCCCGACAGCGAGTTCAGTGCGCCGACCTTGATCGTGGACCCGGACGTGTCCACGCACGACTCGGCATTTGCTGAATCGGTGTCACTGGCCTTGCTTCCGCAACCGGCCAGCAGCAGGATCGCCACGGCCACGACGCTTCCTGCAGTGAGCGCGGATCGTTTCATCGGGTGGCGTCGGGGTTGGTCCATGAACGGCCTTTCTGGCTGTCGGCAGCGCTCATCCGCAGATGAGGCGCCGAGTCGGAAGTACTTCAAAACGCTTCAGAACACGAAGTGGTGACACCGTCCCGGTGTCGAATCCGGACGTTAGAGCGCCTGTGTTTCTGCCAAATGTCTATGTGTGACAGCCGCGTTAACCTGTGTGCACCAAACGCCGCCGGTTTGCCATCGATGGGGTGAGCGGTCGCTGGTCCGGTACCACGTAACGATCCGGTACCGTCCGGCGATGTGACCAACATGCGAACAGCTACAGCCAAAGTAGGGGCGGCAGTCGGGGCAGCAGCACTGGTGGCCGCCGCGGGAATGATCAGCCCGGCAATGGCGAGCGCGCAGGAGGGACATCAGGTCCGCTACACGCTCACCTCGGCCGGCGCCTATGAATTCGATCTGTTCTATCTGACGAGCCAGCCGCCGAGCATGGAGGCGTTCAACGCCGACGCCTACGCGTTCGCCAAGCGCGAGAAGGTCAACCTCGCGCCGGGGCAGCCCTGGGTCTTCGAGACCACGATGGAGGACCCGAACTGGGCGATCCTGCAGGTGAGCAGCACCACCCGGGGCGGGCAGGCAGCACCGAACGCGCACTGCGACATCGCCGTCGACGGTCAGGTGCTCACCCAGCACGACGACCCCTACAACGTGCGGTGCCAGCTGGGTCAGTGGTGAGTCACCCTGCCGCCAGCCCGGCCAGGGCCGGCGGCAGCGGCCCGCTGTGCAGCACGCCGAGCCGCTGCGTGGCGCGGGTCAGCGCGACGTAGAGGTCGGCGGCCCCGCGCGGCCCCTCGGCAAGGATCCGTTCCGGGTAGACGACCAGCACGGCGTCGAATTCCAGGCCCTTGGTCTGCGTGGGTGTCACGGTGCCGGGCACACCCGCAGGCCCGATCACCACACTCGTGCCTTCGCGGCCGGCTTCTGCGGTGACGAAATCGGCGATGGCGCCGGCGAGTTCGTCGTCGGAGACGCGACGTGACCACGGCGCCACACCGGTGGAACGCACCGACTCCGGTGGCGCGGCCGACGGGGCGAACTCGCCGAGAACCGAAGCGGCGACGGCCATGATCTCGGCCGGCGTGCGGTAGTTCACCGTCAAAGTCCGGTACACCCAGCGGTCCGGGACGTACCGGTTCAGCATCGCGTCCCACGATGTCGCCCCCGCCGGCGACCGGCGCTGCGCCAGATCACCGACCATCGTGAACGACCGGCTCGGGCACCGCCGCATCAGCACCCGCCAGTCCATCGAGGACAGCTCCTGGGCCTCGTCGACGACGATGTGCCCGTACGTCCAGTCCCGGTCGGCGGCCGCCCGTTCGGCGAGATCGCGGGTGTCGCGCTCGAGGAAGCGTTCGGCCAGGTCCTCGGCGCCGATGACATCGCGGGCCAGCAGCAGGTCCTCGTCGTCCATCAGGTCCTCGCGGTCGACCATCAGGTCCAGCACGCCGGCGGCGTAGGCGGCTTCTTCCCGGCGTTCCCGCTCGGCGGCCTCCTCGCCCGACCGGTCCCGTCCGAGCAGGTCGACGAGTTCGTCGAGCAGGGGCACATCCGACACCGTCCAGGCATGGCCGTCGGCGCGATGCAGCGCGGGGTCGGCACCGGCGGCACGCAGCCGCTCAGGAGACGAATACAGTTCTGCAAGAAGGGTTTCCGGAGTCAGTACCGGCCAGAGGCGATCGAGGGCGGCGCGGAACGCGGCGTTGTCCTCCAGCTCGTCGAGGAGGTCGGCGCGCAGATGCTCCCACGCCGCGCGGTCCTCACGGGTCAACCACCCCCGGCCGATCTTGGCGATCGCCCGTTCGGTCAGTGCCCACGTGACGACGTCGACGAACACCGCCCGGGCGTCGTTGTGCGGCTGTTCACTCGCGCGGGCTTCCTGGATCGCCCATCCGGCGATGTCGGCGCCGATGCTGACCGAGACGTCGGACAGGTCGATCGGGATGGGGTCCGCCGGGACCTGCTGACGGTCGGCGACCGCGGCCCTGAGGACCTGCAGCATCGCCAGCGAGCCCTTCGCTGTGGCGGCCGCAGGGGTGTCTTCGGCGCTGACGTGCAGGCCGGGCACCAGATCGCCGACGGTCATCAACACCACGTTGGTCTCGCCCAGCGAGGGCAGTACGCGCCCGATGTGCCGCAGGAACGCCTCGTTCGGACCGACGACGAGCACGCCGTGGCTCTCCATGCGCTTGCGCTGGGTGTACAGCAGATAGGCCACCCGGTGCAGGGCCACCACCGTTTTTCCGGTGCCGGGGCCGCCCTCGATGACCAGCACTCCCGGGTGATCCAGCCGGATGATCGCGTCCTGCTCGGACTGGATGGTGGCGACGATGTCGCGCATGCCCTCGCCTCGGGGCGCGTTCACCGCCGCCAGCAGCGCCACGTCGCTGGAACTTCCGGGCTGGTCGCCGGCCTCCTCGGCGGCGGGTCGGCCGAACACCTCGTCGGTGAAGTCGAGCAGGCGCCGCCCCAGGCTGTGGAACTGCCTGCGCCTGCGCATGTTCTCCGGGTGGGCGCCCGTCGCGACGTAGAACGGGCGGGCCGCCGGGGCGCGCCAGTCCAGCAGCAGTGGTTCGTGCTCGTCGTCGAGGATACCGATGCGGCCGATGTAGAGCCGCTCACCGGAGACGCTGTCGAGCCTGCCGAAGCACAGGCCCTGGTCGGCCACGTTGAGCCGGTCCATCTGCGCTGCCGTCGCGCGCACCTCGGCGTCGCGGGCCACCAGGGTCGCGCCACTCTGCTTGTCGACCGGACTACGCAGCGCCGCCGCGTACCTGTCTTTGATCCGTGCGCGCTCGGCGTCCGGCCGGGCGTAGAGCCCGTCGACGTACCCGCGCTCCGACCGCAGTTCGTCCTCGTAGTGAGTTGACATGTGCCCCTTAGATTTCTGAGCTGAGTATGCGATTCTGCGCCATCACCCCGGCCTTGCCGCAAGCCCCCGTCCCGGCGGTATGGTGGACGGGCAGGCGCCGGTCACTTGACACCCCATCGAACATGTGTTCGCATGAGGTATGCGCTGGGCCGGTCAGGGAGTCGCCGTCGACGACGGCGCGTTGCCCGGCCTGCAGCGTATGGGCCTCATCCGCAGCGTGCGTACCCCGCAATTCGACGGAATCACCTTCCACGAGGTGCTGTGCAAGTCGGCGCTGAACAAGGTGCCCGACGGCAGCGCTCATCTTCCGTTCCGGTACACGGTCAACGGCTACCGGGGATGCTCGCACGCGTGTCGCTACTGCTTCGCCCGGCCCACGCATGAGTACCTGGACTTCGACAGCGGTCGGGATTTCGACACCCAGGTGGTGGTCAAGACCAACGTCGCCGAGGTGTTGCGCAGGGAACTGCGCCGCCCTTCGTGGACGCGGGAAACCGTGGCACTGGGCACGAACACCGATCCGTACCAGCGCGCCGAGGGGCGCTATGCGCTGATGCCCGGGATCATCGGCGCGCTCGCCGAATCCGGGACGCCGTTGTCCATCCTCACCAAGGGCACGCTGTTGCGCCGCGACCTCCCGATGCTCGCCGACGTCGCGGGCTCTGTCGACGTCAGCGTCGCGGTGTCACTGGCGGTAGGTGATCCCGAGCTGCACAGCCAGGTCGAGCCCGGTACGCCGACTCCCGAGGCCCGCCTCGATCTGATCTCGGCGATCCGGGCGGCGGGGCTGCGCTGCCACGTGATGGTGGCCCCCGTGCTGCCCGGGCTGACCGACTCGCGGGAGCACCTCGACGATCTCCTGCGCCGGATCGCCGCCGCGGGCGGCACCAGCGTGACGGTCTTCGGTCTGCACCTGCGGGGCAGCACCCGAGGCTGGTTCATGGACTGGTTGGCGCGCGCCCATCCCGGGTTGGTCGGGGAGTACCGGCGGCTGTACCGGCGCGGGGCGTACCTGCCCGCCGAGTACCGGGCGGAGCTGGCGCGCCGGTCCGCGCCGCTGATGGCCAAGCACGGACTGACCAATGGGTCGCGGATGAGCGCACCCGCCGCACCCGCCGCGGCGCCGGCCGCCGTCGCGCCGATTCAGCAGGCACTGTTCTGAGGCGACGACTGACGCGCCGGCGCGGCGTCAGCTCTTGTTGCGCTTGACCTGATTGAACGGCAGGCCCTTGTCGGCGGCGAACTCACGGGGGAATCCGAGGATGCGCTCACCGATGACGTTGCGCGCCATCTCGGAGGAACCTCCGCCGAGCGATCCGGTTTGACGCGACAGGTAGCGCACCCCGACGTCGAGCAGCCCGGCCAGTTCCGGGGCATCCGCGGTGCCCTCGTCGACCACACCGGCCGTGCCTGTGATGGCGAGCGCGGTGTCGACCTCCAGCTCGGTGGTCTCGGCGTGGAACAGCCGGATCAGCGTGCCGGCGTTCGGCGGAAGCGAGCCGTCACCGATGCTGCGGAACACGTGGTCGATGAGCTGTTCTTTGACGATGCGGCGCACCAGGGCCCGGCCGGCGAGGTCCTGAACGCGGGGATCGTCACCCTGGCCGGTGGCCTCGGCCAACCCGACGTGGTCGGGCGGCATCTCGCTGGCGTTCTCCGCGGCGGTGCCGCTGGCGAACTCCGAGCCGCCGCCGACGGCGCGCCGCTCATGGTGCAGCTGGCGGGTCGCGACCTCCCAGCCCTTGTTCACCTCGCCCACCACGGCGTCGTCGCCGAGCTCGAGGCCGTCGAAGAACTCCTCGCAGAACTCCTCGTTACCGTTGACCTCCTTGATGCGGCGCATGGTGATGCCGGGTGCGTTCAGCGGCACCAGGAACATCGTCAGACCCTCGTGCTTGGGCACGGTCCAGTCGGTGCGAGCCAGTAGCAGCCCGTAGTCGGCGGCGAAGGCGCTGGTGCTCCAGGTTTTGGCGCCGTTGATGATCCACGAGTCGCCCTGCTTCTCGGCGCGGGTGATCACCCCGGCGAGGTCTGACCCGCCGCTGGGTTCGGACAGCAACTGGCACAGGATCTCGTCACCTCGAATCGCGGCCGAGATGCGGTCCCGCTTCTGGGCTTCGCTGCCCATGTCCAGAAGGGTCGCCGCGCAGATGGTGAACGTCGGCACGTTGAGGATCAGCGGCATCTCATAGCTGCGGCACTCGGCGTTGAACGCCTTCTGGTAGGCGTAGTCCAGTCCGAGGCCGCCGTACTCGCGCGGGAAACAAATCCCCGCGAAACCCCCCTCGTGCAGCCGCCTCTGCAGGTCCTTGGCCCGGTCCCAGGAGGACTGCTCGGCGCGGACCGAGAACGGCGGGTTGTCGGGATCGATGCGTGGCATGTTCTCGGCCAGCCACGCCCGTGCGCGGGCGGCGAACTCGTCGACCGTCTCAACGGTGCCGGTGGAGCCGGTCGATGCCATGGTCTCGGTCATGCCGTCGCCTCCGTCGTGCTGCTCAGCGCGTACACCGCGCGGTGGTGATCCTCCGGGGAGCCGAACATGGCCCGGTACAGCGCCACCCGACGCAGGTAGAGGTGCAGATCGTGTTCCCAGGTGACACCGATTCCGCCGTGCAGTTGCACACAGTCCTGCAGCATCACCGGGGCACGCTCAGCCACATAGGCTTTCGCGACGCTCACCAGCATCTCGGCGTCGGGGGTCCGCTGCGCGACCGCGCGGACGGCGCCCGCGGTGGTCGCGCGCGCCGCCTCGAACCACATCTTCATGTCGGCGGCCCGATGCTTGAGCGCCTGATAGGAGGCCAGCGGCCGGCCGAAGCTGTGCCGGTCGAACAGCCACTGGTTGGTCATCGTCAGCACCGCGTCGAGAACGCCGACGATCTCCGCGCACTGCAGAACCAGCGCGATCTGGCGCTGTCGCTCGATGATCGCCGCGGTCTGCTCGGCGGTGCCCACGACGGCGGAGTCGTCGACCTCGACCCCGTCGAACTGCACACGCGCATAACGCTTCACCAGATCCACCGAGTTCTGCGGGGTTACGGTGACGCCGACGGTGTCCGTCGGCACCAGGAACTGCCGGACAGCGCCGTCCAACTCGGCGACCGCCAGCACCGCACCGCTCTCGGCGCCGGCCTCCACCCGGTCCTTGACACCGTCGAGGCGGTAGCCGCTCGCGGTGCGGGTGGCTGTCGTCGCGGCCTGCAGCGGGGCGAAAGGACGACGCGGTTCGTACACCGCCCAGGACGCGACCAGCTCACCGGAGATCAGCGCCTCGATGGTCTGCTCGTGCCCGGTCGGTGCCTCCACGAGCCCTGCCAACACGACGCTGACCGGGTGCAGCGGACCGGGCGCGACGGTGTGGCCGATCTGCTCGGCGACCATGGCCAGATCGGCGACCCCGTCGCCGGAGACGCTGCCGCCCCCGAGTTCCTCGGGCACCAGCAGGCCGGCCCACCCCAGTTCGGCGGCACGCTGCCACCATTCGGGCTGAAACGACACCTCCGACGCATGCAGCCCGCGCACATGGGTCAGAGACGCCTGCTTCTCCAGAAAGGTCTGGGTGGTAGACGCGAACAGCAGCTGTTCCGGGTTGGCGGTTGTCATGAAACAGGCTCAGCCTCTTCGGTTTTCGGGGATGTCAGGTGAGGACGAGGGCCGGCACGTCGGGTTTGTAAACGACCTTGTTGTCGACTTTGAACAGATCGATCATGTTCTTGCCCATGACCTTTCGGACACCTTCAGCGTCCAGGCCGTGCGCTTCCAGGTCGGCGACGAGGTTCAGCGGATCGGCCAGACCTTCGGGGTGCGGCCAGTCGGACCCGAAGATCACCCGGTCGATGCCGCACAGGTCGGCCATCTTCTTGAAGTCGTCCTCCCAGAACGGCGCCACGTACACGCAGCGCTTGAAGGCCTCAACCGGGTCCTCCGGAAACTCCTGCGGCATCTTCGAGAAGACGTCCTTGAACTGGTAGAACAGGTACGGCACCCAGGAGGCGCCGTTCTCGATCGACAGGATCCGCAGATCGGGGTTTCGCGTGAACGCGCCGTGGCACACCAGCGCGGCCATGGTGTCCTCGATCGGGCGCTTGCCCATCGCCACCATCCGGAACGCCGTGGGGCGGAACGGCAGGAACTCGTCGGCAGGCTCCCAGTCGTTGAGGTACTGCGCGTAGCCGCTGTCCGAAGCGTGCATCGCCACCGGGATGCCGGCCTTGACGCAGGCCTGCCAGAAGGGGTCGAACTCCTCGGTGCCGAACGATCGGGTGCCGCGGTATCCCGGGACCGGCGCGGGCCGCACCAGCACGGTCTTGGCGCCGCGCTCCAGACACCATTCGAGCTCCTCGAGCGCGCGGTCGACGATCGGAAGCGTGATCACCGGGGTCGAGAAGATCCGGTCCTGGTAGTTGAACTGCCAAGTCTCGTACATCCATTCGTTGAGCGCATGGATGATGTCGTGGATCAGTTCCGGATCGTCCTTGAGTCGTTCCTCGACCAGCGACGCCAGCGTCGGGAACATCAGGGTGTAGTCCAGGCCCAGACCGTCCATCACCTCGAGGCGGGCCTGCGGGTTGCGGAACGCGGGGATCGCCTTCATCGGCTTGCCCATGATCTCGCGGAAACTCTTGCCCCCGCTGCCGTGCCGGAAGTACTCCTCCTGGGCGCCGGGGCGCGCGACCACCTCGAAGGTCGGGTTCGGGATGTAGTCGCTGATGTGGTTGCGCACCATGATCTTGGTGCGGCCGTGCACGTCGATGTAGTCGATGACGCCCTTGCGCTTGTCCGGGAGGAACTTGGTGAGCGCTTCCTTGGGCTCGTAGAAGTGGTTGTCAGCGTCGAACACCGGATAGTCGAGGATGCGTGACGGCATGATGTGGGCTCCTCACATGACGTATTTGCACACAGCGGTAATCGCATTACCGTTCGGTGGTAACGACATTACCACGCAGGTATGTAACGGCGCCAGAGCGCTCGTTGTCGGTGTTTGGGCAGTTCAGGGCGCTATCGGAGCAGGCTGCGGATGCAGAACGCGTGGACGTGAGCCCCGACGATCGGCACCCCGTTGAGCTCGGCGCCCAGGTCGCGCAGGCGGAGCGCGCCGAGGACCGTCTGCATCAGGATCGCGGCGTCGGTGTCGACGTCGAGGTCGGTGCGGAAGGACCCTTCCGCGATGCCGCGGTGCAGGATGTCGGCCACCAGTCGGTGCAGCGGGGCCAGCACCTTGGCGAATTCCTTGGGTCTGGTCTCCAGCAGGTGGTCGTTGTAGTACGTCAGGCCCCGGTTGATGCTGTCCTGGGTGCTGGACTCCGCCGGGGCGCTGATCCGATCGATGAGCCGGCGCAACGCCTCGCCGCCGTCGAGCGCGTCCGTCTCGGCGCGCCACCGTTCGGTCGCGTCGGCCATGATCTTCTCCACCAAGGCCAGCAGCAGTTCGTCCTTGGTGGCGAAATGCTGATAGAAGGCGCGCAGTGAGGTCTTGGATCGCTCGACGACCTCAAGGACGGTGAAATCCGTCCTTCCCGTCTCGCCGAGGATCGCCAGCGCCGAGCGCATGAAGCGGCTCGCGCGGGATTCGGGCCCGTCCTGCTGCACGGTCGGATCCGGGTGGGCCTTCGCGGACATGGTAATGACGTTACCGCTTTCGGGAAACCTCGGTTACTGTTCCCTGCGACAGTCACCGAGTGGAAGCGATGGCACATGACAACCGATTCGGCGCAAACCCCGTGGACGGTCCAGGGTCTGCTCGACCTGTTCGACGCGCAGCCGTGCGGGCAGGACGTCTTCACCGCGGACACCGGCCTGGCCGCGGCGGATGAGCGGCAGGTGGTGGAGGGCACGCAGGTGCTCGCCCAGTCGATCGTGGCAGCGGCCAAGCGCTTTCCGGACAAATCGGTGCGGTCGGTGTACTCGGTGTTCGCTCGTGCGGTGATGGTGAGCGCGGGGCCGGTCGAGTTGGAGATCGACGTGGTCAGCGAGGGGCGTTCGACCGCGACTGCGGTCATCACCGCAAAGCAGAACGGCAAGCGGTGCATCACCACCACGGTATTGGCCGACGTGCCGACCGATGACGTCATCCGGCACCACCTGCCCAAGCCCGACGTCACGCCGCCCGCCCAGGCGAACGTGTCTGCCATGCCGATGACGGGACGGGAACTGCGCCTGGTCGACGTCGTCGACGTCAACAGCCCCGACGAGGTCGGCCCGCCGGAGTTGTACGCTTGGCTGCACTACGACCCGATCCCGGCCCGCGACGATCTGGCAAAGGCGCTCGTCGCGTATTTCACCGGCCACCTTGGTATTTCGACGACGATGCGCGCCCACGAGGGCATCGGCACCAGCCAGGCCCACCTCACCGTCTCGACCGCCCCGATGACCGTGTCGGTGAGCTTCCATGAACCGGTGCGCTGGGACGGATGGCTGCTGTACACCCACGAGAGCACCCAGGTCGGAGCCGGGATGTCGTACGTGCGCGGGGCCGTGCACACCGAGGAAGGCGAATTGATCGCGTCCTTCGCCCAGGACGCGCTGATCCGGCCGCTGCGCACCACCGACACCGCGATCAAGGAGCAATCGCGCCTCTAGTCAGAGCGCGGCAAGCACAGCCGAGCGCAACACCTCCAGCGGCAGACCGCCCAGGTCCAGCGCTCGGCTGTGGAACTCCTTGAGCGACACACCGCGCGCGACCGCGTCGTCGCGCAACTGCTGCCAGATACGCTGCCCGATCGCATAGGACGGCGCCTGTCCGGGCCAGCCAAGGTAGCGGTCGAGTTCGAACCGCAGATTCTCCTCGGCCATTGCGCTATGGCTCTGCAAGAACGTCCACGCGCGATTGGCGTCCCAGATACCGCCGTCCGGAGCCGTGAGGCCGCAGTGGACGCCGATGTCGATGACTACCCGTGCGGCCCGGAAGCGTTGCGCGTCAAGCATTCCCATCCGGTTTCCGGCATCCTCGAGCCAACCCAGTTCGGCCATCAGCCGTTCGGCGTACAGTGCCCACCCCTCGCCGTGGCCGGACACCCAGCACCCGAGCCGGCGCCACCGGTTGAGCTGATCGGCCAGCACCACCGCCCGGCCGATCTGCAGATGGTGTCCGGGCACCCCCTCATGAAAGACGGTCGTGGTCTCCTGCCAGGTGTGGAAGGTGTCGACGCCGGGCGGCACCGACCACCACATCCGGCCCGGGCGGGACAGGTCCTCCGACGGGCCGGTGTAGTAGATCCCCCCGGTCTGCGTCGGTGCGATCCGGCATTCCAGGTTGCGCAGCGCAGGGTCGACGTCGAAATGGTTGCCGCTCAACGCATCCACCACCCGGTCGGACAACTCCTGCATCCAGCGTTGCAGAGCGTCGGTGCCGTGCACGAGGTAGCGCGATTCGCCGTCGAGTCGGCGCAGTGCCTCGGCCGCGGACGCTCCGGGGTAGAGCCGGTCGGCGATCGTGTCCTGCTCGGCCACGATGCTCGTGAGCAGATCCAGACCCCACTCGTAGGCTTCGTCGAAATCGACTGCGGCGCCGAGGAAGAAGCGAGACATCACGGTGTACACATCCCGTCCGCAGCCGTCGCTGTCGCGGGCGTGCGGGCCGATGTCGTCCCTGAGCACCCTGGCCAGCGACGCGTAGGCGTTGGCCGCTTCCTCGGCATGGCCGCGTAGCTGGGGCGCCAGCGTGGGATGGTCCGCCTCGGCGACCATCGCGACGAACAGCTCGGCGTTCTGGGTCGCCTGCTGGATGCCCCGCCGCACCTGCCGGGCCGCCGGGGCCCGCCCGTCACGGGCCGACGCACGCAGCGCCTCGGCGTAGCCGTCGACGCGCACCGGGATCTGGGTCAGCCGCCGGTCGATGGTGGCCCAGTCGTCCTCGGTGTCGGTGGGCATCAGGTCGAACACGTCGCGCATCGTCTGCAGCGGTGAGGCGATGACGTTGGGTTCGCCGAGATCGAGTCCGGCGTCATGCATCTCGAGCAGTACGCCGAGGCGTTCGCGCATCGCGGCGACGGTGACGGCGTCGACGCCGTCGGACGGCTCGACGCTGTCCAGTTCGCGCAGAGCGGCGCGGGCGGCGTCGGCGCGGGCCGCCACCCCGGCAGGGGAGTAATCGGTGATCTGGTCGTCGTGTCCCGCGATGCCGGCCTCGGTGGCGGCACACGGGTCCAGGGCCGCGAGGGTGTCGAGATAGCGCTCGGCGACCGCGTCGACGGCCGTGGTGGGCCTAGCCAAGGTTGTTCGTCGCGAAGGTGTCGCACTGCGCCGGGTCACCGGTCCGGTAACCGGTGGTAAACCATTTCTGCCGCTGCTCCGAGGAGCCGTGCGTCCAGGATTCCGGGCTGACCCGGCCGGTGGCCGCCTCCTGGATGCGGTCGTCGCCGACGGCCGCCGCTGCCGACAGCGCGTCGGCGATGTCCTTGTCGGTCAACGGTTCCAGGAACGGAACGTCGGTGCCTTCCTGCTTGGTGATCGCCGCGTAGTGCGCCCACACGCCGGCGTAGCAGTCGGCCTGCAGCTCGGTGCGCACCCCTGCGCCCGTGGGGCCGGTGGGGTCCTGCTGGGCGCGGCCGAGCACGCCCTGCAGGTTCTGCACGTGGTGACCGAACTCGTGGGCCACCACGTACTCCTGGGCGAACGGGCCACCGCTGGCGCCGAACTGGTTCTGCAGGACGTCGAAGAAACCGACGTCGAAGTACGCAGTCTTGTCGACAGGGCAGTAGAAGGGTCCGACGTCGCTGCTGGCGAAACCGCATCCGTCGGTATCGACGCCGTTGGTGAACAGTTCGATCTGCGGCCGGGTGTAGCCGGGCATCAGCTGCGCCCATACGCCGTCGAGCGAGTTGCCGGTCGCCACCACCCGGCACTGGGGGATGTCGTTGGCGTCCCTGCCGGTCCGGCATTGGCTCAGATCGAAGCCCTGCGCCTGCGCGCCCTGGGTGTCCATCGGGGTCTGGTTCGGCAGCACCGTGCCCGGGTCCACGCCCAGGAACAGCGCCACCACCACGATCAGCAGACCGCCCAGACCGCCGCCCACCGCGATGCCGCGGCCGGGTCCGCGGCCGCCGCCACTGCTCGTCGAGGTGGTGCTGGTGTCGATCCGCATACCCTCGTTGAAGGTCATGTCGCTACCCCCAATCTGCCGTCCGCCGCTGGGCGGGGTGCCTGACACCGCTGTCGGTCCAGCTTCGCACACTACGATTTGCCGCGTGTCTGTCGTGGCGGGAGTACCCAGCGTGCTGAGCACTCCGTCGGGCGACCTGCAGGGCGAGGTCGAGGGTGGGATCGGTGTGTGGCGCGGTGTGCCGTATGCCGAGCAGCCGGTCGGGCCGCGCCGGTTCCTGGCGCCCGAACCTCGCAAGCCCTGGACCGGGGTGCGCGACGCGCGTGAACACGGGCCGTTGCCCCCGCAGACGAAGTCGTTCGTCGGGGGCGGTCGCGACGACCCGAAGGCGCGCGACGAAGCGTGCCTGACGCTGACGGTGTGGTCGCCCGACACCACGGCCTCGCTGCCGGTGATGGTATGGATCCCGGGCGGGGCCTTCGTCTACGGCGCGGGCCAGTTCCAGCTGTACAACGGGTCGCGGCTGGCGGCCAACGGCAACGTCGTCGTCGTCAACGTCACCTACCGCATCGGGGTGTTCGGCGGCTTCGAGCTCGGCGATCTGGGGCACGGATTCGACGACAACCTCGCGCTGCGCGACCAGATCGCCGCGCTGCAGTGGGTGCGTGACAACATCGCCGCGTTCGGCGGGAACCCCGACCGGATCACGGTGTTCGGCGAGTCGGCGGGGGCGACGTCGGTGCTGGCGTTGATGGCCGCACCGCAGGCGGGCGGACTGTTCCAGCGGGCCATCGCGCAGAGCCCGGCGTTGCCGCTGATCGCCGACCGGGAGTTCCGCGCCGCCAACGCGCACGAGTTCCTGCGCCGCCTTGGGGTGAGCGCCGCTCAGGTGAAGGACCTGCCGCAGAGGCAACTGCGCCGCGCCGCCGGTGTGCTGCAGCTCAAGAGCGCCGCGACCACCCCGACGCTGGCCTACGGGCTGACCCACGGCACCGAGTTGTTGCCTCAGCACCCGGTGCAGGCCGCGCGGGAGGGCCGCATGTCGGCGGTGCCGCTGATCGTCGGCACCAACAGCCATGAGGCCTCGATGTTCGCGTGGACCAAGCCGCCGATGCTGCCCACCACCAAGGCGTCGGTCGACGCGTACTTCGCGCGGGTGGCGCCGGACGCCAAACAGACGGTGCTGCAAGCATATCCGTCATACCCGCGGCGCAGCGCCCTGGTCGCGCTGGGTGCCGACGCGATGTTCGGTGGACCGACCTGGGCGCTGGCCGATGCCTACAGCGCGCATGCGCCGACACGGGTGTACCGCTTCGACCACTTCGGGTGGAGCCTGCGCATGCTCGGTCTGGGTGCGACGCACGGCAGCGAGATCGTGCACATCCATCACAGTTACGAGTCGTTCGTCGGGCGAAAGCTGCACCCGTTGGGCCGGCGTATCCAGCCCGGTGTCGGACGGCGGATGCAGCGGGCCTGGCTGGACTTCGCCCGCACCACCGAGGACGGCGAGGACGAGCACTGGCCGTGCTACGAGACCGGGCAGCGGCTGACCCGGCTGATCACCTCCACCCGCGACGTCATGGCGCCCGACCCGGACCGGGACCGGCGACGAGCCTGGGCGGCGGTGTACTAGGGGACTGGTGCGGTCGACGGGATATCAGCGGCCGCGCCACCGCGGCGCACGCTTCTCCCGCCACGCCTGGATGCCCTCGGCCACGTCATCTGTCGCGGCGGCGACCTTGCGCATGGTCTCCCCGAACCGCACGGATTCGATCCAGCCCATCTTCGCCGTCCGCCACGCGACCTCCTTGGTGGCGCGCTGCGCCAGCGGCGCTGCCTCGGTGAGCGTTCGCGCCCACGACTGCGCTTCGGCGAGCAGACGATCCGGTTCGACAAGCCGCCACACCAGGCCGATCTCCTTGGCGCGCTGGGCCGTGACCGGTTTGCCCGTCAGCAGCAACTCCATGGCATCGGCCCACCGCACCCGCTCCGGCAGTCGGATCGCGCCGACGATGGTGGGCACTCCGAGGGACACCTCCGGAAACGCGAACGTGGCCTCGGTGCTCGCAATGACGAAGTCGCAGAACAGGATCCCGGTCAATCCGTAGCCGATGCACGGGCCGTGGACGGCGGCGATCGTCGGCTTGAACAGTTCCATCCCGGATTCGAACGAGTTGATCGTCGGCTTCTCCCAGAACGTGCCGCCGAAGGTGCCCACCGAGCCTTCGCCGTCCTTGAGGTCCCCGCCCGCGCAGAAGACGTCACCGTTGGCGGTCAGGATGCCAACCCACGCGTCCTCGTCGTCACGGAACCGGTCCCATGCCGCATTCAGGTCGCGGCGTAGTGCGCCGTTGATGGCATTACGTGCCCCCGGGCGGTTCAGGGTGATCGTGGCGATGTGATCGTCCACTTCGTAGGTGACGAGGCTCATGGCTGGACCCTAGCGCCGGTTCAGGCCATGGCCCGCGCCATCGCGATGTGACCGTCGAAACCGACCTCCTCGGCGCGGGCCCGGTAGCGGTCACGCAGCGCGGTGTAGGCGCGCAGATCGCCGTCGGCCTTCGCAAGCATCGCCCGCATGCGCATCAGCGGAAGTTCGTGATACAGGAAGGTGGGTTCCGTCGGGACGGCGGCCAGTTCAGCGACGACCTGCCCGGCGTGGTCGCGATCACCTTCGCGGTTGCGGGCGAGGAGGGCCTCGACGAGAACGGTGGTGGACCAGCCCCGGTTGATGCCCTCGCCGGCGCGGATCTCGCTCGCGAGCACACCCCGGCAGAGATCGACAGCGGTGTCGTAGTCCCCGCGGCGGATCGACTCGGCGGCCACTTCCAGGTCGACGCACCATGCCGCGATGATCGTGTAACGGTGTTCGAGCGCGACCTGCCGCGCTTTCGCCAACAACTCGAAGCCCAGCTGCCGGTCGGTGTCCCGACGGCGTACCAGGATGAATCCGTAGGTGAATTCGGCGTTGGTCAGCAGGAAGTTGTCGCCGAACCGGCGGGCGATGTCAAGGGCCTCAGCGGTATCGCGCAGCGCGTCATCGTCGGCGACGAGCGCCCAATTCATGATTGCGATGTACTTGAACATCACCACGGTCGAGAAGGTGAACTTGTCCACACTTCGGGCGATCGAGAGTGCGTCGTCGAAATCCTGACGCCAGCCGCTGATCCCCAGGCAGCACCGCGTCGACGCCCTCATCGCCAACGCCATGGCCAGTGGAGATCCGATGACGAGGTTGCCCATCGTCGGATCTCCGGCCGCGTCATCGATGGACCGTTGGGCCAGATCCAGCGATGCCGTCATCTCACCGGCGTCCCATTTGGCGATGGCGCTCACCATCGGGATCAGTGCGACCGTCAGTTCCGGGTCGTCGATGGCGTCGAGGAGCTGCACCTGCTCCGACGCAAGTCGAGACGCCTCGGTGTACCGGCCGTGGAAGTTCAGCATCTGGATCAGTCCGGCCATGCCGATCGCCAGGGACCGTTTGTCGCCGGCCTGCTGGGTCAGTGTGCGCAGCTCGTCGAACCCGACGTCGGCCAGCTCGCCGCCGACCCTCCAGATCGTGGCCACAAGCAATGTTCGCGCAGCGATGCGCATCGTCAAGCGATCCGGTTCGTCCTCAGGGAGGCCATCGGCGACGGCGGCCGCGCGCCGCCAGCTCATTCTGGCCGCGGCGATGTCGCGATGAGTCGCCCAGGTGCCGGCCTCCATATGCCGGCTGAATGCCGCACGGAGGTCACCAGCTGCTTCGAGGTGGGTGGCGATCAGTGCCGCGTTGGCCGCAGCGCCTTCGGGATCGGTGCGTTCGATCTCGGCCGCGATGCGACGGTGAAGGTCGGCCCGGCCGGCCTTCAGCTGAGTTTCATAGGCAACGGCGCGCATCAAGGGGTGCCGGAACGCGTACTGATCCGGGCGGGTGCTCACTTGTGCGATCAACTCGGCATCCTTCAGGTCGTCGATCGCCGAGGACCCGGATACAGCGTCCAAGAGCGTGCGAGAAAACGGGGAGCCGATTGCCGCAGCCGCGTAAAGGGTGCGCTTGGCTGCCGGCGCGAGCCGGTCGATCCGGGCGGCGATGGTGGTCTGCACGGACGCTGGGACGGGGATGTCGGCATCGCCGTGACAGGTGTAGGCGCCCCTCGTTCCACCGAGGACGCGGCGCTCGGCGAGATCCCGGATCATCTCCTCGATGAAGAACGGGTTCCCCGCGGCTCGATCAGTGATGCGTTGGGCGAGCGTGGCCACCGAGGTGTCCGGACCGACGAGTGAGACAGTGAGCTTCGATGAGCTCGAATAGTCCAGGGGTGCAAGTGCGATCGTCTTGTTGTCCGCTCTCGCGAGCGCGCCGTGGTACTCGGGTCGGTGCGTGATGAGCACCAAGGCCGCGGCCTCGGTGATCGTGCCGAGGAAATCCGCGATCATCGCCTCGCTGGCCGCATCGATCCAGTGGGCGTCCTCGACCACATACACCGTCGGTTGATGACGCGACAGCAGGGCTTTGTCCAAAAGTGCGGTGAGGCGCCGCTTTCGGGCATCAGGGGTGACGTCTTCTGGCGGGGGACGGCCGTCGCCGATTCCCAGCATGTCGTCGAGCATCAGCAGGTCCTGCGGGTCGGCGTCAGGCAGCGCCGAGCGCGTGGCCGCCCTGGCGCTTTCGGCCGACACGTGCGCGATGCCGAAGAAGGCTCGCAGTAATCCGGTGGCCGTACCGAAGGGCACATCGCGGGTATGGGACTGGCAGTAGGTCCAGAACACCTGCATGCCGCGATCGGTGGCGAGCGCGGCGAGTTCGCGGGTGAGCCGGCTCTTGCCGATACCGGGTGTTCCCACCACACGGACCACCGCGCCGCGGCCACGAGATGAGTTGTCCAGAGTGCCTACCAGCTCGGCGATTTCCGAGGTGCGCCCGACGAACGGGGTGTCTGCTGACCGTAGGTCGTGTCGCTCGGCGGTTCCCAGCAGCGTCCGCGCAGGTACCGGTTGATCTGCGCCCTTGATGTGCACCCACTCCACGTCACCCAGTTGAGCAACGTGTTCGACCAGGCGTGCGGTGGTCTCGCTGATCATCACCCCGCCCGGCGGCGCCACGGACTCCATTCGCTGGGCCAGCCCGACATGTTCGCCGATCACGGTGTAACCGGCCCGAGCGGAACCAATGTCACCGGCGATGACCTGGCCGGAGTTCAGACCGACACGAATCTTGAAATCCATACCGTCGCGTACGAGGACCCTCTCGGCCAGATCACGTGCTTCGTCCTGAATGGCCAATGCCGCCAGACATGCGCGAAAGGCATGGTCCTCCATCGCGACAGGTGCGCCGAACAGCGCCATGACCCCGTCCCCGATGAATTCGGCTGTGCCGCCGTAGCGTCGTACCACTCGTGTCGACCTGTCGAGCAGTTCGGACATGATCTCGCGCAGACGTTCTGGGCCTACTGCGCTGGCGATGTCCATCGACCGGGTCACATCGGCGAACAACACCGTCACATTCTTGTACTCGGGCACCGGAGGCACGGGGGACAGCACCGCGCCGCACTGGTCGCAGAAGCGCGCACCCTGACGGGCTTCGGTGCTACAGGTTCGGCACCGGGTCTGTTGTTCACCCATCCGCGATCCCGACGATCTGACGGCAGTTGGGCTCACCATAGTCCTGCGGGACCGGCCCGACGACTCATTCCTGCCAGGCGGAGCTCAATTTCTGCCAACTGAAATGAACCCGCTGAGCCGCCGGTTTAACCCGTCAGAACCACAGGGAAATGCCACCGGGAAGGGCAAGAACAATGAAGAACCTCACCATCGCCACCGCTTTCGCCGCCGGCTTGGGTGCCGCTGTCGTCGGGCTGGCCGCTCCTGCGGTTGCCGCCCCCACCGGCGGCAACGCCGACGCGACCATCAGCCACCTGGAGGCCCAGGGTCACCGGGTCGTGGTCAACCGCCTGTCGGATGCCCCGCTGAGCCAGGCCAACGTCGTCGGTGTGAACAAGGGAGGCGACGTCCGCTCCACGGTCCGCGACTTCCGCAACGATCGGACGTTCCAGAACAGCAAGACCGGCAGCATCTACTACGTCGACGTCAGGTGACACCGGAGTTGCAACGGACCCCCGGCGATGTTCGGGTTCGCCTGCCGCGCAGACGACTTGCATGAACGTGCTTCAGAACGGTGGTGGGTCGTCGCCATAGCCGGGTCGCCGGAACGATTGGTCCGCGGCCGCTGCTTCGGTGGCTTGTCGGGCGGATTGTTCGAGTGCGCGTTGGGTGGCGTTGTAGGTGCGCTCGGCGGTGACGCGGGCGGCGCGGTTCTGGGCGCGGGTCCGTCGGCGGGTGGGCATCATCAGTTGCCGGCCGGGTCGGCTCGGTGAGGCTTGGTGGCTCGGCGGTGGTGGCGGTGGGGGTCCGGTGGTGGTGTTCCAGTGTGGAAACAGCAGAGCTGTCAGCGGTTTCGTGGTGTACCGAAGCCCGGCGGGGGTCACGACGGTGAGCGTGCCGTCGGGGTGTTGGTGGTCGCTCCAGCCGGGAAGGAAAGTTTTGATCAAATGGTGCGTGCGGCAGTAGCACTTGATGTTGGCCGGGTGGGTGGACCCGGCCGGCCAGGGCTGGGTGTGGTCGAGATCGGAGTAGACGGCCGGACGATCGCAGCCGGGGAAACGGCAGGTCATGTCCCGGGTGCGGACGAAGCGCGCAAGTGCGGTTGAGGGCTTGTAACGCGGTTCGGTCTTGAGGTTGAGCGTGTCGACGAGGCGGATCTTGGCGCCGTGCAGAACCAGCTCGGCCAGCAGTGGCGCGGGCAGGATCGCGCCGTTGAACCCAGGGATCAGCGCAGGCTTGCGTTCCGGCGGTACCGGGTGAGGCTCCGGGTCGGACGGCGACAGCTGCGGGGGCTCGGCGGTGGGCGTGGGCTGGGCCGGCGGACCAGGTGGGGCGGGCGCGGCCTCGATGGGAGCGTCTCCGTGCATCTGCGGATCGGGTTCGGCGTGCAGGGAGTCGGAGTCGGCGATGACGTGGATGGTGATGCTGCTGGCTCGTCCGTCGTCCACTTTGGCGGCGCAGTCAGGGTCGGGGCAGGTGCAGGCCAGGAAGAACACTCCCAAACCCATGGCGGCGCCCACGGCGTCGGCGCGGCGTTGATCGTTGGTACGCGGGTCATCAGGGCAGGGCGTGGCGATCATGATGGCCAGGCGTTGTTGCATCAATGCGGCGTCGGCGAGGCTGACGCGACCGTGCACAGTGACGGTGCCGGTGTTCTCGTCGGTGTAGTCGCCGACGTTGAAGTAGCGGCCGCGCATGGCGTTGCGGGCGCGGCGCACGGCGTCGGGATCGTGGCGATGGATCCACACGTCGATGGCTTGGGCGAGTTTGGCGTCGGACAGGTTGCCCCAGGCCGGGGCGTGCTCGGCGAGGGCGGTGTCGATGGCCGCAAGTGCGGCTTGGCCGACCAGGAAGGTTCGCCAGGCGATCGTGGCGATCATGCCCGCGCTGATTTCTCCGGCAAGGAAACGGGCACCGACCTTGGGAAGGCGGTCGCGCAGCGTCACGGCGAGGTCGATGAGCCCGACAGCTTTGCCGTGGCGCAGGGTCAGCGCGCAGCTGACGTGAGCGGCAGCGGCGTCGGTGTCGTCGATCGCGAGGCGTTCGCGGAATTCACCGCCGACCACGCGGCGGTGAAGTTCGGCGATGGCCGCGAGTTTTCGGGCCTCGGCGGCAGAGGCAGTAGCGGCCCACCCGGTGATGGACTGCACCAGCACGGAGTCGCTGACGGTACCCATCGCAGTGGGCCCGGGAAGCGATCCATCGAACATATGTGCGATTCTACCCGTGGGCTGTGACACGGCCGGCACGTTTCTTCGCACTCAGCGAGGCCGCGCCACAGACCTCAGCGCACGGCGAACCGTTCATCGGTGTAGCGCCGCAGGTTGTGCAGGAAGCGCTGGAACATCCATGCCATCAACGGCTTCCCGGCAGCCAGGCCGAACCGCCCGGCGAGCCCATGGGGTTTGAGCGCCATGATCCAGGTCAGGTGGCACCCCTTGGCGGTCGGCACCACGTGGTAGTCCTCGGCGAACGCCGAGATGCTCGACGTGCTCGACTGGTTGAAGCGGAACGCCATGCGGGAGAATGGCTCCCACGCCAGGAATTCCTCGGCACCGGTGATCCTGCCGCGCATGTCCACGGTGCGCGTCGTCCCGATTCCACGGGGTTCCGGGCTGGTCCAGGTCACCTTGGTGATGACACTGGCCCAGTGTGGCCATGACGTCTCGTCGGCCAGTACCTCGAAGAGTTGCTCGGGGGTGATGGTCAGGTCGACGGTGCTGACGAACCGGTACGGGGCGGTGTCGACGAAGTCCAGGCCGACGCGCTCGCAGGGATGCATGACCATACACGTTAGGTCACCATGACTGGTCGACGGAAGATCGGACCTCGTCGAGCTGTCCACCGTGCCCCACTAGACTGAACTGTTGACTATCCCCCGCGAACAGGAGTACTTCGTGCTGCGCACCCGCACCGCCGGTTCATTGCGCCCCACCGATGCCGGTCAGACGGTGACGTTGGCCGGGTGGGTGGCGCGCCGTCGCGACCACGGCGGCGTCATCTTCATCGACCTGCGAGACGGCTTGTCCGGAGGGCAGGACGGTAGCGACGGGAAAATCGGGCCGAGCGTGGCTCAGGTGGTGTTCCGGGAGGGCGATGTGCTGGCGCAGGCGCACCGGTTGCGCTCGGAGTTCTGCGTCGCCGTCACCGGCGTCGTCGAGGTCCGTCCGGAAGGCAACGCCAATCCCGACATCGCCACCGGTGAGGTCGAGGTGAACGCGACGTCGCTGACGGTACTGGGGGAGAGCGCTCCGCTGCCGTTTCAGCTCGACGAGACCGCCGGCGAGGAAGCCCGGCTGAAGTACCGCTACCTGGATCTGCGCCGGGAGGGGCCGGGCAACGCGATCCGCTTGCGCTCCAAGGTGAATGCCGCCGCACGCAGTGTGCTGGCCGAGCAAGACTTCATCGAGATCGAAACCCCCACGCTGACGCGCTCCACACCGGAGGGCGCCCGTGACTTCCTGGTGCCCGCCCGGTTGCAGCCCGGCTCGTTCTACGCTCTGCCGCAGAGCCCGCAGCTGTTCAAACAGTTGCTGATGGTCGCGGGTATGGAGCGGTACTACCAGATCGCCCGTTGCTACCGCGACGAGGACTTCCGCGCCGACCGCCAGCCCGAGTTCACCCAGCTGGACATGGAGATGAGCTTCGTCGACGCCGACGACGTCATAGCAGTGTCCGAGCGGGTCCTCAAGGCCGTGTGGTCGACGATCGGGTACGACCTGCCGCTGCCGTTGCCGCGGATCAGCTACGCCGACGCGATGCGTCGGTTCGGGTCGGACAAGCCCGACATGCGCTTCGGCCTGGAGCTCGTGGAGTGCACCGACTACTTCAAAGACACGCCGTTCCGGGTGTTCCAGGCACCCTATGTCGGCGCCGTGGTGATGCCGGGCGGAGCCTCGCAGCCGCGGCGCACGCTGGACGGCTGGCAGGAGTTCGCCAAGCAACGCGGGCACAAGGGGCTGGCGTACGTATTGATCGGCGAGGACGGCACGCTCGGTGGGCCGGTCGCCAAGAACCTGAGCGACGCCGAGCGGGACGGGCTGGCCGCGCACGTGGGCGCCAACCCCGGCGACTGTGTGTTCTTCGCGGCCGGCACCGCGAAGTCGGCACGGGCGCTGCTGGGCGCCACCCGCATCGAGATCGCCAAACGGCTCGACCTGATCGACCCGGACGCGTGGGCGTTCACGTGGGTGGTGGACTGGCCGATGTTCGAGTCCACCGCGGAGGCGACGGCCGCCGGTGATGTGGCGGTCGGATCCGGCGCCTGGACCGCGATGCACCACGCGTTCACCGCGCCGAAACCCGAGTCCGAGGCGACCTTCGACACCGATCCGGCCAGTGCCTTATCGGACGCCTACGACATCGTCTGCAACGGCAACGAGATCGGCGGCGGATCCATCCGTATCCATCGCAGCGACGTCCAGGAACGGGTGTTCGCGATGATGGGCATCGATCACGACGAAGCGCGCGAGAAGTTCGGATTCTTGTTGGACGCCTTCACTTTCGGCGCTCCGCCGCACGGTGGCATCGCGTTCGGCTGGGACCGCATCACCGCGCTGCTGGCCGGCGTGGACTCGATCCGCGAGGTGATCGCGTTCCCGAAGTCCGGCGGCGGTGTCGACCCGCTGACCGAAGCGCCCGCGCCGATCACCGATCAGCAGCGCAAGGAGTCCGGAATAGACGTCAAGCCGGAGAAGCTGGACAAGGCATGACACCACCGGACAGGCAACCGGACAAGGACAAGCTCGTCGCCGACACTGCGGCGCTGGACGCATTCAACGGCAACATCGTCGAAGAGTTCCGCGCCAACGGAGGCAAGGTCGGCGGGCCGTTCGACGGCGCCACGCTGCTTCTGCTGCACACCACGGGCGCGAAATCGGGTAGGTCGCGGCTCTCACCGCTGGCTTACCTGACCATCGACGGCAAGATGCTCATCGTCGGGTCCTACGCCGGCGCACCCCGGCATCCCGCCTGGGTGCACAACCTGCGGGCGAACCCGAAGGCTTACATCGAGGTGAGCACCGACGCCTATGACGTCGACGTCCGTGAGCTGTCCGACGACGAGCGCGAGGCGCTGTATCCGAAGATCGTCGAGATCGCGCCCGTGTTCGCCGACTACCAGGCCAAGACCGACCGAGTCATCCCGCTGTTCGAGCTGACCCGGGCTTAAGCGCAGACGTTTACAGCCGTTCGATGATGGTGGCGTTGGCCATGCCGCCGCCCTCACACATCGTCTGCAGCGCGTAGCGCCCGTCGCGTTGCTGCAACGCGTTGACCAGCGTGGTCATGATGCGCGCACCACTGGCGCCCAGGGGATGGCCGATCGCGATCGCGCCGCCGTTGACGTTCGTCCTCTCGAGGTCGGCGCCCACGTCCGCGGCCCACGCCAGCACCACCGGCGCGAACGCCTCGTTCACCTCGAACAGGTCGATATCAGGAAGGCTCAAGCCGGCTTTCCGCAATACCTTCTCCGTCGCCGGGATCACGCCGGTCAGCATGTACAGCGGATCGGATCCGACCGCGACGGTGGTGTGGATGCGCGCCAGCGGGCGCAGACCGAGCCGGCGGGCCGCCGCGCCGCTGGTGATCATCACCGCGGCACTCCCGTCCGATAGCGGCGAGGAGTTGCCCGGCGTGATGTTCCAAGCGATCTGCGGGAACCGCGCGCCGAGGGCCTCGTTGTAGAACGCCGGCATGAGCCCGGCCAGCGTCTCGGCCGTGGTGTCGGGGCGGACGATCTCGTCGGCGGTCAGTCCGGCGATGGGGGCGAGCTCGGCGTCGAACAGACCGTCCTTGGCAGCGCGCGCCGCCTTCTGATGGCTCGCGGCGGAGAACTCGTCGAGCTGGGTGCGCGACAGGTTCCACCGCGCCGCGATCAGTTCGGCGCTGATGCCTTGGGCGACAAGGCCATCCGGGTAGCGGGCGGTCATGTCGCGGCCGAACGGGTTGCTGCCGGGCAGCACCGACGATCCCATCGGCACCCGGCTCATGGATTCCACACCCGCGGCGATCACCACGTCGTAGGCGCCGGAAAGCACTCCCTGTGCGGCGAAGCTGATCGCCTGCTGGCTGCTGCCGCACTGGCGGTCGACGGTGGTGCCGGGCACGCTCTCGGGGAACCCGGCGCCGAGCAGGGCGTTGCGGGCGATGTTGACGGCCTGGTCACCGACCTGGGTGACGGCGCCGGCGATGACGTCCTCGACCTCGACGGGATCCACGCCGGTACGCGTCACGAGCTCGCGCAGGCTGTGTGCCAGCAGGTCGGCGGGCAGCACGTCGTGGAGGGCGCCGGTGGCCTTGCCCTTGCCGACGGGGGTGCGGACGGCGCCGACGATGACGGCGTCGCGATCGGAATAGTCGGCCATGCGGATCCTCCTGGAACTCGTCGCTGAGTATGCTGCTGTGTACCTAGATGTAACACCTAGGTTCAGTCAAGACAACCCAGCGGTGGAGTGATGTGCATGACAGTCCTGCAGGGTCCGCTCGCCGACCGTGGCGCATGGTCGGCGGTCGGCCGGTGCCCGATCGAGAAGACGATGGCGCTCGTCGGCACCAAGTCCGCGATGCTGATCATGCGGGAGGCCTACTACGGCACCACGCGCTTCGACGATTTCGCCAAACGCGTCGGAATCACCAAGGCCGCGACGTCGGCGCGCTTGTCCGAACTCGTAGAAGCCGGGCTGCTGACCAAACGTCCGTACCGGGAGCCTGGACAGCGGGCGCGCGACGAATACGTGCTCACCGAGGCCGGGTCGGAGTTCATGCCGGTGGTGTGGGCGATGTTCGAATGGGGACGCAAGCACCTCGACGACACGTCGCTGCGACTCACCCACCTGGGTTGCGGTGCTCAGGCGGGCGTCGAGATCGTCTGTGCCGAAGGACATTCGGTTCCGCCGGACGAGCTGGGGATGCGGCTCGTCCGGCGGACGAACGATCAGCCCAGCTGAGCGCGGAACTCCTTGGCCGCGCCCATGAGCTCTTCGACCCTGGACTTCTCGGCTGCGTTGGCGAACAGGCCGTCCTTCTTGAAGTAGGTGCCCACGACGGCGCCGTCGGCGACGCTGAGGTGGGCAGCGACGTTCTCGGCGCGCACACCGGTGTTGACGAACACCGGCACCTCACCTGCGGCCGATTTCACGACGCGCAGCGTCTCGGTGTCTGTGGGCGCGCCCGCGGTCGCGCCGGAGACGCAGATCGCATCGGGACGCGTCGCGAAGACGGTGGTGCGGGTGATGGCGGCCAGATCGCGGTCGGCGAGGTACTGGGCCGACTCGGGGACGATGTTGAACAGCAGCTTCACGTGTGACCCACCGATGCGTGCCCGGTGCCGCGCGACCTCGCCCACGTTGGTGTCCCACAGGCCGAAGTCGCTGGCGTACACCCCGGTGAAGATCTCGCGGACGAACTTCGCGCCGGTGGCCACCGCGAGGTCGATGGACGCCCGGCCGTCCCAGAGCACGTTGACCCCGTACGGCACCGAGATGTCGGGCAGCAGCTCGCCGATGATCCGGGCCATCGTGATCGCGGTGATGGGTTCGGTCTTGGTCAGGTAGGGCAGGCTGAATTCGTTGCTGATCATGACGGCGTCGACACCGCCGGCTTGCAGCGCGTCCAGTTCGGTGCGGGCGCGGTTGACGACGGCGGCGATGCCGCCCGCGGAGTCGAAGCCGGGATCGCCGGGCAGCGCGGACAGGTGCAGCATGGCGATGACGGGTTTCGACACGCCGAAGACCTCGTCGAGCCAGGTGGTGGTCACGTGAAGTGCCTTTCTCTTTCGGGTGAAACGGATGAGTTGCGGCCGGCTCAGTCCATGTAGGCGCCGCCGTTGACGGCGAGCGCTTCGCCGGTGATGAAGCGGGCGTCGTCGGAGAGCAGGAAAGCCACCGAGCGGGCGACGTCGTCGGGCGCTTCGAGCCGGCCCAGCGGTGTGTCGGCGATCATCATCGCGCGCACGTCGTCGGCGGTGGTGCCGCGCAGTTCGGCCTCCCACTCCAGTTCCCGTGACTGCATGGGTGTTTCGACGAAACCGGGACAGACGCAGTTGACGGTGATGCCGTGCTCACCGAGTTCGTAGGCCATCGCCTGGGTCAGCCCCACCACACCGAATTTCGAGGCGACGTAGTCCGACAGGAACGGCACCCGGCCCTGCTTTCCGGCCATCGAGGCGGTGTTGACGATCGCCCCGCGCGTGCCGGACCGCACCATCTCGCGGGCGGCGGCCTGGCCGCAGACGAAGACGCCCTTGAGATTGACGTCCATGGTCTGCTGATAGCGCTCGACCGGTGCGTCGAGGAAGCGGTGCATGAACGAGATGCCGGCGTTGCTGACCCACGCGTGCAGGCCGAGGCGACCGGCGATGTCGGAGGCCACCGCGGCCGCGTTCTCGGCCGAGGTGACGTCGAGCTGGGCCGACTCGTGGCCGGCATCCGGATTGGGCAACGCGGCGGCGACCTCGCCCGCGGCGGCCGCGTCGAGGTCGGTCACCACCACCCGCCAATCCCGTTGCGCCAGCGTGTGGGCGATCGCGCGGCCGATACCGGATCCCGCTCCGGTCACCACGACAGTTCTCGTCATCTGCACTACTCGTTTCTTCTGTGTTGTTTCAGCCGGCCAGACGCCGGCCGGTGGTGGTGTCGAAGAGGTGGGTGGCGCCCGGACGGGCGGCCAGGTCGACCGGGCTGCCCTCGCTGATGCCCGATAGACGCGCGGTCTCGACCACGCTGGTCAGCTCGGTGCCGTGAGCGTCGATCGTGACGATGGCGCGTGGTCCGAGATGTTCGATCAGCACCACCCGTGCCTGCCCGTCACCCTCGGCGGCGGTGGGCAGCAGATCGTCGGGCCGGACCCCGAGGGTGACCGGACCGTGGGCGGGGGGCCGATCGACGGTGAGGGTGAAGCCGTTGCCCGCGGTGAACGTGGTGCCCGCGACGGCGCCGTCGATCAGGTTCATCTTCGGGCTGCCCACGAAGGTCGCGACGAACGTGTCGGCGGGCCGCGCGTACACCTCTTGCGGGGTGCCCTGCTGCGCGATGTGCCCGTCCCGCATGACGACCATGCGGTCCGACAGCGTCATGGCCTCTTCCTGGTCATGGGTGACGTACACCGACGTGATGCCGAGCCGCCGCTGGATCTGCAGCAGTTCGGTCCTGGTCTCCACCCGCAGCTTGGCGTCGAGGTTGCTCAGCGGCTCGTCGAACAGGAACACCGAAGGCTCGCGGATGATCGCCCGGCCGATCGCGACGCGCTGTTGCTGACCGCCGCTGAGGTCTTTGGGCTTGCGCTCCAACAGTTTTCCCAGACCCAGCGATTCGGCGATGCTCGCCGCGCGGGTTAGCGCCTCACGTCGCGGGGTCTTGGTGGCGCGCAGGGGGAATGCGATGTTCTCGGCGACCGACAGGTGCGGGTACAGCGCGTAGTTCTGGAACACCATCGCGATGTCGCGGTCCCGTGGCTGTAGGTGGGTCACGTCGCGGTCGCCGATGGTGATGCGCCCGGAGGTGACGGTCTCCAGACCGGCCAGCATGCGCAACGAGGTCGACTTGCCGCATCCGGACGGGCCGACGAGCACCGTGAAGGACCCGTCGGGCAGCTCGAGGTCGAGATCGCTGACGACTGAGGTGGTTCCGTACGCCTTCTGGACGCCGGAGAATCGGACCGTTGCCATGGTGTGCCAAAAACCTATCTGTGTCTAGAACTTCACCGCGCCGCCGCTGATGCCCTGCACCAGCTTGCGCTGGATGAAGAAGCTCGCGATGACGACGGGAACGACCGCGATGAGGATCGCCGCGCTCATCGAGCCGATCTGAACCCCGCGGAATGTGTTGAAACCTGCGATGGCCACCGGCAGGATCGCCGCCTTACCCGGAGCCAGGATGAGCCCGTAGAACAGATCGTTCCAGGACAGTGTGAAGCCGAAGATGGCTGCGGCCCCGATACCCGGATAAACCTGCGGCAGCACCACCAGCCGGAACGCCGCGAACCGGCTGAAGCCGTCCACCTGGGCCTGTTCCTCCAGCGAGCGGGGGACAGCCTCGAAGAACCCGATCAGGAACCAGGTGACCACGGGCAGAACGAAACTCAGGTGCGCGAAGATCACCGGCACCAGGGTGTCGGTCAGTCGCAGCGCGTACGCCATCGTCAGGAACGGGAACACCAGCACCGCCGGCGGCAGCACCTGCGCGGCGAGCATCCCGAACCGGGTCAGCGTGCCGCCCGCCCGGTAGCGGGCGATCGCGTAGGCGCCCATGCTGCCGACCACCACACTGATGCCGACGGTGATCAGCGCGACCAGCGCGCTGCGCCCGGCGGCGCCGAGGATCCCCGAGGTGAGCACGTTCTGCCAGCTGGCGAAGTTCGGTGTGAAGGTGATCAGGAAGGGATCATTGAGCTGCTCGGGCGTTTTCACGCTCGCCAGTGCGATCCAGACGATGGGGAAGAGCACCGTGATGCCCGCCGCCCACAGCAGGGCCACCCGCAACACGGTGACCACCGAGGAACGGGTCATCGCGATTTGGTCCTCTCCATGCGGCGGAACGCGATGACGATCACTGCCAGAACGACGACCAGCACGATGAACGCCATCGAGGATGCGGATCCGAGCCGGAAGAACTGGATCCCGGTCTGGTAGATGAAGTACTGCAGCGTCTCGGTTTCGGTGCCGGGGCCGCCGCGGGTGGTGGCGAACACGTACTCGAACACCTTCATCGCGTCCAGGGAGCGCAGCAGGATCGCCACCACGAGCACCGGTGCCAGCAGCGGCAGGGTGACCCGGCGCAGGACGTACAGACCACTGGCCCCGTCCAGACGCGCGGCGTCGAGCGGTTCCTTCGGGATGGACTGCAGCCCGGCCAGCAGCAGCAGCACCATGAACGGCGTCCACTGCCACACGTCGATGAACGCCAGCGTGAACAGCGCACGGCCGGGGCCGAAGAAGTCGTAGTCGATTCCCAGGCCGTGCAGCATCGCCGGGATCGCCCCGAGTTGGTCGTTGAGCAGGAACCGGAAGGTCAAGCCGACCGCGATCGGCGTGATGAACATGGGCGCCAGCAGCATCGACCGGGTCAGATCCCGCGCCCAGCGCTGCTTTTGCAGGGCGAGCGCGATGGCCAGCCCGAGCACCAGTTCCAGCCCGACGGCCACCAGGACGTACACAGCGGTGGTGCCGAAGGCGCCCCAGAAGGCGCTGTCGGCGAAGGTGGCGACGTAGTTGTCGGCGCCGACGATGTCCGGCGCGCCGCGGTCGGTCAGCTTGTAGTCGGTGACGCTGAGATATGCGGCGTAGAGCAGGGGGAAACCGACCACCCCGACGAAGAGGGCGGCGAGGGGGGCGACCATGCCGTGCTGAAACCTCAAGGGCGACTTCACGGCTGGTCTCGCTCCTTTCGTGGGGTGGTCGGTTTCCGGTCTGGGCACTCGAATCAGCCCTGGATCTTCTCTGCCTCGGCCTGCGCGGCGGCCAGTGCGTCGTCGACGCTCTTGGTTCCGGCGACCGCCTCGTTGAGTTCGGTGCCGACGGCCTGGATCATCTCCTCACCGCTGGGCCCCTGGCTCAGCGGTGCCGAGTCGGCCAGCAGCTGCTCGACCGTCCGGTAGTACTCCTCGCCGAATCCGCCGCTGAGCACGGCCGGATCCTGCAGGGTGCTCTTGCGGATCGCCGCGCCGCCCTTCTGGGTGCGGGTGACGTCGTTGGGCTTGGCGGTGATCCACGACGCGAACGCCCATGCCGCGTCCGGGGTGGCCGAGTTCGCCGGGATCGCCCAGCTCCACGACCCCAGCACCTGCTTGCCGCCGGGGATGGTGGCGAGCTTGATCTTGCCGGCCGCGGGCCCGGAACCCGGCTCGTTGAGTGCGGGCAGTTGCCAGTTGTAATTGATCATCGATGCGGACTGATTGGCCGCCACCGAGCGCTGGGCCTCGTCCATGCTCCAGTTGAGGCTGTTGGCGGGCGCGGCGTTGCGGTAGGTGTCGATGTAGGCCTCGAGCGCGCGCTTGGCCTCGGGGGTGTTCAGCGTGACCTTGCCGTCGGCGTCGTAGATCGAGCCGCCGGCGGCGAACAGCCAGTTGCCCCATTCCTCGAAGATCTTGTAGCCGCGCTGCGGCTGCATCGCGATCCCGGCGCGGTCAGCGGTCTTCAGGGCCTTGCTGGTGCTGACCAGTTCGTCGAGCGTGGTCGGGACCTGCTGGTTGGCCGCCGCGAGATCGTCGGTGTTGTAGAGGTATCCGAGCGCGTAGTTGTAGAACGGCACGGCGTAGCGGGTTCCGTCGACGGTGGTGATGTCGGTGAGCGGGGCGAAGAAGTCGGCGGCGTCGTAGTCCGGGGTGCTGTCGATGCGGGCGTCGAGCGGCTGGAGGAACTTCGCGTTGGCGAAGTCGACCATCCACGGGTTGTCGACGACGATCAGGTCGTAGGTCGGCGTCGAGGACTGGAAGGACGACACCAGCTTGTCGCGCATCTGGTCGTAGGTCAGCGACTCGATGTTGACCTCGACGTCCGGGTACTCCTTGTTGAAGTCCGCGACCATGGACTTCACGATGTCGGTGTCCGGCACGTTCTCCATCAGGATCCGCACGGTGCCCGAGACGTCGGTGGGCACCTCGCCGGTGCCGGTGGCCTCCACCTCGTCGGGTCCGCCACTGCCCGCGCAGCCCGTCAGCACGAGGGCCAGCACGGCGACGAGGGCGGTCACGGCGGAGAATGCGGTGCCTGGGCGCCTGCTCCTCCGCCCCGAAGTGGGCCATTGCGTGATTCTCATTGGCAGAGTGATCCTTTCGTGTGTTTCATCGGGTGGTGCGGGCGATCGCGTGGGAGATCGGTGTCATCGCCGAACTCAGGTCGCGCCACGTGGCGTAGGCGCCGGCGTAGATCTCGCGGCGGTGAGGGTCGGGAACGTAGGGCGGGTCGAGGGTGACGAACCGGGCGGCATCGGACCAGTCGTCGAGCGCGCCGATGCCGATCGCGGCGATCACCGCGGCCCCGAGTGAGGCGCCGGGGTGGCCGCTGACCGGATGCATCGGGTGTCCCAGCACGTCGGCGTGAATCTGCTTCCACAGCGTGGATTTCGAGCCGCCGTTGGTGATCATCACCCGGCGCAGCGGGATGCCGATCTCGCTGAAGACGTCGACGTGGTGGCGGAAGCCGAACGCGATGGCCTCCAGCACGGAGCGGTACATGTCCGCCCTGGTGTGTCCGAGGTGCAGGCCGGCGAAGACGCCGCGCAGGTCCGGATCGTGGATCGGGCTCTTCTCGCCGAGGAAGTACGGCAGGCACAGCACCTCAGCGGGGGAGCGCGAGGCGGCCTCGTCGTCGAGCGCGGTCAGTTCCGGACCGCCGATGAGTGCCTGGAACCAGCGGATCAGGCTGCCGCTGGTGGCCATGCAGCCGTTGGGTAGCCAGTGGCCCGGGACGGGGTGCGCATCGAGGTACAGTCGCCGGTCGATGACCTTGGTGTCGCTGGCGACCAGAATGTCGCCCGCCCCACCGAGTTTCACCAGCGCGTCACCGGGTTCGTTGACGCCTGCGGCGAACGCCGACAGGACGTGGTCGGCGCCGCCGACCACCAGCGCGGTGCCGGCTCGCAGCCCGGTCGCGTCGGCGGCCTGACGGCTGAGTTCGCCGACCAGCGTGCCGGGGCGCCGGATCGGGGCCAGCGTGGCCGGGTCCAGGCCTGCGGCCCGCACGACGTCGGCAGCGAGGTCACCGTCGACCTCGAACAACCCGGACTCCAGCGCCCAGTTCTGTTCCACGTGAACGGGAGCGCCGAGCGCCGAGAGCACCCAGTCGTAGGAGCCGACCCAGTGGGCGGTGCGCGCATAGACGTCGGGTTCGTGCTCGCGCAGCCACACCGTCGTGGGCGCCACCGACTGCTGGGTCAGCGCCGACCCGGTGAGGCTGACCAGGTCGACGGTGGACAACTCGGCGGCCAGCTCGCTGACTTCCCGGTGCGCGCGGGCGTCGTTCTGAAGGATGGCGTGCCGCAGCGGGTTTCCGGAGGCGTCGACGGGGATGACGGCCGGGACCATGCCGGAGGTGGACACCGCGCCGATCTGCTCGGGGGCGACGCCGCCGGCGGAGAGCACCTCGCGGATCGAGTCGACCACGTTGCGGTACCACTGCGCCGGGTCGGCCTCGGCGAAACCGGGTCCCCGGGAGTGCAGCGTGTTCTCCCGGTTGGCGGTGGCCACCAGCCCGCCGAGGGTGTCGAGCAGCACCGTCTTGGTGCCGGTGGTGCCGACGTCGACGCCGACGGTGTACCGGCTCACCGAGCGCCGCCCGCCGCTGTGGCACAGGAATCATCTTGGGCGGCAACGCAGATCACCTCGACGCCGGCGCCGCGTGCGGCGACCAGAGCGGGGTGGTCCGGTGGGCCGTCACTGACGATGGTCTGGACCTGGGACAGCGCGGCGATGCTGACGAAGGTGACCCGGCCGAGCTTGCTCTTGTCCGCGGCGACGATCACCCGATCGGCCCGCCGGCTGGCGGCGCGCTTCACCCGGCTCTCCGCCTGGTGGTAGTCGGAGATTCCGCGGTCGCCGTCGATGCCGGCCACGCCCATCACATAGGTGTCGCAGTTGTAGTTGGCCAGGGTGTCCTCGGCGTTCGGCCCGATCAGGCTCAGCTCGCCCGCACGCAGCTGTCCACCGGTGAGCACCACGGTGGTGTCCGGTTCGTCGACCAGCGCCACGGCGGCCAGGACACTCGGCGTCACCACGGTCAGACCGAGGTTGCGTCCTTTCAACGAGTTCGCCACAGCCAGCGCGGTGCTGCCCGAGTCCAGGATCAGCGTCTCGTTGACCCCGATCAGGTCGGCCACCACGTCGGCGATGTGGATCTTCTCCTGTGCGGCGTCGGCCACCCGGGTCGCGAACGAGGGCTCGGAGTCCTTGCCCTGCACCGCGATCGCGCCGCCCACCACCCGGCGCAGCACACCGAGACCTTCCAGCACTTCGACGTCACGCCGGATGGTCATCTCCGAGACGTCGAACTCGGCGGCCAGGTCAGCGAAGTTGACCTCACGGGCGGAGCGGACGCGTTGTTCGATCCGTTCCCGGCGGGTCTTGACGTCCACGGTCACCATAACTTTTCCTGTTCAAAATTCACAGAAAACTCCATCTGCTACCAGAATTGGGCCGGTTATCGCCGTCAGGAGTGTGAATCTATAACAGGAAGGTGTGGGGCCGCCACATTTCGCGCGCGATTGTTCAATTCCGATGCGTCACCCGGTTACCGTGCGGCGGTGCTGCACTTGCAGGTGATCGTCCCCGAGGACATGCGCGACGAGGTGCTGGCCGTGCTGCGCCACGAGGTCGGCGTCGCGCACATCCTGTTGCACCGGGGCGCGGCGGTGGAACCGCCCGGCGACGAGATCAGCGCCATCATCGCCCGCGAGTCCGCCAACGACCTGATCAAGCAACTCAAAGGCCTCGACGTGCAGCACCGCGGCGCGATCGCGCTGACCGTGCTCGACACCGTGCTGTCCACCCGGGCGCACGCGGCCGAGGACCAAGCCGAAGGCGATCCCGCCGACGCTCTGGTGTGGGACGAACTGATCACCCGCACCCGCGAGGAGTCGACCCTGTCGGTGACATTCATGACGTTCCTGACCCTGGCCTGCCTGCTGGCCGCGATCGGAGCCGTCACCGACTCGATGGTGACGGTGATGGGCGCGATGGTGCTCGGGCCGGAGTTCGGTCCGCTGGCCGCGCTGTCGGTGGCGGTGGTGCAGCGACGCGCGGACCTCGCACGGCGGGCGCTCATCGCGCTGCTCGTCGGGTTCCCGGTGGCAATGGGCATCACCGCGCTGGTGACGCTGGCCGGGCGGGCGGTGGGGTGGCTGAGCTTCGACACCCTCGGCGACATTCACGACGTGGACTTCATCTTCCGGGTCGGTCCGATCTCGTTCGTGGTGGCGCTGCTGGCCGGCGCCGCGGGAATGCTGTCGCTGATGTCGTCGAAGTCCGCCGCGCTGGTCGGGGTGTTCATCTCCGTCACCACCGTGCCCGCCGCCGGCTTCGCCGCGGTCGCCGGCATCCTCGGACACTGGGACGTCGCCGCGAAGTCGGCCGCGCAGCTCACGGTCAACCTGGTCGGCGTCGTACTGGCCGGCGTGCTGGTGCTGGTGCTGCGGCCGCGGGGCAGCCTCATCCCGCGCCGCGCGCAGACCTGACGCATCCTGCGTAGCACTGCCCGGTGTGGTGGGATCTAGCGCTATGGGGATCAAGGTGGCCCTGGAGCATCGGACCAGCTACACGTTCGACCGACTTGTCGCGGTCCATCCGCACGTGGTCCGGCTGCGCCCCGCGCCGCACTCCCGCACCCCGATCGAGGCCTATTCGCTGCAGGTCGAACCCGCCGATCACTTCGTCAACTGGCAGCAGGACGCCTTCGGCAATTTCGTCGCCCGGCTCGTGTTCCCGGCGCGCACTCGGAGCCTGACCATCACGGTGGGCCTGATCGCCGACCTGAAGGTGGTCAACCCGTTCGACTTCTTCATCGAGGACTACGCCGAACACATCGGCTTCTCCTATCCCCGTCCGCTGGCCGAAGACCTCAAGCCCTACCTGCGGCCCGTCGACGAGGACGGGGCGGGCTCCGGGCCCGGTGACCTCGCCCGGGCGTGGGTGGAGAACTTCACCGTCGCGCCGGGCACCCGCACCATCGACTTCCTCGTCGCGCTCAACCGCGCCGTGAACGCCGACGTCGGCTATTCGGTGCGGATGGAGCCCGGCGTGCAGACCCCGGACGTGACGCTGCGCACCGGCATCGGATCGTGCCGGGACTCCGCGTGGTTGCTGGTGTCGATCCTGCGCCAGCTCGGATTGGCCGCCCGGTTCGTCTCGGGTTACCTCGTCCAGCTGACCTCCGACGTCGAGGCCCTCGACGGCCCGTCCGGTCCCACCGCCGACTTCACCGACCTGCACGCCTGGACCGAGGTGTACGTCCCGGGCGCGGGATGGATAGGACTCGACCCGACCTCCGGGTTGTTCGCCGGCGAGGGGCACATCCCGCTGTCGGCGACACCGCATCCCGACTCGGCCGCGCCGATCACCGGCGCTGTCGAACCCTGCGAGACCACACTGGAATTCAGCAACGTCGTGACCCGCGTGCACGAGGATCCGCGCGTGACGCTGCCCTACAGCGAACAGTCGTGGGCGGCGATCACCGCGCTCGGCCGGCGCGTGGACGAGCGGCTCTGTGCAGGTGACGTCCGACTGACCGTGGGCGGTGAACCGACTTTCGTGTCGATCGACAACCAGGTCGATCCTGAATGGACCACCGATGCCGACGGGCCGCACAAACGGGACCGGGCCTCCGCGCTGGCGGCTCGTCTGAAGACGGTGTGGGCGCCGCATGGGCTGGTCCAGCGCAGCCAGGGCAAGTGGTATCCAGGAGAACCGTTGCCGCGCTGGCAGATCGGGATTTTCTGGCGCACCGACGGTGAACCGCTGTGGACTGACGGATCGCTGCTGGCCGACCCCTGGCAGCCGGAGCCGGACCGCCGTGCCCCTGCCCCCGACGCCGCGGCCCGGCTGCTCGGCGCCGTCGCCGACGGACTCGGCCTGCCGCGGTCCCAGGTCCGGCCGGCGTATGAAGATGCGCTGGCCCGCCTCGCCAAGGCGGTACGCCAACCCGATGGCGAGCCTGTCCCGACCCAGGACGACCTGGAGCGCGATACCCCGGACAGCCGCGCACAACTCCTGGCCCGACTCGACGCCTCGGTCGCCGAACCGGCCGCGTTCGTGTTGCCGCTGCATCGCCGTGACGACGACACAGGATGGGCGAGCGCGGACTGGACCTTGCGGCGCGGCCGGATCGTGCTGCTGGACGGGGACTCGCCCGCCGGACTGCGGCTGCCGCTGGATTCGATCAGCTGGCGGCCGCCGCGGCCCACGTTCGACGCCGATCCGACACGGCGCCGGCTGCCGCTGCCGGCCCGCGGCTCCACGGTGGCGACCGCGGCGACAGACCCGGAGACCGAGGACGTCGACCGGCTCCCGCCAACCGCTCTGGTCGCCCAGATCCGGGACGGGCTGCTGTACGTGTTCCTGCCGCCCACCGAGGAACTGGAACACTTCATCGACCTCGTCGAGCGGCTCGAAAGCGCGGCCGGCGCGATCGGATGTCCCGTCGTGATCGAAGGGTACGGTCCGCCCGCCGACGCCCGGCTCACGTCGATGACGATCACCCCGGACCCGGGGGTCATCGAGGTCAACGTCGCACCGACAGGCTCCTTCGCCGAGCAGTGCGCGCAATTGGAGACGCTCTACGAGCAGGCCCGGCAGGCACGGTTGTCCACCGAATCGTTCGGCGTGGACGGCTCCCACGGCGGCACCGGCGGCGGCAACCACATCACCCTCGGCGGAATCACCCCGGCCGACTCGCCGCTGCTGCGCCGCCCGGACCTACTGGTCTCGTTGCTCACCTACTGGCAGCGGCACCCGGCGCTGTCCTACCTGTTCGCCGGCCGGTTCATCGGCACCACATCGCAGGCGCCGCGGGTCGACGAGGGTCGCCCGGACGCGCTCTACGAGCTCGAGATCGCCTTCGCCGAAATCGCCCGGCTGACCCAGGAGTCGGGCGGTTCCTCCCCGTGGATCGTCGACCGTGCCCTGCGGCACCTGCTCACCGACATCACCGGTAACACCCACCGCGCGGAGTTCTGCATCGACAAGCTCTACAGCCCCGACAGCCCGCGCGGCCGCCTCGGTCTGCTGGAGCTGCGCGGTTTCGAGATGCCGCCACACCATCAGATGGCGATGGTGCAGTCGCTGCTGGTGCGCGCGCTGGTGGCGTGGTTCTGGCAGGAGCCGCTGCGGGCGCCGCTGATTCGGCACGGTGCCAACCTGCACGGTAGATACCTATTGCCGCACTTCATCATTCAGGACATCGCCGAGGTGGCCGCCGACCTGCGCGCCCACGGCATCGAATTCGACACCAGCTGGCTGGATCCGTTCACCGAGTTCCGCTTCCCGCGCATCGGGACCGCGGTGTTCGGCGGTGTCGAGGTCGAGCTGCGCGGCGCCATCGAGCCGTGGAACGTGCTGGGGGAGGAGGCCACCGCCGGCGGGACCGCGCGCTACGTCGACTCCTCGGTGGAGCGACTGCAGGTGCGGCTGATCGGAGCGGACCGGCAGCGCTACCTGGTCACCGTCAACGGCCACCCGGTGCCGCTGCTGTCCACCGACAACCCCGACGTCCAGGTCGGCGGGGTGCGATACCGGGCCTGGCAGCCGCCGAGTGCGCTGCACCCGACGATCACCGTGGACGGGCCGCTGCGATTCGAGCTGATCGACGCCGCCACCGGGGTGTCCCGCGGCGGCTGCACCTATCACGTGTCCCATCCCGGGGGCCGCGCCTACGATGCGCCCCCGGTCAACGCGGTGGAGGCCGAGTCGCGCCGGGCCCGGCGATTCGAGGCCACCGGCTTCACCCCGGGCAAGGTCGATCTCGCCGAGTTGCGCGAGAAGCAGGCCAGACAATCCACCGATGTGGGCGCACCCGGCATCCTCGACCTGCGGCGAGTGCGTACCGTTCTGCAGTAATGGCCTACCCCGCACCGTCGCCGGCACCCCACCCGGGTGCCGGACCGACCGATCTCGACAACCCGCTGGCGCCCTACGGCACCATGCGGGCCCAGCAGGCGTTGTTCGACGTCGGGTCGCAGCTTGGCGGCCCGACCACCGGGTACGACGAATTCGTCGACGCGGCAGGGGAAGTGAGGCCGGCGTGGCAGGAGCTCGCCGACTGCGTCCGGGAGCGCGGCCGTGACGGTCTGGATCAGCTGCGCGCGATCGTGCGGGAGCTCGTCGACAACGACGGGATCACCTACATCCAGACCGACGGTGACGACGCGGTGCCCGGGCCGTGGCACCTCGACGCGCTGCCACTGGTCATCTCGGCCCCGGACTGGGACCGGCTGGAGGCGGGCCTGGTGCAAAGGTCGCGGCTACTCGACGCCGTGCTGTCCGACCTCTATGGAGAGCGGCGCGCGATCACCAGCGGGGCGCTGCCACCGCAGCTGCTGTTCGCCCATCCCGGGTACGTCCGCGCCGCCCACGGCATCGCGGTACCCGGTCGTCACCAGCTGTTCCTGCACGGCTGCGACATCAGTCGCGGCGCCACGGGTGACTTCGTCGTCAACGCGGACTGGACCCAGGCGCCGTCTGGTGCGGGATACGCGCTGGCCGACCGGCGGGTGGTGGCTCACGCGGTCCCGGAGCTCTACGAGCAGATCGGCCCGCAACCGGTGTCGCCCTGGGCGCAGGCACTGCGGCTGGCCCTGGTCGAGGCCGCCCCGGAGTCGGCCGAGGAGCCCGTGGTGGTGGTGCTCAGCCCGGGCATCCACTCCGAGACGGCGTTCGACCAGGCCTACCTGGCCGGCGTACTGGGTCTGCCGCTGGTCGAGAGCGCCGACCTTGTGGTCCGCGACGGCAAGCTGTGGATGCGGTCGATGGGCACCCTCAAGCGGGTCGATGTGGTGCTGCGCCGCGTCGACGCCGACTACGCCGATCCGCTCGACCTGCGGCCGGATTCCCGGCTCGGTGTGGTCGGACTCGTCGAGGTGCTGCGCCGCGGGGCGGTGACCGTGGTGAACACGCTCGGTAGCGGTGTGCTGGAAAGCCCTGGGCTGCTTCGCTTCCTGCCTGAGCTGGCCGAGAAGCTGCTCGGTGAGACGCCGCTGCTACCCACCGCCCCCTCGTACTGGGGCGGCATCAACACCGAACGTTCCCACCTGCTGGCAAACCTGTCGTCGCTGCTGTTCAAGCCCGTCACCGGAGGCGATACCGTCGTCGGTCCCCAGATGTCGGCGGCGCAGCGGGAGGCGTTGGCCGCACGCATCAGCGCCGCGCCGTGGCAGTGGGTCGGTCAGGAGCTGCCCGAGTTCTCCTCGGCGCCGGCCGACTTCCTCGGGGGCGGGCTGACCTCGGCTAGCGTCGGCATGCGGCTGTTCACCGTGTCCCAGCGCGGCGGGTATGCCCCGATGATCGGCGGCCTCGGCTACCTGGTGGCACCTGGCGCCGACGGATACCGTTTGAAATCAGTTGCCGCCAAAGATATCTGGGTCCGTACACCCAGCCGGGTCACCGCCGAGACGGTTCCGGCGCTGCCACAGCTGGCGACTGCGAGCCCCACCCAGGAGGTCAGCTCGCCGCGCGTGCTGTCCGACCTGTTCTGGATAGGCCGCTACGCCGAGCGTGCCGAGAACATGGCCCGATTGCTGACTGTGACCCGGGAGCGCTACCACAAGTACCGGTACCGCCGCACGCTCGACGGCAGCGAGTGCGTGCCCGTCCTGCTGACCGCACTGGGTGTGATCACAGGCACAGACACCGGAGCCGGCGGCGACTATGCGGAAATGGTGGCCATCGCACCGACGACGCTGTGGTCGCTGACCGCCGACCGGCACCGGCCGGGATCACTGGCCCATTCGGTGGAGCGGCTCGGGCTGGCGGCACGTGCGGTGCGTGATCAGATGTCCAACGACACCTGGATGGTGCTCTCGACGCTGGAACGCGCACTGCTCAATGCGCCGGACACCCCGCCCGAGTCCAAGGCCGAAGGCGACGCGTTCCTGTCGTCGACGAGCACGCTCACGCTGGCAGGGATGCTGACGTTGTCGGGGGTCGTCGCCGAATCGATGGTGCACGACGCCGGCTGGACGATGCTCGAGATCGGCAAACGCATCGAGCGGGCGCTCGCGATGACCGCACTGCTACGGGCGACCATGACCACGGTGCGGACGCCGGGCGCCGAGCAGACCGTCACCGAGTCGACGCTGGTGGTCTGCGAGTCGCTGGTGATCTACCGCCGCCGCAACCCGGGCACTTACAACGTCGCAGGTGTCGCGGAACTGGTGCTGTTCGACGCCGGTAATCCCCGCTCGCTGGTGTATCAGTTGGAGCGGCTGCGCACCCACCTGCGGTCGCTGCCCGGGGCGTCGGGGTCGTCGCGGCCCGAGCGCATGGTCGACGAGATCGCCGCGCGTTTGCGCCGCATCGAGCCGACAGAACTGGAGGAGGCCGGCGAGGACGGCCGACGCGACGAGTTCGACGCGCTGCTGGCCGCCATCCATCGCGACCTGCGCGAGCTCGCCAGCGTGATCACCGCGATCCACCTGTCCCTGCCCGGTGACATGCAGCCGTTGTGGGGCCCGCACGAACGGCGGCTGGTTCCGTGACGGCGTACCCGGACGGGCCCACCGCTTCGGCCCGCGGCCGCAGCTACGAGATCACCCACCGCACCCAGTACCGCTACTCCGATGTGGTCACCAGCTCCTACGGGCGCGGGTTCCTGACACCGCGTGACTCGGCGCGCCAGCGGTGCCTGTTCCACGAAGTCGTGCTGGAACCGCACGCGGCCGACAGCTCCACCAGTCGCGACGGATGGGGCAATGTCAGCTCGTATTTCCATGTCACGCAACGGCATCGGGTGCTGACGGTGACCAGTCGCTCGGTGGTCGAGGTGGATCCGCCGCCGCCGGACCTCTACAACGGCCCCTCGGCGCGGGCGCCGTGGGAGATCGCGCGTCCGGTCGGCCCGGACGGGGCCCTGGCGACCGAGTTCACTCTCGACCTGCAGCCGCCGGAGATCACCGAGGAGATCCGCGCCTACGCCGCACCCAGTTTCACCGCGGAGCGGCCGCTGATCGACGTGCTGCGCCACCTCACCGAACGGATCCACACCGACTTCACCTACCGGTCGGGGTCGACGACGGTGTCGACCAAGGTGAGCGAGGTTTTGGCGGCGCGGGAAGGGGTATGTCAGGACTTCGCGCGGCTGGCGATCGCCTGCCTGCGTGCCAATGGTCTGGCCGCCTGCTATGTGTCGGGGTATCTGGCCACCGATCCTCCGCCCGGGAAGGAACGCATGGTGGGAGTCGACGCGACACACGCGTGGGCCTCGGTGTGGACGCCCCAGAATGTCTGGCTCGGGCTGGACCCGACCAACAACCAGATGGTCGACGAACGCTACGTCACGGTCGGCTACGGACGTGACTACGCCGACATTCCGCCGCTGCGCGGCATCATCTACACCGATTCGGAGAACAGCGCGATCGACGTGTCCGTCGACGTCGCGCCGTATGGAGGGGGAGTTCTGCATGCGTGACTTCACGTGCCCGAACTGTGGCCAGCGGTTGGCGTTCGAAAACTCGGTGTGTCTGAATTGCGGTAGCGCGCTGGGCTTTTCGCTGGACGACATGGCGCTGCTGGTGATCGCGCCGACCGAGGAGAGCGAGCACGCCGGTGCGGTCGACGAGAGGCAGTTCCAACTGTGCGCCAATCTGCATCTCGCCGAATGCAACTGGCTGGTGGAAAAGGGTCCGATCGCCAAGCTGTGCGTGTCGTGCGCGTTGACCAGAACGCGGCCCAACGACGCCGACACCATGGCGCTCGTTGCGTTCGCGAACGCGGAGCGGGCCAAACGCCGGCTCATCGCCGAGCTGCACGAACTCAAACTGCCGATCGTCGGCCGCGACCTGGATCCCGAGTTCGGACTGGCGTTCGACCTGCTCTCCAGTCAGTTCGAGAAGGTGTTCACCGGGCACGAGAACGGGGTCATCACACTCGATCTCGCCGAGGGTGACGACGTTCACCGCGAGCAGTTACGCATCTCGATGGACGAGCCGTACCGCACGCTGCTCGGTCACTTCCGCCACGAGATCGGCCACTACTACCAGTACCGGCTGATCGGGACGTCGCAGGACTACCTGCAGCGCTATCACGAGTTGTTCGGTGACCCCAACGCCGACTACCAGGCTGCACTGGACCGGCATTACAGCGAGGGCGCCCCGGCCGGCTGGGAGGACGATTACGTATCCTCCTACGCCACCATGCATCCCGCCGAGGACTGGGCCGAGACGTTCGCGCATTACCTCCACATCCGCGACACCCTGGACACCGCGGCGGCGTTCGGGTTCGCGCCGGCGAACGCCACCTACGACCGCAGAATGCTGGGGCCCAGCGGATTCGACACGCTGATCGACCTGTGGCTGCCGCTTTCCTGGGCGCTGAACATGGTGAACCGGTCGATGGGCAAACAGGACCTCTACCCGTTCGTGCTGCCACCGCCGGTGCTGGAGAAGATGCGGTTCATCCACACCGTGATCGACGAGATCACCTCGAACCCGGCCAAACTGGCCGAGGTGGGAGCGCCCGTCGCGGATCAGAGCCAGCAGATGGGCTGACAGGTTGGCGCGAGCCGCCGCGCCGGAAGGTGAGCAACACACGGGGCCGCGTTGGCCCGAGTCCGGCCGCGCTGTCCCTACGATCAGCCGGTGGCTGATCGCTATGGCGCCGACATCCTGTCCAACAACCCGCACCAGGCCCGCAAGCCGCGCTCGCGGGAGCAGCCGATCGAGATCGGCATGGTCGTCGAGGACGCCCAGACCGGCTTCGTCGGTGCGGTGCTGCGCGTCGAATACGGCCGGATGGTGCTCGAAGACCGCAACGGCCGTACCAAACCGTTTCCGGTCGGTCCCGGTTATCTGATCGACGGTGAGCCCGTGATCCTGACCCCGCCGAAGAAAGCGGTGCCGGCCGCCCCGACGCGCACCGCGTCCGGCTCCGTCGCGGTCAAAGGGGCCCGCGCGAAGGTCGCGCTGGCCAGCCGTATCTACGTCGAGGGCCGCCATGACGCCGAGCTCGTCGAGCAGGTGTGGGGCGAAGATCTGCGGATCGAGGGGGTGGTCGTCGAGTACCTCGGCGGCGTGGACGATCTCGCCGCGATCGTCGCCGAATTCCGCCCGGGACCGGGACGCCGCCTCGGCGTGCTGGTCGACCACCTGGTGACCGGCACGAAGGAGGCCCGCATCGCCGAAGCGGTGCGGCGCGGCCCCGGCGGTGAGCACACCCTGGTGGTCGGGCACCCGTTCATCGACATCTGGCAGGCGGTCAAACCTGTCCGGCTCGGGATCGCCGAGTGGCCGGTGATCCCGAGAGGCCAGGACTGGAAACACGGCGTGTGCGCCGCGCTCGGCTGGAAGCACCGCGACCAGGCGGACATCGCCGCGGCCTGGCAGAAGATCCGGGCCCGGGTGCGGGACTGGACCGACCTCGAGCCCGAGCTGATCGGCCGTGTCGAGGAGCTCATCGACTTCGTCACCGCCCCCGTGTAAGCAGGGAGCGTGTCCGACAGCTTGTTCGACGACCCCGGCGAGGCGCCTGCCGCGCGCCCGGCGGCCGCGGGAGCCTCGACGCCCCTGGCCGTGCGGATGCGTCCGACCTCGCTCGACGAGGTCGTCGGGCAGGGGCATCTGCTCACACCGAACTCGCCGCTGCGCCGCCTGATCGAGGGCTCCGGCGCCGCGTCGGTGATCCTGTACGGGCCGCCGGGGACCGGGAAGACCACGCTGGCGTCGATGATCTCGCAGGCCACGGGCCGCCGGTTCGAGGCGTTGTCGGCGCTGGCCGCCGGTGTCAAAGAGGTGCGCGCGGTGATCGAGGAGGCCCGCGTCGCGCTTCTCCGGGGGCAGCCGACCGTGCTGTTCATCGACGAGGTGCATCGGTTCTCCAAGACCCAGCAGGACGCGCTGCTGGCCGCGGTCGAGAACCGGGTGGTGCTGCTCGTCGCGGCGACCACGGAGAACCCGTCGTTCTCCGTCGTCGCGCCGCTGCTGAGCCGTTCGCTGATCCTGCAGTTGCAGCCACTGACGCCGGCCGACATCGACACGGTGATCCGGCGGGCCATCGAGGATTCGCGCGGGCTGGACGGAAAGGTGAAGGTCACCGACGAGGCCGTCGAGCAGCTGGTCCGGCTCGCAGCCGGCGACGCCCGGCGGGCGCTGACCGCGCTGGAGGTGGCGGCCGAGACGTCCGCGGCCGGCCAGGGAACTGTGACGGTCGAGGTCATCGAGCAGTCCCTGGACAAGGCGGCCGTGCGCTACGACCGGGACGGCGATCAGCACTACGACGTCGTCAGCGCGTTCATCAAGTCCGTCCGCGGCTCCGACGTCGACGCCGCCCTGCACTACCTGGCCCGGATGCTGGTGGCCGGCGAGGACCCGCGTTTCGTCGCACGCCGGCTGATGATCCTTGCCAGCGAGGACATCGGAATGGCCGATCCGACCGCGTTGCAGATCGCGGTCGCGGCGGCGCAGACCGTCCAGCTGATCGGTATGCCGGAGGCGCAGCTGACGCTGGCCCACGCGACGGTGTATTTGGCGACCGCACCCAAATCCAACGCCGTCACCACCGCGCTCGGCGCCGCGATGGCCGACATCCGCGCGGGTAAGGCCGGACTGGTTCCGGCGCACCTGCGCGACGGTCACTACTCGGGCGCTCAGAAGCTGGGTAACGCGGTCGGCTACAAGTACGCCCATGACAGTCCCGACGGGGTTGTGCCGCAGCAGTATCCGCCTGACGAGCTGATCGGGGTCGACTATTACCGGCCCACGAACCGTGGAGTGGAAAGGGAGATCTCGACCCGGGTGGAGAAGCTGCGGGCGATCATCCGCCGTCGACACTGACCGCCCCCCCAGATGAGGTGATCCCGGCTGGTCGGGGGCCCAGCCGGGATCACCAAGGGGGGTGTTGGGGTCCGTCTACCGCATCATCCCCGAGCGGCGGCCACCGGTGATGCCGGTGCGACGGCGGCCCATGAGCGCGGCGACCAGCGCCACACCCAGAGCTGCGACGACGACCTGGACGAGCAGTTCGAGCCAGTCGACACCGCTGGTGGCCGTCGGAATCCCGATGGCGCGGGCGACCGCGGTGCCGATGAGGGCCGATACGATGCCGACCAGGATGGTGACAAGCATGCCGATGGGCTGCTTGCCGGGCAGTACGAGCCGACCGAGCACGCCGACGACGATGCCGATGAGGATGGCGCTGATGATGCCGGTGATGGTCATGTCTTCCTCCAGAAGCGAATGTCAGGCTGGCGCAGGCATACCCCACCGGCCGGTCAATAAACGCGCACGTCAATCGGGTGCCCGGCCCGTACCCTCGACAGGTGGACACCGAACTGCTCGACGTCGACACCTCTCGCCGCCGCATCGTCGACCTCACCTCGGAGGTGCGGACCTTCTGTGCGGGCCGCCAGGACGGGCTGTGCAACGTGTTCGTCCCGCACGCGACGGCCGGCCTTGCGCTCATCGAGACCGGCTCCGGATCGGATGCGGACCTGCTCGACGCGCTGGAACGCCTGCTGCCGCGCGACGACCGGTACCGGCACGCGCACGGGTCACCCGGCCATGGCGCCGACCACGTGTTGCCGGGCTGGTGTCGCCGTCTGTGACGGTGCCGGTGGCCGGTGGCCGGCCGTTGCTGGGCACCTGGCAGAGCATCGTGCTGGTGGACCTGAACAGGGACAATCCGAGCCGCTCGGTCCGGCTGAGCTTCGTGTCGGGCTGACGGCCCGCACCTGTGGGCGACCGGTACTGTGGTGCGGTCGAGTATTCGCAGGTTAAACGAAGGACAACAGGACGTGCAGACACACGAGATCAGGAAGCGGTTCCTTGATCATTTCGTGAAGGCGGGCCATACCGAGGTGCCCAGCGCTTCGGTGATCCTCGACGATCCGAACCTGTTGTTCGTCAACGCCGGCATGGTGCAGTTCGTGCCGTACTTCCTCGGTCAGCGCACTCCGCCGTGGGACCGCGCCACCAGCATCCAGAAGTGCATCAGAACGCCGGACATCGACGAGGTGGGTGTCACCACTCGGCACAACACCTTCTTCCAGATGGCCGGGAATTTCAGCTTCGGCGACTACTTCAAGAAGGGCGCCATCGAGTTCGCCTGGACTCTGCTGACCAACCCGGTCGAGCAGGGTGGGTACGGCTTCGACCCCGAACGGCTCTGGGCCACCGTGTATCTGGATGACGACGAGGCGGTCGGGTATTGGCAGGAGGTGGCCGGCCTGCCTGCCGAACGCATCCAGCGCCGCGGCATGGCCGACAACTACTGGTCGATGGGCATACCCGGACCGTGCGGACCGTCATCGGAGATCTACTACGACCGTGGCCCCGAGTACGGCATCGAAGGCGGACCCGAGGCCAACGAGGACCGCTACATCGAGATCTGGAATCTCGTGTTCATGCAGAACGAGCGCGGTGAGGGCACCTCGAAGGAGGACTTCGAGATCCTCGGGCCGCTGCCGCGGCAGAACATCGACACCGGCATGGGCATCGAGCGGGTGGCGTGCCTGCTCCAAGGCGTGGACAACGTCTACGAGACCGACCTGCTGCGCCCGGTCATCGACCTGGTCGCCGGTCTGGCGCCGCGCGGATACGGCCAGGGCGTCCATGACGACGACGTCCGCTACCGGATCATCGCCGACCACAGCCGCACCGCCGCGATCATCATCGGCGACGGCGTCAGCCCGGGCAACGAGGGTCGCGGCTACGTGCTGCGCCGGTTGTTGCGCCGCATCATCCGTGCCGCCAAGCTGCTCGGCGTCGAGCAGCCGGTCATGGCCGAGCTGATGGCCACCGTCCGCGACGCGATGAGCCCCTCGTACCCGGAACTGGCCACGGACTTCGAGCGCATCCAGCGCATCGCGGTCGCCGAAGAGACGGCCTTCAACCGCACGCTGGCGTCCGGGTCGAGGCTGTTCGACGAGGCGGCCCGCGCCACGAAGGCATCGGGGGCCCGGAAGCTGTCCGGGCGCGACGCGTTCACCCTGCACGACACCTACGGCTTCCCGATCGAACTCACCTTGGAGATGGCCGCCGAGGCCGACCTGAGTGTCGACGAAGAGGGTTTCCGCGGCCTGATGGCCGAGCAACGGGCCCGGGCCAAAGCCGATGCGGCGGCGCGCAAGCAGGCGCACACCGACCTGTCGGCCTACCGCGAACTCGTCGACGCCGGCCCCACCGAGTTCACCGGCTTCGACGAATTGACTAGCGAGGCAAGGGTTCTCGGGATCTTCGTGGACGGCAAACGGGTGCCCGTGGTGACGCACACCGGCCGCGAGGGCGCGCAGGAGCGAGTCGAGCTGATCCTCGACCGCACCCCGTTCTACGCCGAATCCGGCGGACAGATCGCCGACGAGGGCGCCATCGCCGGCACCGGCGCCTCGCAGACGGCGAAGGCCGCCGTCACCGATGTCCAGAAGATCGCCAAAACGCTGTGGGCGCACCGCGTGAACGTGGAGTCCGGCGAGTTCGTCGAGGGCGACACGATCGTCGCGGCGGTCGACCCGCGCTGGCGGCATGGCGCCACACAGGGCCATTCGGGTACCCATATGGTGCACGCCGCACTGCGACAGGTGTTGGGGCCCAACGCCGTTCAGGCCGGTTCGCTGAACCGGCCGGGATACCTGCGGTTCGACTTCAACTGGCAGGGCGCATTGACGGACGCGCAAAGCGCACAAATCGAAGAAGTCACCAACGAGGCGGTCGAGGCCGACTTCGAGGTGCACAGCTTCACCACCGAACTGGAGAAGGCCAAGTCGATGGGTGCCATGGCGCTCTTCGGCGAGAACTATCCCGACGAGGTGCGTGTGGTCGAGATCGGCGGGCCGTTCTCGCTGGAACTCTGCGGCGGCACCCACGTGCGCAGCTCGGCGCAGATCGGCCCGGTGACGATCCTCGGTGAGTCCTCGGTCGGTTCCGGGGTGCGCCGGGTGGAGGCCTATGTGGGGCTGGACTCGTTCCGTCACCTCGCCAAGGAGCGCGCGTTGATGGCCGGCCTGGCGTCGTCACTGAAGGTGCCCTCCGAGGAGGTGCCCGACCGCGTCGCCACGCTGGTGGAGCGGCTGCGCGCCGCCGAGAAGGAGCTCGACCGGCTGCGGTTGGCCAACGCGCGCTCGGCCGCGGTCAACGCCGCTGCCGGGGCCGAGCAGATCGGCGGCGTGAAACTGGTGGCGCAGCGGATGGCCGGCGGGATCTCCGGCGGCGACCTCCGCTCCCTGGTCGGCGACATCCGCGGCAAGCTGGGCGGCGACGCCGCGGTGATCACGCTGATCGCCGAGGGGGAGAACGAAACGGTGCCGTTCGTGGTGGCGGTCAACCCCGCGGCCCAGGACAAGGGGCTGCGCGCCGACGAGCTGGTCAAGGTCATCGCGGGCGTGGTCGACGGCCGCGGCGGCGGCAAGGCCGAACTGGCCCAGGGCTCCGGTAAGGGGGCGGCGGGCATCGACGCGGCGCTGGCGGCGATTCGCGCGGAGATCGGCCGGAGCTGACCCCGTGCCCGACACCGACTCGACCAGCCGCACGCCCGACCGGCCGGGGGATCCGAGCACTGCTGCGGATCCGGGGCGGGGGCGTCGGCTCGGGATCGACGTCGGCACGGTCCGGATCGGGGTCGCGGTCAGCGACCCGGACGCGATCCTGGCCACACCCGTCGAGACCGTTCCCCGCGACAAGCGCGGCACCCGGCATCTGCGCCGGTTGGCGGCGCTGGTCGACGAGTATCAGATCGTCGAGGTCGTTGTCGGTCTGCCGCGCACGCTGGCCGACCGGGCCGGTTCCTCGGCGCAGGACGCCGTGGCGGTCGCCGACGCGCTGGCCGGGCGTGTCGTGCCGGTCCCGGTGCGGCTGAGCGACGAGCGTTTCACAACGGTGACGGCGCAGCGTGCCCTGCGGGAGGCAGGTGTTCGTGCCCGCGGCCAGCGATCGGTGATCGATCAGGCCGCGGCGGTGGGGATCCTTCAGAACTGGCTGGACCAGCGGCGGGCAGCGTTGCCTGCACACGGAGAGGTCTCGGATGACTGACGACTGGCGGAGTGATCGAGCCGAGCCGCTGGCGGTGGGACCGCCCCGGCAGCGGATGACGCGGCGAGAACGGGCCCGTCAGGAGCGCCTCAAGCGCAGGCGGCGGGTGGCCGTCGTCTCCGCGCTGACGATGCTCGTGCTCATCGTGGTCGCCGCAGTGTTCCTCGGCTCGCGGATGTGGCACTCGATGTTCGGCGGCGCCGGCGACGACTTCGCCGGGGGCGGCGTCAACGACGTCGTCATCGAGGTGCACGACGGAGACTCCACCACCGCGATCGGGCAGACGCTGCATGACAACAACGTCGTGGCCAACGTGAAGGTCTTCGTCGAGGCCGCCGACGGGAACGCGGCGATCTCGGCGATCCAGCCCGGGTTCTACAAGGTGCGCACCGAGATACCGGCCGCCGACGCCGTGGCGCGGCTGGCCGACCCGGGCAACCGCGTCGGCAAGCTGGTGATCCCGGAGGGCCGTCAGCTCGACGACGTGCGCGACGTGAAGACCAACGCGGTCACCGAAGGCATCCTCACGCTGATCGCCAAGGCGTCCTGCGTGAACCTCGACGGCGACCGCCGCTGCGTGTCCGCCGACGAACTGAAGAACGTCGCCGGCGGCGCCGGCCCCACCGAACTCGGGGTGCCGCAGTGGGCGACCCGTGTCGTCGACGCGCTCGGCTCGGATCACCGCAGGCTGGAAGGCCTGATCGCGCCCGGTTCCTGGAACATCGATCCGTCGGCGCAGCCGCAGGACATCCTGGCGACGCTGATCACGGCGAGCACCGCCCAGTACGAGGCGGGCGGTCTTCTCGACGCCGCCGCCGCGGCGAACCTGTCGCCCTATGAGGTGCTGACGGTCGGTTCGCTGGTGCAGCGGGAGGCCACCCCGGAGGACTTCTCCAAGGTGGCGCGGGTGATCTACAACCGGCTCGACGTGAACCGCACACTGGAGTTCGACTCCACGGTGAACTATCCGCTGGACCGCATCGAGGTCGCCACCACCGACGCCGACCGTGCCCAGGCCACCGACTGGAACACCTATGTGCGGCCCGGTCTGCCGGCCACCCCGATCTGCTCGCCCGGTCTACCTGCGCTGCAGGCCGCCGAGCGGCCCGAGCCGGGGGACTGGCTGTACTTCGTAACCGTCGACATGCGCGGCACCACGCTGTTCACCCGTGAGTACGAGCAGCACCTGGCCAACATCGAGATCGCGCAGCGCAACGGCGTCCTCGACTCGGCAAGGTGACGTTGTGAGCGGTGCCCGACGTGCGGCCGTGCTCGGGTCGCCCATCGCGCATTCGCGTTCCCCGCAGCTGCATCTGGCGGCCTACCGTGCGCTGGGCCTGACAGACTGGACCTACGACCGCATCGAGTGCACGGGCGAGCAACTGCCCGCTCTGGTGGCCGGGTTCGGCCCCGACTGGGTCGGGGTGTCGGTGACGATGCCCGGCAAGTTCGCGGCGCTGCGCTTCGCCGATCACGCTTCCGACCGGGCCAGGCTCGTCGGCTCGGCGAACACGCTGGTGCGCACCGCGGACGGCTGGCGTGCCGACAACACCGACGTGGACGGGGTGGCCGGCGCGCTGACCGGTGTCGACGTCCCGGATCGCGCGATGGTGATCGGCTCGGGCGGCACCGCCCCCGCGGCGGTCGTCGGGCTCGTGACGCTGGGCGCCCGGTCGGTGTCGGTGGTGGCGCGCAACGCCGAGAAGGCCGCCGCGCTGGTCGAACTCGCGCAGCGCTGCGGTGCGAGCGCCGAGTGGGTCGACCTGGACCGCCACCTGCTCAGCGGCGCGGTGCCCGGAGTCGAGGTGGTGGTGAACACGGTGCCGGCCGACGCGGTCGCGCCGTACGCCGAAGCGTTCGCGACCGCACCCGTGCTGCTGGACGCGATCTATGACCCGTGGCCCACCCCGCTGGCGGCGGCCGTGCAGGCCGCGGGCGGGCAGATCATCGGCGGACTGGAGATGCTGCTGAACCAGGCCTTCACCCAGGTGGAGCAGTTCACGGGTCTGCCGGCTCCTAAAGAGGCGATGAGAGCGGCGCTTTCCCGGCCCTAGCCTGAGGTGATGGGGGAGTTGTGGTCGACGGCCGCCGCGGTGGCGGTATCGGTCTGGCTGATTGCGCTGAGCGCGTTCGACTTTCGATATCACCGCTTGCCGAACCTGCTGACCGTTCCGGGGGCCGCGGTGATCCTGGTGGCGGCGGTGGTGACCGGACACGGTGCGGCCGCGACGCTCGGTGCGGCCGCGCTGTTCAGCGTCTACGCGGGCGTGCACCTGGTCGCGCCTGCGGCCATGGGCGCCGGGGACGTCAAGCTCGCGGCCGGCCTGGGCGCACTGACCGGCGCGTTCGGCGCCGACGTGTGGGTGCTGGCCGCCGTCGGCGCGTCACTGCTGACCGCGATGGCGGCGATGTGTCTGCGGCTGGCGGGTAGTGCGCCCACGGTGCCGCACGGGCCATCGATGTGCCTGGCCACCGGGGCAGTGCTGACCGTCGCTTTACATACCCGGGGTATATGACGCCGGCGCGGGCCGAGGATGAGATCGACCGCTTCCTCGCCGGTTTTCGGGACTGAGGGTCCGTCATGCGAAAATGGGCCGCGTGTTGCGATGGACGACTGCAGGTGAATCCCACGGCCGCGCGCTGGTGGCCATGGTCGAAGGTATGGTCGCCGGCGTCCAGGTGACTTCCGGGGACATCTCGGGCCAGCTCGCCCGCCGCCGCCTCGGCTACGGCCGCGGGGCCCGGATGAAGTTCGAACAGGATCAGGTCACCATGCTGGCCGGGCTGCGTCACGGTGTCACGCTGGGCGGTCCGATCGCCATCGAGATCGGCAACACGGAGTGGCCGAAGTGGGAGGCCGTCATGGCCGCCGACCCGGTCGACCCCGAGGTGCTGGCCGACAGCGCTGCGCGGAACGCTCCGCTGACCCGGCCGCGTCCGGGCCATGCCGACTACGCGGGCATGCTCAAATACGGCTTCGACGACGCCCGCCCGGTGCTCGAACGCGCCAGCGCACGTGAGACCGCGGCCCGGGTGGCCGCGGGTACCGTCGCCCGCGCGTTCCTGCAGCAGGCGCTCGGTGTCGAGATCGTTTCGCACGTCATCTCGATCGGGGCGTCGAAGCCCTACGACGGCCCGCCCCCGCAGGCCGCCGATCTGGCCGCGGTGGACGCCAGCCCGGTGCGTGCGTTCGATCCGGCCAGCGAGGCGCTGATGATCGAGGAGATCGAGGCCGCCAAACGCGACGGCGACACCCTGGGCGGGGTGGTCGAGGTGGTGGCGCACGGACTGCCGGTCGGCCTGGGCTCGTTCACCAGCGGCGAGAATCGTCTCGACAGCCAGCTCGCCGGTGCGGTGATGGGCATCCAGGCGATCAAGGGCGTCGAGATCGGTGACGGCTTCGAGACCGCCCGTCGCCGCGGCAGCGTCGCCCACGACGAGATCTATCCCGGTCCCGACGGCGTGATGCGGTCCACCAACCGGGCCGGCGGACTCGAGGGCGGGATGACGAACGGGCTGCCGGTGCGGGTCAGGGCGGCGATGAAGCCGATCTCCACCGTGCCGCGGGCGCTGGCCACCGTCGACATGACGACCGGAGACGAGGCCGTCGCGATCCACCAGCGCTCCGATGTGTGCGCGGTGCCGGCCGCAGGTGTCGTCGTCGAGACGATGGTCGCGCTGGTGCTCGCCCGCGCCGCGCTGGAGAAGTTCGGCGGTGACTCGCTGGCCGAGACCAGGGCCAACATCGACAGTTACCTTCGCACCGTCGCGGCCCGCGAACCGTCGACCGGCGGGGCAAGGGCCTCGGGCTGATGACCCCGAAGGCGGTGCTCGTCGGTTTGCCCGGTTCGGGCAAGTCCACGATCGGGCGGCGGCTGGCCAAGGCGTTGGACGTGCCGCTGCTCGACACCGACGCCGCGATCGAGAAGAGCACCGGCCGCACCATCGCCGACATCTTCGCCACCGACGGCGAGGCGGAGTTCCGCCGTATCGAGGAGAAGGTGATCCGCGACGCACTGGCCGATCACGACGGGGTGCTGTCGCTGGGCGGCGGGGCTGTGACCACCGCGGGCGTCCGTGAGGCGCTGCGCGGTCACACCGTGGTCTACCTGGAGATCAGCGCCGCCGAGGGCGTGCGCCGTACCGGGGGCTCGAACGTCCGTCCGCTGCTGGCCGGCCCCGATCGCGCCGAGAAGTTCAAAGCGCTCATGGCGCAACGGGTTCCGCTGTACCGACAGGTCGCGACCATGCGGGTCAACACCAACCACCGCAACCCGGGCGCCGTGGTGCGCCACATCGTCACCCGGCTGGAGAACCCGAACGCCAAACCGGAGCGGCGCCGCAGGCGGTCGGTGTGGCGCCGGGCCCCGCTGTCGTTGACGGCGTCCCCGTCGACGCAGGCGCCGCCCAGTCCCGCCGCGGTCGCGGCCAAGAAGAGCACGGGTTCGCCGTGCGCGCGAAAGGACGATCAGTGACAGAGCCGGTAACGGTCGAGGTACGGACCGACCCGCCCTACCCGGTGATCATCGGGACCGGGCTGCTCGGCGACCTGGAGCGGATCCTCGACGGCCGGCACAAGGTGGCGATCCTGCATCAGCCCACCCTCACCCAGACCGCCGAGGTGGTCCGGGCACACCTGGCCGACAAGGGGATCGACGCGCACCGCATCGAGCTCCCGGATGCCGAGGGCGGCAAGGAACTGCCCGTCGTCGGGTTCATCTGGGAGGTGCTCGGCAGGATCGGCGTCGGCCGCAAGGACGCGATCGTGAGCCTGGGCGGGGGAGCGGCCACCGACGTGGCCGGCTTCGCCGCGGCCACCTGGTTGCGCGGCATCGACATCGTGCACATCCCGACCACGTTGCTCGGCATGGTCGATGCCGCCGTGGGTGGCAAGGCCGGTATCAACACCGACGCGGGCAAGAACCTCGTCGGCGCGTTCCACCAGCCGGCGGCTGTGCTGATCGACCTGGCCACCCTGGAATCGTTGCCCCGCAACGAGATCGTGGCCGGCATGGCCGAGATCGTGAAGGCGGGATTCATCGCCGATCCGGTGATCCTCGACCTGATCGAGGCGGATCCGCAGGCGGCGCTCGACCCGACCGGACCGGTGCTGCCGGAGCTGATCCGTCGGGCAGTCGTGGTCAAGGCCGAGGTGGTGGCCGCCGACGAGAAGGAATCGCAATTGCGCGAGATCCTGAACTACGGCCACACGCTCGCGCACGCGATCGAGCGTCGCGAGCGCTTCCAGTGGCGCCACGGCGCCGCCGTGTCGGTTGGGCTGGTGTTCGCCGCCGAATTGGGTCGGCTGGCCGGGCGGCTCGACGACGCCACGGCCGAACGGCACCGCGCGATACTGACCTCGCTGGGTCTGCCGGTCACCTACGACGCCGACGCGTTGCCGCAGTTGATGGAGTCGATGCTGGGCGACAAGAAGACCCGCGCCGGTGTGCTGCGGTTCGTGGTGCTCGACGGACTGGGCAAGCCGGGACGGCTGGAAGGTCCCGACCCGGCCCTGCTGGCCGCGGCGTACGCCGAGGTGGCGCGCAGCTAGTTCTGCTCGCGGCGGGTGGAGTCGTCCTCGGCGAGCGCCACCGGCGAGGTCTGCTGCTCGGTTTCGGTGCCCGCCGTCTGGGTCTCGTAGTCGCGGTCGTCGCGTACCGCCGCGAAGACGTCGGTGTCGGCGCGGTCGTCATCGGCACCTTCGCGGCGCCGGGGCTGGTCGGGTGTCTTGCGGTCGACGAGCCAGCGACCGAGCGACACCCCGATGATCGCCGACAGGAACACCAGCAGCGCTGTGAACGCGGCGAATGTGGTCAGCTCGTTGATCAGGCCCTCGACGTACAGGGTCTTGTAGAACAGCCCGATGAACCAGGCCACCGCGCCGCTGACCACACCGGCGAACAGACCGGCCAGCAGCCACGTCATCGCCAGATCAGCACGCCGGTCCGGGTCCGGATTCCTGCGGGCGTCGTTACGGCCATCGGCGTATCCCCACACCAGCACCACGATCGCGTACGCCGCGACCAGGACGGCGCTGATGAGACCGGCCTTGGTCTCCCACGCGTTGATCAACGCACCCTGCAGCAGTCGGACGATGACCATCAGGGCCGCGAACACCAGTCCGCGCAGCAACCACTTACTCATGGGGCCTCACCTTAGCGAGTAGCGTCACCGGCTGTGACGATTTCTCAGCGCCGCGACCGCCTGCGTCGACGCCTGGCCGAGGACGGACTGGACGCCATGCTGGTATCCGACCTGGTCAACGTGCGCTACCTGTCGGGTTTCACCGGTTCCAATGCAGCCCTGCTGGTGCTCGCCGAGGACGAAACGCCGGTGTTGGCCACCGACGGGCGGTATCGAACCCAGGCGGCGCACCAGGCGCCCGACGCCGAGGTCGCCATCGAGCGGGCCTGCGGACCTCATCTGGCGGCGCGGGCAGCCGCGGCGGGAGTGCGCAGGCTCGGGTTCGAGAGTCACGTCGTGACCGTCGACGCGTTCTCGGCACTGACCAAGGCGGCCGCGGAGGGCTGCGAGTTCGTCCGCGCGGCGGGCACCGTCGAGAGTCTGCGGGAGGTCAAGGACGCCGGCGAGATCGCGCTGCTGCGGCTGGCATGCGAGGCGGCCGACGCCGCGCTGCACGACCTGCTGGCCCGCGGCGGGTTGCGCGCCGGCCGCACCGAGAAGGAGGTCCGTAACGAGTTGGAGGCGCTGATGCTCTCGCACGGCGCCGACGGCGCGTCGTTCGAGACCATCGTCGCGACCGGGGCGAACTCAGCTGTCCCGCATCACCGGCCCACCGACGCGGTGCTGGCCGCGGGGGATTTCGTCAAGATCGACTTCGGTGCGCTGGTGGCCGGTTATCACTCCGACATGACCCGCACCTTCGTGCTGGCACCGGTCGCGGACTGGCAACGCGACGTCTACGACCTCGTCGCGGCCGCGCAGCGGGCCGGCACGGACGCGTTGGAACCTGGGGTGGCCCTCAAGGACGTCGACGCGGCATCGCGGCAGGTCATCGTCGACGCCGGGTATGGCGAGAACTTCGGTCACGGCCTCGGCCACGGGGTGGGCCTGCAGATCCATGAAGCGCCGGGAATCAATGCCGCCGCCGCCGGTACACTGCTTGCTGGCTCTGCGGTGACCGTGGAGCCCGGCGTCTACCTGCCCGACCGCGGCGGTGTCCGCATCGAGGACACGCTCGTGGTCAACAAGCGCCCCGAACTACTCACCACGTTCCCCAAGGAACTGGTGATCATCTAGAAAGCTAGGAGTACAACCGCGTGGCATCGACCGCCGACTTCAAGAACGGGCTCGTCCTTCAGATCGACGGCCAGCTGTGGCAGATCGTCGAATTTCAGCATGTCAAGCCGGGTAAGGGCCCGGCCTTCGTGCGCACCAAGCTGAAGAACGTGGTGTCCGGCAAGGTCGTCGACAAGACCTACAACGCCGGGGTCAAGGTGGAGACCGCGACAGTGGACCGCCGCGACGCCACCTACCTGTACCGCGACGGTTCGGACTTCGTGTTCATGGACTCCGAGGACTACGAGCAGCACCCGCTGCCCGAGGCTCTGGTCGGACGTGCTGCCGGATTCCTGCTGGAGAGCATGCCGGTGCAGATCGCGTTTCATGACGGGACGCCGCTGTATTTGGAGCTGCCGGTGACGGTCGAGCTCGTGGTCGCCCACACCGAGCCCGGTCTGCAGGGCGACCGGTCCAGCGCCGGCACCAAGCCGGCGACGCTGGAGACCGGCGCCGAGATCCAGGTGCCGTTGTTCATCAACACCGGCGACAAGCTCAAGGTGGATTCGCGCGACGGTAGCTATCTGGGAAGGGTCAATGCCTGACACCTGGGCGAGCGAAGCGGAGCGACGGGATGCCTGACCGAAGGGGCGACCGGGGGCGGCACCAGGCCCGTAAACGCGCCGTCGATCTCCTCTTCGAGGCCGAGGCCCGTGGCATCTCCGCAGCGGAGGTTGCTGAGGCCCGAAATGCGTTGGCCGAGAAGCAGACCGACGACGTCGCACCGCTCAACCCGTACACCGTCACGGTGGCCCGGGGGGTCACCGAGCACGCCGCACACATCGACGACCTGATCTCGTCGCACCTGCAGGGCTGGACGCTGGACCGGTTGCCGGCCGTTGACCGGGCCATCCTGCGGGTGGCGGTGTGGGAACTGCTGCATGCCGAGGACGTACCGGAGCCGGTGGCCGTCGACGAGGCGGTGGAACTGGCCAAGCAGCTCTCCACCGACGACTCGCCCGGCTTTGTCAACGGTGTGCTCGGGCAGGTGATGCTGGTGACACCGCAGATCCGCGCCGCGGCGGCCGCGGTGCAGGGCGGGCACGACGGCGGTAGCGGTACGTAGATGGGCGCGCCCCAGGACTGGGCCCCGTACACCAGCGTGCAGGATGCGGCCCGGGTGTATCTGCGCGACCCCGATTTGGCGCTGGATCAAATCCGGTCCGTCGTCGAGCCGACGTCGATCAGGTCTTTCGTGATGTCGCGAGGCTTCACCGAGGAGAGGTGGGGTGAGGCGCTCTGGCAGGAGGTGCTGGCCACCGACGGCCGCCGCCTCATCATGTGGCGCGCCGACGACGATGCCGCCGCGCACGACAGCGGCGACGAACCGCGCCGCATCCTGCTGTCCTCGGTCCGCACGATCCTGCTGTCCACGCTGACCGACCAGGTGCTGTCCACCGAGTACGAGGTGCTCGGCGACGGCACGCGACGGTTGGCAGAGGTGAAGCTGCGGCTGTACACGCAGCTGATTACCAGGTCGCGGCAGAAGTCGGCCACCGAGACCGACATCTACTGCGAATCGTTCCGTTTCGTGAAGTCCGTCGACAATGGCGGGCTCGCGCAGATGCAGCGGCTGCTGCAGTTCGGCCGGGTGCTGTCCCAGTCGCTGTGATCGGCCCGCGCCTGAACAAAATGTGCGCAACCTTTCCCGGCGGCGGCCGCGGGCAGACAGTGATCGGATGACGGTTTCCTCCGCTTTGGGCGTCCGCCGACCGCACTGGTCTCTGGCCAGGACGTGGCTGCTGCAACCGGGCGGGCCGGATGTCGCACATCAGACGACCGGCGCGGCAGACGTCGTGGTGCTCGACCTTGAGGACGGATTGCCGGCGGCCGAGAAGCGCTCCGGGCGGCAGGCCGTTGCGGTCGGATCGGCGCCCGGATTGGACGGCGTGATGCTCGCCAAGACTGAATCGGCCGACGAACTCTCGGCCACCGCTGCCCGGTTGACCGCCGGGGTGCCGCTGGTCGCTCTGATCGAATCCGCGCTCGGCATCGAGTCGGCGCTCGGGATCGCACGCCGCAGTTCACGAATCGCGTTCGGAATCGGCGACTTTCGGCGCGACACCGGGATGTCCGGCGACCCGCTGGTGCTCGCTTATCCGCGTGTCCGGTTGGTTGTCGCCAGTCGGGCGGCAGGGCTGCCCGCCCCGATCGACGGACCCACCCTGCGTGACCAGGCACGGCACCTCGCCCGCGACACCGACGTTGCGAAGGCTGCCGGGATGACTGGTCGGCTCTGTCTGGACGCCGGTCATGCCAAGACCATCAATGCACTGCTCAGTCCGTCCGCATTGGAGATCGACGAAGCCCGTTCGACCATGAAACGCCTCGATGCGCCGACCGCTCCGTATGACGGCAGCGTGGGACCCACCCGCGCCCGAGCGGAGGCCGTGCTGGACCTCGCGGCGAAACTCGGTGTCGCCTAGGGATTTACACGATCAGGCGGCGTCGAAGGTGATGAGGTCGATGGTGAGTTTGCCTTCGAGGAGGCTGAGGCGGCGGCGGACCGGTGGGCCGGGTAGTTGGGGTGCGCTGGTGCGATAGATCGCCCCGGTGGGGGTGGTGAATTCGGCGGTGTGCTCCCCGTCGGTGTCGGTGGTGTTGACCTGCCAGCCGGGGGCTTCTTTGGCGTAATTGCAGGCCTCGCACATGCCGAGGCCGTTGCGTGCGCTGGTCGGCCCGCCGGCTCGATCGGGTGTGGCGTGGTCGTGGTGGCGGATCACGGCGTTGCAGTACGGGGTCCGGCAGGTGCGGTCGCGGCGCTCGAGCAGCTGCGCCAGTCCTTTCGGGAAGATCCGGGCGGCCGATTCCATCGCCACCAACTGCCCACTGTCGGGATGGCGGTAGAGCCGGCGCAGGGTGGCTTTGGGTTGGGCATCAGCAACCGCATCGGCGGTCAGGGCCCGGCAGAACCCGGCCGGGACCGGGCCGTACCCGTCCAGCCAGCCCAGCTCGTCGTCATCACCGGCCAGGGTGGTGTCGGCCATCACCAGATTCAGTGCGATCGGCACCGGCCCGGCAGCGGGATGCCCGGTGACCCGTTCATAGATCGTCTCGGCCATCACCTGCCCGCGCGGGCGCCCGTCCCCGCTGGTGTCGGCGGCGCGTTTGCACGCCGCATACAGCCCGACCCCTTGGGCCAGCGGCAGCCGCACCGTGACGTAGACCATGGTGTTGGGGGCGGGCCGACAGGACACCGCACAATCGGCGGCGGCCTTGTCTGAACGTGCCACCACCGCGGCGGCGTCCAGGCGGGCGGTGATCTTCTTGGCCTCGGCCTCCACGCGCTTGTTGCCCCACCCCGTCAACCGCGACGGATCGGCACACAGTTCTTCATCGAGTTGGCGACGATGTTGCACACTCAGGCAGGCGGATTCCCGCACGATCAGGGTGGCCCGCCATTCCGAGAGCGCCCCGCACGCCAGCGCGGCCAACGTGTAGGGCATCTCCTCGACCAGGGCCTGGGCGAACCCGAGATGGCGTCCCCCGCACACCGGGGCATCACGGCGGGCCAACGCGATCTCGGAGGCCAACCCTTTCCCGCGCCGATCGGCGCGGATCCCGGCGGCGTCCTCGGCGGCGCGGCGTTTGGCCGCCCACAACGCGGTCGCGCGGGCCTGGGCGGCGGCCGCGGCCGACTTCAGCGCTTCACACCGCTCGACCACCGCCCGCAACTCGGCCTGCGACGCCCCCTCATCAACATCGAAATCGACATCGAACACACTTTCGAACATAAACCCGACGCTACCCTGCCCGTCCGACATTTAGCGTTGGAGAGGCTCGCTCAGAGGCCCAGCGCTTGATACGTGCTGCGTACGAACTTCGGCTGTGCGCTCTGCAGCTTCGCCAGCGAGGTGTTCCCGGCGACCGCAGCGGCCGCGTCCGCGGTCAGATTCGGCATGTTCTGGATCAGATAGATCAGGATCACATCCGCCGACGGATCGGCCTGCCACCACGTGCCGTAGGCGCCGGGCCAGGAGAACGTGCCGAGGCCGCCGGGGCCGAACAACTGCCGTGACCTTGCGGGGTCGGTCACCACCGAGAGGTTCAACCCGAAGCCGCGGCCGATCCAGAACGGCGCACCGAGGAAGTCCTGGCGCTTCTGCTCGTCGGTCAGCCGGTCGGTGCGCATCAACTCGACCGACTCCTCGGACAGCACCCGGACCCCGTCGAGCTCCCCGCCGGCGAGCAGCATCCTGGCGAAGCGCAGGTAGTCGTCCACGGTTGAGAACAGCCCGGCGCCGCCCGTGCAGAACGGGGGATCCACGATCGGCGGCGGCCCCATCACGTCGTGGCGCAGCGTGTTGTCGTTGTCCAGTTGGTACATCGTGGCCGCACGGCGCCTGCCGGTAGTGCCGACGTGAAAACCGGTGTCCGACATGCCCAATGGGCCCAGGATCCGTTCGGTGAGTACCTCGCTGAGCGGTTTGCCCTCGATCCGCGACAGCGCGATGCCCAGCACGTCGGTGGCGTGGCTGTAGGTCAGGCGCTCGCCGGGCTGGTGCGCCAGCGGCAGCGCCGAAAGTTCGGCCAGCCAGCGGTCTTGATCCTGGCGGGTCGGCAGCTTGCGGTACGCGTCCGACAGCGGGCCGAGCACTGAGAACATGTACGCGAGCCCACTGCGGTGGGTCATCAGGTCCTCGACGGTGATGTGGCGCTGCGCGGGCACGGTGCGGTCGAGGCGTCCGCGGGGCTCGACGAGCGCCCGCATGTCGGCGAGCTCCGGCAGCCACGTCGCGACCCGGTCGGTGAGCCGCAGCTTGCCTTCTTCGATCATCGACATCGCGGCGGCCACCGTCACTGGCTTCGTCATCGACGCGATGCGAAAGATCGTGTCGCGCTGCATCGGTAGCCGGGCCTCGACGTCTCGGTAACCCAGCTCGTTTACCTGGCGCACCTCGCCGGCGTGCCACACGAGCGTGACTGCGCCCGCCAGCAGTCCTGCGTCGATCGCATCGACGATGGAGGCCTTGTTGCGGTCGAGATTCATCCGGCCGAGGCTACCTGCCGAATACGTCGCCACCTTCCGTCGGTGCTAAGCTCGCCGAAGTTTCCGACATCCTTTAACGATCCGTCCCGTGAGGCGGAGAAGGAGGTCCGGCTCCTCGTGGGCGCACCCGACCATTCCGGTCACGACCGGGAGCTGATGTCCGCAGCGGACGTCAGCCGCACCATTGCCCGTATCGCCCACCAGATCATCGAGAAGACCGCGCTCGACGGTCCCGACGGCCCGCGGGTCGTTCTCCTCGGGATCCCGACCCGCGGTGTGACTCTCGCCACCCGGCTGGCCCGCAACATCGCCGAGTTCAGTGGCGTCGAGGTGGCACACGGGGCGCTCGACATCACGCTCTACCGCGACGATCTGATGACCAAGCCGCCCCGCGCGCTCGCGGAGACCTCCATCCCCGACGGCGGGATCGACGGAGCGCTGGTGGTGCTCGTCGATGACGTGCTGTACTCCGGTCGGTCGGTGCGCTCGGCGCTCGACGCGCTGCGCGACCTGGGCCGGCCCAAATCGGTCCAGCTGGCGGTGCTCGTCGACCGTGGTCACCGCGAGCTGCCGATCCGCGCCGACTACGTCGGCAAGAACGTTCCGACATCGCGCGCCGAGAACGTCAAGGTCCGCCTCACCGAGGACGACGGACACGACGGCGTCCGCATCGCACCCTATGGAGGGCCTGCCAGGTGAAGCACCTGCTGACCGCGGCCGATCTGAGCCGCGACGACGCGACCGCGATCCTCGACAACGCCGACCGGTTCGCCGAAGCGCTGGTGGGGCGCGAGGTCAAGAAGCTACCCACCCTGCGGGGCCGCACCATCATCACGATGTTCTACGAGAACTCCACCCGCACCAGAGTGTCGTTCGAGGTCGCGGGCAAGTGGATGAGCGCGGACGTGATCAACGTCAGCGCCTCGGGATCGTCTGTGGCCAAAGGGGAATCGCTGCGCGACACCGCGCTGACCCTGCGCGCCGCCGGCGCCGACGCGCTGATCATCCGTCACCCCGCCTCGGGCGCGGCCCAGCAACTGGCCGCCTGGACGCTGGTGGCGGACGACCCCTCGGAGAGCCCCTCCATCATCAATGCCGGTGACGGAACTCACGAACACCCCACCCAGGCGCTGCTGGATGCGCTGACCATCCGGCAGCGGCTCGGCTCCGTCGAAGGCCGGCGGGTCGTGATCGTCGGGGATGTGCTGCACAGCCGCGTCGCCCGGTCCAATGTGGCGCTGCTGCACACCCTCGGCGCCGAGGTCGTGCTCGTCGCGCCGCCGACCCTGCTGCCGGTGGGCGTCGCCGACTGGCCGGTGACGGTGTCCCATGACCTCGACGCCGAGCTGCCCCTGGCCGACGCCGTGCTGATGCTCCGGGTGCAGGCCGAGCGGATGAACGGCGCTTTCTTCCCCTCCTCGCGGGAGTACTCGGTGCGCTACGGCTTGTCCGAGAAGCGCCAGTCCCGGCTGGCCGGGCACGCCGTCGTGCTGCACCCCGGGCCGATGCTGCGCGGTATGGAGATCGCGTACTCGGTGGCGGACTCGTCGCAATCGGCGGTGCTGCAACAGGTTTCCAATGGTGTCCACGTCCGGATGGCGGTGCTGTTCCACCTGCTCGTCGGATCCGAGCAGGAAGCGATCAGCGCATGACTCCGCCGGTGGTACTCAAGTCGGTGCGTCTCTACGGCGAGGGTGAGCCGGTCGACGTGCTGGTGCGCGACGGGCAGATCGCGGACATCGGTCAGGACCTGACCGCCGACGAACTCATCGACTGCGACGGGCAGATCCTGCTGCCGGGCTTCGTAGACCTGCACACCCACCTGCGTGAACCCGGCCGCGAGTACGCCGAGGACATCGAAACCGGTTCGGCCGCAGCGGCTCTCGGGGGATACACCGCGGTGTTCGCGATGGCCAACACCGATCCGGTGGCCGACTCGGTGGTGGTCACCGACCACGTGTGGCACCGCGGCCAGCAGGTCGGTCTGGTCGACGTGCACCCGGTGGGCGCGGTCACCGTCGGCCTGGGTGGCAAGCAGCTCACCGAGATGGGGCTGATGGCCGCCGGCGCCGGAGGGGTGCGGATGTTCTCCGACGACGGTGTGTGTGTCGACGATCCGCTGGTGATGCGGCGCGCGCTGGAGTACGCGTCGGGTCTGGGCGTGCTGATCGCCCAGCACGCCGAAGAGCCGCGCCTGACCGTCGGCGCCGTCGCCCATGAGGGTCCCAACGCCGCCCGGCTGGGGCTGGCCGGCTGGCCGCGCGCGGCCGAGGAATCGATCGTGGCCCGTGACGCGCTGCTCGCCCGCGACGCCGGCGCCCGGGTGCACATCTGCCACGCGTCCACGGCGGGCAGCGTGGAGCTGGTGCGGTGGGCCAAAGAACAGGGCATCGCGATCACCGCCGAGGTCACCCCGCACCATCTGCTGCTCGACGACACGCGGCTGCAGACCTACGACGGCCGCAACCGGGTGAACCCGCCGCTGCGTGAGGCCAGTGACGCGGTCGCGCTGCGTCAGGCCCTCGCCGAGGGGGTGATCGACTGTGTGGCAACCGATCACGCGCCCCACGCCGAACACGAGAAGATGTGCGAGTTCGCCAACGCGCGGCCCGGCATGCTCGGCCTGCAGACCGCGCTGTCCGTCGTCGTCGAGACGATGGTCGACCCCGGTCTGATCACCTGGCGTGACGTGGCCCGGGTGATGAGTGAGGCGCCGGCCCGGATCGTCGGGCTGCCGGATCAGGGCAGGCCGTTGGAGGTAGGGGAGCCGGCCAACCTGACCGTGGTCGACCCCGCGGCGAGGTGGACGGTCAAGGGTCCGGATCTGGCCAGCCGGTCGGACAACACGCCCTACCTGGACATGGAGTTGCCCGCAGTGGTCACGGCGACGTTGCTGCGGGGCAAGATCACCGCCCGCGACGGGAAGGTGAACGGATGAACACCCCGACGCTGGTCGCCTCGCTGGTGATGGCGGCGATCCTGGCGTTGCTGATCGCGGTGCTCATCCAGGCGATGATGCGCGGGTGGCGGCGCCGCGTGCAGCGTCAGGCCGAGATGATCGGCACCCTGCCGCCGCTGCCTGAGACCGTCGGCCCGGCACTCGTGCCGGCCACCAAGGGCCTCTACATCGGCAGCACGCTGGCCCCGCACTGGAACGACCGGGTCGCCGCCGGCGACCTCGGGTTCCGCGCCAAGGCCGTGCTCACCCGCTACCCCGAGGGAATCATGTTGCAGCGCACCGGCGCCGGGCCGATCTGGATGCCTGACGACGCGATCTCGGAGATCCGCACGGTGAAGAACCTCGCCGGCAAGGTGATCCTCGGGGGAAGGAGCGGGGCGACCGGGGGGGAGGCCCAGTCCCACGACGCCATCCTGGCGATCCGGTGGCGACTGCCGTCGGGGACCGAGATCGACACCGGCTTCCGCGCCGACAACCGCAGTGACTACGCCAAATGGTTTCCCGAGGAGAACGCATGACGAACAAGGCCCTACTGGTGCTGGAGGACGGCCGGGTGTTCACCGGCACCACCTTCGGCGCGGTCGGCGAGACGCTCGGTGAAGCCGTGTTCTCGACCGGTATGTCGGGTTACCAGGAAACCCTGACCGACCCGAGCTACCACCGCCAGATCGTGGTCGCCACCGCACCGCAGATCGGCAACACCGGCTGGAACCACGACGACAGCGAAAGCCGCGGCGACAGGATCTGGGTGGCCGGGTACGCCGTGCGCGACCCGTCGCCGCGGGCGTCGAACTGGCGCGCCACCGGCACCCTCGACGAGGAACTGACGCGTCAGGGCATCGTCGGGATCGGCGGTATCGACACCCGTGCGGTGGTGCGCCATCTGCGCAGCCGCGGCTCGATGAAGGCCGGGATCTTCAGCGGTGTCGCCGCCGAGGCTCCGGTCGACGAACTGGTGGCCCGGGTCCGCGGGCAGGAGTCCATGCTCGGCGCCGACCTCGCCGGTGAGGTCAGCACCGCCGCCGACTACGTGGTCGAACCGGATGGGCCGCAACGGTTCACCGTCGCCGCGCTGGACCTGGGGATCAAGACCAACACCCCGCGCAACTTCGCCAAGCGTGGAATCCGCAGTGTGGTGCTGCCGTCCTCGGCCACCTTCGAGCACATCGCCGAACTCAAGCCCGACGGTGTCTTCCTGTCCAACGGTCCGGGTGACCCGGCGACCGCCGACCGCGTCGTCGCTGTCACGCGCGACGTGCTCGACGCCGGGATCCCTCTGTTCGGCATCTGCTTCGGCAACCAGATCCTGGGCCGGGCGCTCGGATTGGGCACCTACAAGATGGTGTTCGGCCACCGCGGCATCAACATCCCGGTGATGGACCATGCCACCGGACGGGTGTCGATCACCGCCCAGAACCACGGCTTCGCGCTGGAAGGCGAAGCGGGCCAGACCTTCGACACCCCGTTCGGTCAGGCCGAGGTCAGCCACACCTGCGCCAACGACGGTGTGGTGGAGGGAGTCCGGTTGCGCGACGGCCGCGCCTTCTCCGTCCAATACCACCCCGAGGCCGCCGCGGGCCCGCGCGACGCGGAGTACCTGTTCGACCAGTTCATCGACCTCATGGCGGAGAACCAGTGACAGATACCGCGCTGTCGACGCGCGCGAGCGCGCGCTTTTGTCCGAGTTTCCGCGGTGTGTCGTGTGCAGACACGCACGCTCGCGGCGCCGAAGAGGAGAAGTAACAGATGCCGCGTCGCTGCGACCTCAACCATGTCCTGGTCATCGGGTCGGGCCCGATTCTGATCGGCCAGGCCGCCGAGTTCGACTACTCCGGCACACAGGCGTGCCGGGTGCTGCGGGCCGAAGGCCTGCAGGTCACGCTGATCAACTCGAACCCGGCCACGATCATGACCGACCCCGAGTACGCCGACCACACCTACGTGGAGCCGATCACCGCCGAGTTCGTCGAGAAGGTGATCGCCCAGCAGGCCGAGCGCGGCAACAAGATCGACGCGCTGCTGCCCACTCTCGGCGGGCAGACCGCGCTGAACACCGCGGTGAAGCTGTACGAGAGCGGCGCGCTGGACCGCTACGGCGTCGAGCTCATCGGTGCCAACTTCGACGCGATCCAGCGCGGCGAGGACCGGCAGAAGTTCAAGGACATCGTCACCAAGGTCGGCGGTGAATCCGCCCGCAGCCGCGTCTGTTTCACCATGGACGAGGTGCGCGAAACGGTCGCCGAGCTCGGCCTGCCCGTGGTGGTGCGGCCCAGCTTCACGATGGGCGGCCTGGGCTCGGGCATGGCCTACTCGGCCGAGGAGGTCGAGCGGATGGCCGGTGACGGCCTGGCCGCGTCGCCGTCGGCGAACGTGCTGATCGAAGAGTCCATCTATGGATGGAAGGAATACGAACTCGAGCTGATGCGCGACAGCCACGACAACGTCGTGGTGGTGTGCTCGATCGAGAACTTCGACCCGATGGGCGTGCACACCGGGGACTCGGTGACCGTCGCGCCGGCCATGACGTTGACCGATCGCGAATACCAGACCATGCGCACGCTCGGCATCGAGATCCTGCGCGAGGTCGGCGTGGACACCGGCGGCTGCAACATCCAGTTCGCGGTGAACCCGCAAGACGGCCGCCTCATCGTCATCGAGATGAACCCGCGGGTGTCGCGGTCGTCGGCGCTGGCTTCCAAGGCGACCGGGTTCCCGATCGCCAAGATCGCAGCCAAGCTCGCGATCGGCTACACGCTCGACGAGATCGTCAACGACATCACCAAGGAGACGCCGGCCTCCTTCGAGCCGACGCTCGACTACGTCGTGGTCAAGGCGCCCCGGTTCGCGTTCGAGAAGTTCCCCGGCGCCGACGCCACCCTGACCACCACGATGAAATCGGTCGGTGAGGCGATGTCGCTGGGCCGCAACTTCATCGAGGCGCTCGGCAAGGTGATGCGCTCGCTGGAGAGCACCCGCACCGGCTTCTGGACAGGTCCCGACCCCGAGGGCGACGTCGACGCGGTTCTTCAGCGGCTGCGCACGCCGACCGACGGCCGGCTGTACGACATCGAGTACGCGCTGCGGCTGGGCGCCACCGTCGAGCAGGTCGCGGCCGCGTCCGGGGTGGATCCGTGGTTCGTCGACCAGATCAGCGGGCTGGTGCGCCTGCGCGCCGAACTGATCGACGCGCCGGTGCTGGGCGCCGAGCTGCTGCGCCGCAGCAAGCATCACGGCCTGTCGGACCGCCAGATCGCCGCGCTGCGTCCGGAACTGGCAGGGGAGATGGGGGTGCGCGCGCTGCGGCAACGCCTCGGGATCCACCCCGTGTACAAGACCGTCGACACCTGCGCCGCCGAATTCGAGGCCAAGACGCCGTATCACTACAGCAGTTACGAGCTGGACCCGGCCGCCGAGACCGAGGTCGCCCCGCAGACCGATCGGCCGAAGGTGCTCATCCTCGGCTCGGGGCCCAACCGCATCGGGCAGGGCATCGAATTCGACTACAGCTGCGTGCACGCGGCGACCACGCTCAGCGATGCGGGCTTCGAGACCGTGATGATCAACTGCAACCCGGAGACGGTGTCCACCGACTACGACACCGCGGACCGGCTCTACTTCGAACCGCTGACGTTCGAGGACGTGCTGGAGATCTACCACGCCGAGCAGAAATCCGGCGTCGGCGGGCCCGGAGTGGCCGGAGTGATAGTCCAACTCGGCGGGCAGACTCCGCTCGGGCTCGCCGAACGCCTGGAGAAGGCTGGGGTCCCGATCGTGGGCACCCCGCCCGAGGCCATCGACCTCGCCGAGGACCGTGGCCGCTTCGGAGAGGTGCTGACCACCGCGGGACTGCCCGCGCCGCGGTTCGGCATGGCCACCAGCTTCGATCAGGCCCGCCGCATCGCCGCCGAGATCGGCTATCCGGTACTGGTCCGGCCGTCCTATGTTCTCGGCGGCCGCGGCATGGAGATCGTCTACGACGAGAAGACACTGGAGGGCTACATCACCCGGGCCACCCAGCTCTCTCCCGAGCACCCGGTGTTGGTCGACCGCTTCCTCGAAGACGCCATCGAGATCGACGTGGACGCGCTCTGCGACGGCACCGAGGTGTACATCGGCGGGGTGATGGAGCACATCGAGGAGGCCGGTATCCACTCCGGCGACTCTGCCTGTGCGTTGCCGCCGGTGACCCTGGGGCGCAGCGACATCGAGGCGGTCCGGCGTGCCACCGAGGCGATCGCGTTCGGGATCGGCGTGGTGGGCCTGCTCAACGTGCAGTACGCGCTCAAGGACGACGTGCTCTATGTGCTGGAGGCCAACCCCAGGGCGAGCCGCACCGTGCCCTTCGTGTCCAAGGCCACCGCAGTCCCGCTGGCCAAGGCGTGCGCACGGGTGATGCTCGGCGCCACCATCGCCGAGTTGAGGGAGGAAGGTGTGCTGACCCGCACCGGCGACGGCGCGACCACCGCGCGCAGCGCGCCGGTGGCGGTGAAAGAGGCCGTGCTGCCGTTCCACCGGTTCCGCAAAGCCGACGGTGCACAGATCGATTCGCTGCTCGGCCCGGAGATGAAGTCCACCGGGGAGGTGATGGGCATCGCCCACGACTTCGGCAGCGCGTTCGCCAAGAGTCAGGCCGCCGCGTACGGCTCGCTGCCGGTGCAGGGCACCGTGTTCGTGTCGGTGGCCAACCGCGACAAGCGCTCACTGGTGTTCCCGGTCAAACGTCTGGCCGACCTCGGCTTCCACATTCTGGCCACCGAGGGAACTGCGGAGATGTTGCGGCGCAACGGGATTCCATGCGACGAGGTGCGCAAGCACTTCGAGGAGCCGACTCCGGACCGGCCCGCGCGGTCTGCGGTCGACGCGATCAGGGCCGGGGAGGTCGACATGGTGATCAACACTCCGTACGGCAATTCCGGGCCCCGCGTGGACGGCTACGAGATCCGTTCGGCGGCGGTGTCGATGAACATCCCGTGTGTCACGACGGTGCAGGGCGCCTCGGCCGCGGTCCAAGGCATCGAGGCGGCGATCCGCGGGGACATCGGCGTGATGTCGTTGCAGGAGTTGCACTCGGTGCTGGGCTCGTGACCGCGGGCGGGTTCGGTGACCGCCTGAGGGCCTCGGTGGCGCGCCGCGGACCGCTGTGCCTCGGCATCGACCCGCATCCGGAGCTGCTCCGATCCTGGGGCCTGACCACCGACGCCGCGGGGCTGGCGGCGTTCAGCGAGACGTGCGTGGCCGCGTTCGAGGGCTTCGCGGTGGTCAAGCCGCAAGTGGCGTTCTTCGAGGCGTACGGCTCGGCCGGATACGCCGTGCTGGAGGCCACGATCGCGGCGCTACGCCGGTCCGGCGTGCTGGTGCTCGCCGACGCCAAGCGCGGCGACATCGGCTCGACCATGGCTGCCTACGCGGCCGCATGGGCCGGCGACTCACCTCTGGCCGCCGATGCGGTCACGGCATCGCCGTATCTGGGCTTCGGCTCCCTGCAGCCGCTGTTGGACACCGCCCGCGCCCACGGCCGCGGGGTCTTCGTGCTGGCCGCCACGTCCAATCCCGAGGGCGCGAGCGTGCAGCGCGCGGACGCCGGCGGGCGCACCGTCGCGCAGTCGATCGTCGACGCGGCCGCCGAGGCCAATCGCACGGCCGGCCCGGGCACCGTCGGAGTGGTGGTCGGCGCGACGCTGGCCGAACCGCCCGATGTGGGCGCGCTCGACGGTCCGGTGCTCGTGCCGGGCGTCGGCGCCCAGGGCGGGCGTCCCGAGGCGCTGGGCGGCCTGGGAGGCGCCCTTCCCGGCCAGCTGCTGCCCGCCGTCTCGCGGGAGGTGCTGCGGGCGGGTCCGGACATCACAGGCCTGCGCGATGCCGCCGCGCGGATGCGTGACGCCGTCGCCTACCTGGCGAAATAGCGAGCCTTCTCGCCAAGAGTCCCTGCGACACGCCCGACACGCGATGACCAGCGAAATTCTCAGAGTTTCGCGCCTGGACGCCGCGTCACCGCCGGGTGCCCGTGACGAACTTCTGTCGGCAAACAGCCCGAGACTGCAAATACCGGCCATATGCAGGTCGTTTGGTGCGGTAAGGCTGGCTCGGGGGTACGTGACGAGCGTCCCGGCAGTCCGGTGGTGACTGCCCAATAGCGCCCTACACGCTGGGGTTTTGATGCGACAAGCCGGGGGTGGGGTTAGCTTTCGTCTGTCGGCGTGGGTACGGTCGTCCACGCTGGCTGGTTCTGGTTCACACCACCACCGGCCCAGACAAATCAGTTGATGGACGATACGGAGGAAACCCGTGGCCCTTCCCCAGTTGACCGACGAACAGCGCGCGGCAGCGTTGGAGAAGGCTGCTGCCGCACGTCGAGCACGAGCCGAGCTCAAAGACCGGCTCAAGCGCGGCGGCACCAACCTCAAGCAGGTGCTCAAGGACGCAGAGACCGACGAAGTCCTGGGCAAGATGAAGGTTTCGGCGCTGCTGGAGGCTTTGCCCAAGGTGGGCAAGGTCAAGGCGCAGGAGATCATGACCGAACTCGAGATCGCCCCGACGCGCCGGCTGCGCGGGCTGGGTGACCGTCAGCGCAAGGCCCTGCTGGAAAAGTTCGACTTCTCCTAACAGGCTGTGAGCGAGGGCGGAGGGCCGGACAGCGCGTCCAGGGCGACGGTCCTGGTGTTGTCCGGCCCGTCTGCCGTCGGAAAGTCCACGATCGTGCGCTGCCTGCGTGAGCGGGTCGTGGACCTGTACTTCAGCGTCTCGGTCACCACGCGGGCCCCGCGGCCCGGTGAAGTCGAGGGCGTGGACTACTTCTTCGTGACGGCAGAGCAGTTTGCGCAGCTCATCGACGAGGGTGCCCTTCTCGAATGGGCCGAGATCCACGGCGGGCTGCACCGCTCGGGCACCCCTGCCGGACCGGTGCGCGAGGCCACGGCTGCGGGTCGGCCCGTGTTGATCGAGGTCGACCTCGCCGGTGCGCGCGCGGTCAAGCAGGCGCTGCCCGAGGCCGTCACGGTATTCCTGGCGCCCCCCAGCTGGGAGGTGCTGGAGAGCCGGCTGGTGGGTCGCGGCACCGAGACACCCGAGGTGAGGGCGCGCCGGTTGCAGACCGCCAGAGATGAACTGGCCGCGCAGGGCGACTTCGACGCGGTCGTCGTGAACACTCAATTGGAGTCTGCATGCGCCGAATTGGTATCCTTGCTGGTGGCCCACACTCCGGTACGGCGTGATTAGGCCCTGACATCCAGACTTTGAGGAGATCCTCTACGTGAGCACCCCGCAGTCCGCCGCGGTCGACATCGATCCGTCGGCAGCCAGCGCCTACGACACACCCCTGGGCATCACCAACCCGCCCATCGACGAATTGCTCGACCGCGCGTCGAGCAAGTACGCGCTGGTGATCTACGCAGCCAAGCGGGCGCGCCAGATCAACGACTACTACAACCAGCTCGGCGACGGCATCCTTGAGTACGTCGGACCGCTGGTCGAGCCCGGCCTGCAGGAGAAGCCGCTGTCGATCGCACTGCGCGAGATCCACGGTGACCTCCTCGAACACACCGAGGACGAGTAACCGGGCGGGCCTTTCGTAGTGGAGCGCAAGCGGATCATCGTCGGCGTAGCCGGTGGCATCGCCGCTTACAAGGCGGCCACGCTGGTCCGTCAGCTCACCGAGGCCGGTCACAGTGTCCGGGTCGTCCCCACGGAATCGGCGCTGCGCTTCGTCGGTGCTGCCACCTTCGAAGCACTCTCCGGCAACCCGGTGCACACCGGGGTGTTCCAGGACGTCCACGAGGTGCCACACGTCCGCTTCGGTCAGGACGCCGATCTCGTCGTTGTGGCCCCGGCGACTGCCGACCTGCTCGCCCGCGCAGCGATCGGACGCGCTGACGACCTGCTGACCGCGACGCTGCTCACCGCGCGATGTCCGGTGCTGTTCGCGCCGGCGATGCACACCGAGATGTGGCTGCACCCGGCGACTGTCGAGAACGTCGCGACGCTGCGCCGCCGCGGGGCGATCGTGATGGAACCCGCCTCCGGGCGTCTCACCGGCGCCGACACCGGCCCCGGCCGCCTTCCCGAGGCCGAGGAAATCAGCACGCTGGCCCAGCTGCTGCTGGCTCGCGGCGACGCGCTGCCCTATGACCTGGCCGGCGTGAAGGTGCTGGTCACCGCCGGCGGCACCAGAGAGCCGATCGATCCCGTGCGCTTCATCGGCAACCGCAGCTCCGGCAAGCAGGGTTACGCCGTGGCCCGGGTGATGGCCCAGCGCGGCGCGGAGGTGACGCTGATCGCGGGAAACACCGCCGGGCTCATCGACCCGGCCGGGGTGCACGTGATGCACATCGGGTCGGCGACACAACTGCGGGACGCGGTGTCCAAGCACGCCCCCGACGCCAACGTGCTGGTGATGGCCGCCGCGGTCGCCGACTTCCGGCCCGCCAACCCGGTCGCCACCAAGATCAAGAAGGGCCCCTCCGAGGAGGGCGACCCGGCCATCGAGCTGGTCCGCAACGACGACGTGCTCGCCGGAGCGGTCCGCTCCCGCCGTGATGGGCAGCTGCCGAACATGGCCGCCATCGTCGGGTTCGCCGCCGAGACTGGCGACGCGAACGGCGACGTGCTGTTCCATGCGCGCGCCAAACTCGCGCGCAAAGGCTGCGATCTGCTGGTCGTCAACGCGGTCGGCGAGAACCGGGCCTTCGAGGTCGACCACAACGATGGTTGGCTGCTGTCCGCCGACGGAACCGAGACAGCGCTGGAGCACGGTTCGAAGACCGTCATCGCGAGCCGTATTGTGGACGCGATCGCGGCTTTCCTGCACTCCGGTGGCGGGTGACGCCGTACAAGCTTTGGTAAGACCAGTCAGCGTGCGTGTAAAGGTTGCGCGCAGCGGGGGGACACGCTTGGGTGCTAGGGGCGCCCGGAGCGGTGCGACCCTCGCGGGTAAGTTGACTGACTAACTATCTCAGGTTCGCTTGAGTGGAAGGAATCGGACGTGAGTGAAGCTCGGCTGTTTACCAGTGAGTCGGTGACCGAGGGACACCCCGACAAGATCTGCGACGCCATCAGCGACTCGGTGCTCGACGCGCTGCTCGCCGACGATCCGAAGTCCCGCGTCGCGGTGGAGACGCTGGTGACAACCGGTCAGGTCCACGTCGTCGGCGAGGTGACGACCAACGCCAAGGAAGCGTTCGCCGACATCACCAACACCGTGCGGTCGCGGATCCTCGAGATCGGTTACGACCATTCCGACAAGGGTTTCGACGGCCTCACCTGTGGTGTCAACATCGGTATCGGTGCACAGTCTCCGGACATCGCCCAGGGCGTCGACACCGCCCACGAGACCCGGGTGGAGGGTGCCGCTGATCCGCTGGACGCGCAGGGCGCCGGCGACCAGGGACTGATGTTCGGCTACGCGATCGCCGACACTCCCGAGCTGATGCCGCTGCCGATCGCGCTGGCGCACCGGTTGTCGCGCAAGCTCACCGAGGTTCGCAAGAACGGCACCCTGGGCTACCTGCGTCCCGACGGCAAGACCCAGGTCACCGTGCAATACGCCGGCACCACCCCGGTGCGCCTGGACACCGTCGTGCTGTCCACCCAGCACGCCGACGGCATCGATCTGGAGAGCCAGCTGGCTCCAGAGATCAAGCAGCACGTCATCGACGCGGTGCTGACCGAATTAGGCCACGACACGCTGGATACCTCGAATCCGCGCATTCTGGTCAACCCGACCGGCAAGTTCGTGCTCGGCGGCCCGATGGGCGACGCCGGCTTGACCGGCCGCAAGATCATCGTCGACACCTATGGCGGCTGGGCCCGTCACGGTGGCGGCGCGTTCTCCGGCAAGGATCCGTCGAAGGTGGACCGCTCGGCCGCGTACGCGATGCGCTGGGTGGCCAGGAACGTCGTCGCCGCGGGCCTGGCCGAGCGTGTCGAGGTCCAGGTCGCCTACGCGATCGGCAAGGCCGCACCCGTGGGTCTGTTCGTCGAGACGTTCGGCTCGGAGACCGTCGACCCGGTCAAGATCGAGAAGGCCATCGGCGAGGTGTTCGACCTGCGTCCCGGCGCTATCGTCCGAGACCTCGACCTGTTGCGCCCGATCTACGCACCGACTGCGGCGTACGGGCACTTCGGCCGTACCGACATCGAGTTGCCGTGGGAGCAGCTCAACAAGGTCGACGACCTCAAGAACGCCGTCTGACGACGATCAAGCGACGAAAACCCCAGGCCCGCAACGGGTGTGGGATTTTCTGTTGAGACGTCCGGTTTGTCGTGCCTCAGGAGGCGAATTCGTAGTCGTCGATCGGGAATCGTCGACTGCGCCAGTACGCTTCGAGCGTGCTGGCCGGCCGCAACGGCACATCGCCGTGGGAGTCGAAGTAGTAGCTGTTGGCCAATCGGCAGGTGTCCTGCCAGAAGATCTGGCGGTGCCGTTTGCGCATCATCTCCGCGAAGTACCGGTCGTTGGCTTCGCGGCGCACCTCGACCCGCGTGGCGCCCCGGCGCCGCGCGGTGTCCAGGCATCGCACGATGTGGCGGGTTTGGGCCTCGATCAGTGCGAAGTAGGACGAGCCGACGTAGCCGTAGGGGCCGAACACGGTGAAGAAGTTCGGGAAGCCCGGAACGGTGACGCCTTCGTAGGCCTGCAGCCGGTTCTCGTCCCAGAACCGGGCCAGCGACCGTCCATTCGGACCGGTCACCGAATAGGGCGGAATGTTGTCGATGTCGAGCACCTTGAACCCCGTGGCCAGGATCTGCACGTCGACGTCGTATGACGTGCCGTCGGTGGTTGCGACCCCCGAGCCGGTGATCTTGTCGATGGGCTCGGTCACCAGCTCGACGTTGTCGCGGTTGAACGTCGAGAGGTAGGTGTTGTGGAAGCCCGGCCTTTTGCAGCCGACCGCGTAGCGGGGCGTGAGTTTGTCGCGTACGACGGGGTCGTGGACCTGCTTGCGCAGATACGCCTCGCCCACCGCGCCCATCCTCTTGGCCATCGGGTTGACCGTGAAGTACTGCGCGGCGAGCGGGAACGTCAGCTCGACGTAGGTCTGGCTGAGCAGCCGCTGCACCGTCCTGCCCAGCGGCAGCCGCATCATGAGCCTGGCCGTCCTCGACAACGGGACGTCGAACTTCGGGAAACACCAGATCGGGGTGCGCTGAAACACGGTGAGCTGCTCGACGATCGGGGCGATCTCGGGGATCACCTGCACGGCCGAGGCGCCGGTCCCGATGACGGCGACGCGTTTACCGCGCAGGTCCTGATCGTGGTCCCAGCGCGCGGTGTGCATGGTCACGCCGTCGAATGTGTCGACGCCGGGAATGTCGGGCAGATTCGGGACGGTCAACGCGCCTGCGGCGTTGACCAGATACCGGGCGGTCAGGGTGCCCGGCCCGTCGGCCGAAAGCAGACTGAGGCGCCAGAACCCTTCGGCGTCATCGAAATCCGCGCTGCGGACCGTCGTGCCGAAGCGCATCTTGGGACGTAGCCCGTACTTGTCGACGCAGTGCTCGGCGTAGGCCTGGAGCTCGTGACCCGGTGCGTAGGTGCGCGACCAGTCCGTGCTCTGCTCGAACGAGAACTGGTAGGAGAACGACGGGATGTCGACCGCGATGCCGGGATAGGTGTTCCAATACCACGTGCCGCCGGGCTCGTCGCCGGCCTCGACGACGAGGTAGTCGGGCATGCCGGAGCGGTCCAGCCGGATCGCCGTCCCGATGCCGGAGAATCCGGCCCCGACGATCACGGTTTCACAGTCAGGTGTCGTCATCATGACCTCCGCGCCGACCATAACGCCGGACGGGCAGGCGGCTGTTCGCTTCGGTGAGCTTTATCCCAGCGCCGCCCGCAGCGCGGCCAATCCGCGATCGGTGGCCTCGGTCGCGGCCGGGACGATTCCCGCGTAACCCAGGTAGCCGTGTACCAGTGACTCCGCGTGGTCCAACTCGACCGCCACCCCCGCGGCGGTGAGGAGCTCGGCGTACCGCATCCCGTCGTCGCGTAACGGATCGAGGCCGGCGACGGCGATGTAAGCCGGTGGCAGACCGGCGAGTTCGCCACGGGCGGGCACCAGAGTGACCGGGGGCTCCGACAGGTCGGTGTCACCGATGTACCACCGGGTGAACCCCTTGCAGGCCGCCAGGTCCAGGATCGGCGCCTCGGCGTTCTCGGTGAAGGACGGAAGTGAGGTGTCGAACGTCGTCGACGGATACCACAGCAGCTGGAAGCGCAACGCGATGCCGGCGTCGCGCGCCGCCTGGGCGACCACGGCGGCGAGGTTGCCGCCCGCGGAGTCGCCGGCCACCGCGAGCCGGGCCGGATCGGCGTCCAGATCGCCGGCGTTCTCGGCCACCCACCGGGTCACGGCCCAGGCGTCGTCGACCGCCGCCGGATACGGGTGTTCGGGCGCCAGCCGGTAGTCGACCGACACCACCACCGCTCCTGCGCCCACGGCGTGCATCCGGGCCTGTCCGTCGTAGGTGTCCAGGTCGCCCACCGTCCATCCGCCGCCGTGGATGAACACCACCGCCGGCAGCGGGGTGTCCTCAGCCGGCGGACGGTAGACGCGCACCGGGATCGGCCCGGCGGGACCGTCGACGGTGCGGTCGTGGGTGGTGACCTCTGGCAGGATCGGGCTACGCGGCAGTTCCCGGAACCGTTGCCGAGCCGGTTCCGGGCCGCCCTCGGTCGACAGCTGGAAGGGCACAGCCTCCAGCACCTTCTGCAGCACGGGATCCAGGTCAGCCATGGCTGACACCGTACGCGGCAGCCGGTTGGGGTAGCCGCCCGCGGGCGCGCTTTCTCACCGAGAATGGGGCGATCACAGGAAGCGAGGAGTGTGCGTGAAATTCTTGCCGAGCCGTCGTAAACCGGTCGCCGGTCAGGCCAGGGCCGTCTGTCTCGCCCCGCTGACCGTGCTGGAACTGAGTCCACCGGATCTGGTTACCTGTGCCGCCGAGGCGGGCTACGACGGTGTCGGACTGCGCCTGATCCGCGCCACCGAGCAGGAACCGATCCGCCCGACCGTGGGCATCACCCCGCTGATCCGCGAGACCCGGCGCCGGCTCGATGACAGCGGCCTGTTCGTCCTCGACGTCGAAGTGCTCCGGCTGCGCCCCGACACAAGGGTCCGCGATGACTTCGGAGCCTTCCTCGAGACCGGCGCCCACCTCGGCGCGACGCAGGTGCTGGTCACCGGTAACGATCCCGACCGCGGTCGCACGGCCGATAATCTCGCCGAATTAAGCGTGTTCGCAGGGGAATTCGGTCTCACGCCGAACCTGGAGCCGATGCCGTGGACGGAGGTCCGTGATCTCGACGAAGCCGTGATGATCGTCCGCCGCGGCGCGGGCAGCGGCGCTGGTCTGCTCATCGACGCGATCCACTATGACCGTGCGCTGAGCACCCCGGAGGATCTCCGCAAGGTGCCCGACGGGTGGATCCGCTACGTGCAGATCTGCGATGCGGCGCTGCCCCGGCCGGACACCATCGACGAGCTGCGCCACCAGGGCCGCACCGCGCGGCTGTTCCCCGGGGAGGGCTGCATCGACGTGGTCGGGATGTTGAGAGCGCTGCCGGCGGTGCCGGTCAGCGTCGAGGCACCTGTGCAGTGGAACGCGCCCGCCGGTGTGCGTGCCCGTGCCGCGTTGCGCACGGCGCGCGCGGTGGTGGCCCTGGCGGATGCGGAACGGACCCCACTGTCGGCGTGACCACGGGCATGAGGTCCGGCCCGCGCCGGGGCGCGATTACGTTGTCGCTGCGCCGCGTCGACCTACCCGGATCCGCCCATCACGGCGCGATGGGCGATGTGGAACTGGCTTCGGCCCCGGCACTCTGAGCCTTCGCGGCCGAGATCAGGTCGACGACGCGCGCCACGTGCGGGTCGCGGACCACCGAATCGTGGTCGCAGTGGACACGTTCGACGGTCAGCTCGCCGGTGAGCAATTGCGCCCAGACGCGGTCGTCGTCAAGGTTGAAGGTGCTGAGTACCAGCAGAGTTCGCCCGGTGTACGGCTTGGGCCGGTGGAGCCGGCCGACCCGGACGCCGACTTCGCGAAGCGCAACGACCTTCTGTTCGGCGGTGCCCTCGACGATGCCGGCCAGCGGCAGCCACAACCGGTGCCGCCACAGCACCGACCGGTCGGCCGGTGTCTGTTCGAGCAGGGTGGATCGCACCCCGGGCAGGTGCTTGCGGGCCGCGCGCACGGTGCGCGGCGGCAGGAACGGATCGAGCATCGTGACCAGCTCGACCTCATGACCGAGCGCGCGCAACCGGTCGGCCACCTCGATGGCGATGAACGCTCCGAGCGAATGACCGACCAGCCGGTACGGACCTTGGGGCTGGAGCGCGAGCAGGTCGCCGAGGTGGCGGCGTGCCGCTCGTCCCACCGTCCAGTCGGGGAACGCGCGGTTCTCCAGACCCTGAGCCTGGAAAGCCACCACGGCGGTCTCGCGGTCCACGCGATCGGCCAGCGGCGCGAACGTCAGAGCCGAGGCGCCGGCCCCGGCGAAGCAGAACAACGTCTCTTGAGTGTTCTCGCCCGGCGGGCGCAACAGCACCGTGGTCGGCGCGAGTGTGCTCGCGCCCGGGGTCGGTAGACCCGCGCGCCGTGCGGCCACGATGTCGGCGAACTGCGCGACCGTCGGCGCGCCGGCCAGATCGGAGGCCGTCAGCCGCACCCCGTGCCGCTCGCCGACCGCGGCGATGACCTGCGCGACGTTGAGTGAATCTCCGCCCAGCGCGTAGAAGTTCTCGTCGCGGCCGACCTGGTCCAGGCGCAGCACATGGGCCCAGGTGGCCGCGATGCCGGTCTCCAGGCCCGGGGTCGCGGGGACGATCGGTCCACGCTCCGGTCTCGGCAGCGACCGGCGGTCGACCTTGCCACGCTCGTTGCGGGGCAGCGATTCCAGCATCACCACATGACTGGGCACCATCCACGCCGGCAGTCGCTCGTGAAGCTGCGCCCGAACGTCGGCGACCGCGGGGGTGCGGGTGCCCGGGGCCGGCGCGACATAGGCCGTCAACGTCGGTGTCTGGGAGGTGGTGTCGGCCAGCACCAGTGCCTCCCGGATACCGGGACAGTCCAGCAGCGCGGCCTCGACCTCGGCCGGTTCGACCAGGTAGCCGCGGATCTTGAGGGCCGCGTCCATCCGGCCGAGCACCACCAGAACCCCGGAGTCGTCGATGCGGGCACGATCATTGGTGACGAAAGTGCGGGTGGAGTCCGGGTTTTCGACGAAGGTGGTGGTCGCGCTCGCCGGTGCCAGATAGCCGGCTGCCAGATATTGCGAGGTGACGGTCAGCCGGCCCTGATCGTCGATGGCGAGCTTTTTGTGCGGTACCGCGACCCCGGCAGGGATCACCCCGGCCGGTATGGGATCGCCGGGCCACATGTCGAAGTGCGCGATGCCGAGCGTCTCCGAGGAGCCTGCCCAGTTGGTCAGTACCGCATTCGGCGCCAGCTCTCGGGCGCGCCGGATGACGTTGCCGTACACCGGTTCGCCGGTGGTGACGATGCGGCGCACGCGATCCAGGGTGCGGGTGCCGCCGATCTCGACCACCGACTGCAGGAAAGACGGTGTGCACATGACGATGTCGGCGTCGGCGAGGCGATCGGCCGCCGCCTCGGGTGTGCAGCTGCGCGGATCGATCGCGATCACCTCGGCGCCCGACAGCAGCGACCCGATCAGCACATTGAGACCGGCGGCGAAACTGACCGGCATGCACAGCGCGACCCGGGCGCCGTCGACGATGCCGAACCGATCCCGGTGCAGCACCCAGTCGCTCAGCCAGGTGCCGTTGACGTGGAGCACCGCCTTGGGCTCACCGGAAGAGCCTGAGGTGAACTGGATGCTGGTCACGGTCTGCAAGCCCAGGTGCGGCACCCCGGTCGGGGCCGGTGCCGGATCGGTCGGCGGGTCGGTCGACCACACTGAGAAGTTGCCGTCGAGCTGTTGTTTGAGCGGATGCCCGTCCTTGACCACCACGGTGCCCGGACGCAGGCCCTGCTTTTCGAGCGTGTCGAAGATGTGGGTCATCCGGTCGACCGGCAGGCCGGTGTCGAGGGGCACCAGCGGCGCTCCCGACGCGAAGCCGCCCATGACGACGGCGACGGTCTGGGGGGTGAGGTCACCGACCAGTGCGACCGCGGACTCCGGGTCGGCGCGCCCCCGCAGCTGCGCGGTCCATGCGGCGGCCGCTGCGTGCAGTTCGCCATAGCTGACGGCGCCGCTGTCGCTGCGCAAAGCGACGGCGTCCCGCTTCTGCGCGGCGATCTCGGCGAAACGTGCGGCCACCGAGTCGTGTTCGATGGCGCCGTACTCGGTGAGGTCGGGGCGTGGGGCGGTCGGGCTGACGTGATCGAGAGCCTGTCCGCGCGGGGTGGCGGCGACCTTGCGCAACAGCAGCAATGTGGGGACCAGCAGGATCAGCGTGTTCAGCAGCTCGGCGGCGAGATAGGTGTAGCCGACGGCGTCGATGCCCCACCGCCCGGTGGTCAGGATGACCCCACTGACCACCACGATGCCGAGTAGCAGCTGGGCGGCCACGGCGAGACGGAGTCGGCGCTGAAGCCGCGCGAGCGCGGTGTAGACGGTCATCAACGCCACCGACGGCAGGGTGAGCGCCATCATCCGGATCAGTGTGGTGCCGTGTTCGGCGTACTGCGGGCCCAGGATGCCGAGGATGAACGGGGCGGCGACCAGCAGCGCGGCACAACCGGCCAGCGCGGCGCCACCGCACATCAGGACGAATCGCTGTGTGCACGAGCGCAGGTCGGCTCCCGGCGTCGAGGCGGCGGCGATGAACGGTGCCGCGGTCGCGCCGACGAGCACACCGAGGGTGTTAACCACCAGCCAGCACATCGAGAAGTACGCGTTCATCTCGGTGCCGAGCTGCGCGACGACGATCAGCGGCACCAACAGCGGAACGGTCACGCCCACCGCGTTGATCGCATATGAGCTCGCGAAGAACTGGATCAGTTCGCGGCGCGGGGGCAGGGCGGCTGTCCCTCGGCGTTGCGCGGTCTCGCGCCGGATCACCACCAGCGCGATGATCGCGGTGATCGCCGCTGCCGGCAGCACCCACGACCACACGATGGCCGCGCCGGTCGCCAGCGGGATGAGCGCCGCCACTACGACGAGTTTCGCGGTTGACTGTCCGATGTTCTTGGTCGCGATCATCCGGGCGCGGCTGAGTCCGATCAGGATCTGGTCCTGCAGCGCGTACACCGCGAGCACCACAACGAACGCCGGGAAGAGCACGGCCTCAGGCCAATTCGGGAAAAGTGCGGCACGGGGGCCGACCAGGACGAACACCGTGCCGAACAGCAGGCCGGTGCACGAGACGAACATGATGCCGCGGCGCACCACCTGCTGGGTGTGACCGCCGGCCAGTGGCAGGAAGCGCTCATAGAGACTGCCGAGGCTGAAGTTGGCCAGGATGGCGATCAGGGTCGCCGACGAGATGATGGCCGACGCGCGCCCGACCTCGGCGGCGTCGTATCCCCGGGCGGCCACGGTCCAGAACACGAAACCGAGTACGCCCGTGGCCGCGCTTGAGGTCATCACCGCGGCGATGTCGATGCCGAGGCCGGGGGAGAGGAAACGGCCGGTCATCGGCATCGTCGGGTCCTAGGTATGTCGGAGAGAGGGGAGTCAACGGGGACGGAAGGGTGTCGGAGACTCGCTGTCGGTGAGGATACTAAAGCGGTCGAAGTTTGCTTAGGCTACCCAAAGTTGTGATGCTGGTCATACCCGGGGAGGGGGCGGCCACATTTGCATGCATTTTCGCTAAGGTGGCGCACAGTTAATTGACAGACCCGTGCTCTCACTGGCCCGTTTCCTCAGGTGCGCTCCGGTGCGGTATGCGCCGAAAAGACGGCTCTACAAGGAGTTTCGAAAAAGTGACGGAAATCGTTCCGGAGTCAGACACGCGTGTTTACGCTCAGTTGGGTCGATTTCTGGCAAACATTCCTTCAACGCCGACCCCGGAACCTGCGCAGCCTACCGTCACCGTGGTCCTGCCCGTGCGGAACGAGGCGCGCAATCTCTCCTACGTCGCGCGGCGGATGCCGCCGGTCGACGAGATCGTGGTCATCGACGGCGGGTCCGAGGACGGCACCGCCGACGTCGCCCGTGCGCTGTGGCCGAACGCCACGGTTATCGAGCAGACCCGCGCCGGCAAGGGCAACGCCCTGGCGTGTGGTTTCCAAGCCGCCACCGGTGACATCGTGGTGATGATCGACGGTGACGGTTCGACAGATCCGGCCGAGATCCCGCGCTTCGTTGACGCGCTCATGGCCGGCGCCGACCTCGCCAAGGGCAGCCGGTTCTCCGGCGGTGGCGGCAGCGACGACATCACCCAGATCCGGCGGATGGGGAACAAGGCGCTCAATTGGCTGGTGAACCGGCTGTTCAAGACCGAGTTCAGCGATCTGTGCTACGGCTACAACGCCTTCTGGCGCCGCAACCTGAACTGCCTGGATCTGCCGGCGACAGACACCACCGAACCGCAGTGGGGCGACGGCTTCGAGATCGAGACCGTGATCAACGTCCGGGCCGCGCGCAGTGGCTGGCTCATCCACGAGGTGGGAAGCTTCGAGGGCAGGCGAATTCACGGGCGCAGCAACCTCAACGCGGTCACCGACGGCCTGCGCGTGCTTCGCACCATCAATCGTGAGCGTCGGGAACACCGCGCGGCCCGGGTCGCGGCGGTCCTCGGCTGGTCGCGGTGACCGCACAGCCCCTGCCGCTGGAAGACGCACTTCCGGAGCGGATCTCGATGAGCGTGGTCATCTGCTGCTACACCAGCGCCCGCAGGAGGTTGCTCGACCATGCGGTCGCCGCGGCGCTGCGGCAGCTCCGCCGTGACGACGAGCTGATCCTGGTGGTCGACGGCAACGACGTACTGCATCGCGATCTGCACGACACATACGGCACGCGGGTTCTCGTGCTGGCCAACGAGTTCCGGCAGGGTCTGTCGGGTGCCAGGAACACCGGAATGCACGCGGCCTCCGCAGAGGTCGTGGTGTTCCTCGACGACGACGCCGTCCTGCACGACGACGCCCTGGAGGAGGTGCGCTCGGCCTTCGTCGATCCCACGGTCACCGCGCTCGGAGGCGCGGTGCATCCGAGTTGGCAGGCAGGCCGGCCGCAGTGGTTCCCGCCGGAGTTCGACTGGGTCGTCGGATGCGACTACCGCGGATTGCCGCCCGACGGGGCCGCGATCCGCAATCCCATCGGCGCGGCGATGGCCGTCCGGAAGACGGAACTGACCGGGATCGGCGGCTTCTCCGACAGGCTCGGGCGCATCGGTGCGGTGCCCGCCGGCTGCGAAGAGACAATGATGGGCATCGAACTGGTCCGTCGAGATCCGCTGGCCCGCATCGTCCGCCGCACCGGGTTCGCCGTCTCGCATGCTGTGCCCGCCGACCGCGCCACCGCGAGGTACTTCGCGCGGCGCTGTTTTCATGAGGGGCGCAGCAAGGCGACGCTGAGCCGGCTCTGCGGCCGTGGCCCGGCGCTGCGCAGCGAGCGCGCGTACACCACCAAGACACTTCCCTCCGGGTTGTGGAGGGCCCGGCGGCAGCCCACCCGGGTGTTGGCGTTGGCCGCCGGCCTGCTGATCACCTCGGTGGGCTATCTCGTGGGGCTGGCCGCGACGGTGGGACCGCAGACGGGGGAATGATGCCAAAAGTCAGTGCATGGCTGGGGAATTCGCGAATTACGGCGTGGGTGGCGCTCGCGCCGCTGGTGTACTTCGCCGCCGAATGGGTGGTGTCCGCGACGTGGCGGGGCAACTATGGCTACCGCGACGACACGTTGGGACCGCTCGGGGTCGCGTTCTGTGGGCCGGCGGGGGAGTGGCCGTGCAGTGAGCTCTACCGGGCGATGAACGTCGGCCTGGTGGTGACCGGCCTGGGTGTGCTGTTCGTCGCGGCGAGCCTGCTCGTGCAACGGGTGGCCGATCGCGGCCCGGCACTGCTGCTGGCCGTCGCCGGGTGGGGGATGGCGGCCTCCGGCGTGGTGACCTACCGCGTGGACTATGCGTGGAACCTGACGTTCATCGTGCTCTTCATGACGCTGGGCTCGGTCAGCGCGCTGTTCATCGCGCTCGGCTCCACGTCGGAGCTCTCGCTCGAACGCCGTGCGGTCGCCGCGCTCTCGGGTGTGGTCAGCGTCGTCGGCTACGTCACCTACATGGGTGGGCACTCGTTCTTCGGTTCCGGTGGTGCCCAGCGCATGGCCGTCTACGGCATCCTGGTCGCGGTGGTCGCGGTCGGCACCACGGGATTCGCAGGATCACCGCCCAGCAGTTCGACGGACCCGCAGGTCTGCGACCTGGTCGAGGAAACAGCGTGAGGCACAGAACTTCTCGCTGGGTGATGAGCGGTGCACTCGCGGCGGGTGCGATGGTGCTCACCGGCTGTTCGGCATCCGCGCCCGTCGGCAACGCCGAGCCGAGCGGGCCACGGGTCATCTTCGCCGACGATTTCGACGGCCCCGCCGGTTCGAAACCGTCTCCGCAGTGGCGCTGCCAGACCGGCGGTGGAGGCTGGGGCAACAACGAGATGCAGACCTACACCGACAGTCCTGCGAACGTCAGCCTCGACGGCGCCGGACATCTGGCCATCACCGCCCGCGGGGACGGGCTGGATCGGATCACATCGGCACGGATCACCACGCAGGGCAGCGTCGAGTTCGCGACCGGCCGCGCCGAGGCGCGGATCAAGCTGCCCGCCGGCACCGGGCTGCATCCGGCGTTCTGGCTCCTCGGCCGCGACGTCGACCGGATCGGCTGGCCCGACGCGGGGGAGATCGACGTGATCGAAACCCTCAACCACGCCGCCGAATTCCACACCGGCGTACACCTGCCGCGCGCCGGACATGCTCGCGGCGAACAGATTTCGGCCTCCGGGCCGGTCCCGTTCCCAATGGCCGGCGAGTTCCACACCTACTGGGTGGAGCGCACCCCCGGCCGCATCGTCACCGGCGTCGACGACGTCACGCTGTTCAGCGTCACACCCACCGACCTGGCCGAAGGCAGTCGGTGGGTGTTCGATGCGCCGTTCTTCCTGCTGCTCAACGTCGCCGTCGGCGGTGACTGGCCCGGACCGCCGGACACCTCCACGCCCAATCCGTCGACCATGCTCGTGGACTGGGTCCGGGTGACAGTGCCATGACCGCGCCGCGAACACTCCAACCCGCGATGCCGCCGCAAGGCGCTCGGGTGTGGCCGCAGGCCCGATGGGTGGGCATGCTCGATGTCGACGAGCTGACACCCGCCGACGATGGCACGGTGAAGTTCGCCCCCGACCACGCGGACGGCTATCACGTGGCGCGGGTGCTGGTACGGCACCGTAACCGGCCGGTCGCTTTCGTCGAAGCCCCCATCGACGACGGCGTGGTGCGTCTGCCCGTTCCGCAGTGCCCGTCCCCGCAGGACCCCGGTACCGCCGCCGCCCTCCCGGCGGTCTCGGTGGTGCTGTGCACCAGGGAACGTCCCGACCAGCTCGCAGACGCACTGGATTCTGTTCTGGCCGTCGACTATCCGGATTTCGAGGTGGTGGTCGTCGACAACGCGCCGCGTACCGATGCCACGGCGCGAGTGGTCGAACGGAACGGTCATCCGCGGGTGCGTTACGTCGAGGAGCCCGTTCCCGGACTGTCGGTGGCCAGGAACACCGGACTGCGCCGGGCGCACCATCTGGTGGTCGCCTACACCGACGACGACGTCGTCGTGGACCCGTATTGGCTGCGCGCTCTCGCCGCCGGGTTCGCGCGGTCGCCGAAGGTCTCCTGCGTGTCGGGTCTGGTGCCCAGCGGAGAATTGCGCACCGCCGCCCAGGCCTACTTCGACCAGCGGGTCACCTGGGCCGGATCGCTGGAGCCGCGGGTGTTCAGCATGGCCGAGCCGCCGGCCGACCAGCCGCTGTTTCCGTTCCAGGTCGGTCGATTCGGCACGGGTGCGAACTTCGCCGTGCAGCGGGACAGGGTGCTCGAACTCGGCGGTTTCGACGAGGCGCTCGGCGCGGGCACCGCGTCACAGGGCGGTGAAGACCTCGACCTGTTCTTCCGGGTGCTCACCGCCGGTGATGCGCTGGCCACCGAACCTGCCGCGATCGTGTGGCACCGGCATCGCAGCGACAACGAAGCCCTGCTCGAACAGGCCCGCGGATACGGCCTCGGGCTGGGCGCGTGGCTGACCAAGGTGGGCCTGGACGCCTCGCACCGGCGCCTGGCGGTGCAGGTGCTGCGCCGACGCTTCCGGTCGTCGCTGCGTGCCGGCGCCGACTACGGCGCCATCATGACCTCGCCGGCACGGATGTCCGACGGGATCGCCGACGCCGTGCCCTCTTCGGTGGGGCGTATCGAGGTGCTGTCGGTGCTCGGCGGACCCCGGGCCCTCTGGCAGGGAAGGCGTCAACAGACCCGCAACACCGCGATGGCAGGCCGCCGATGACCGCCACACTCGAACCCGTGACAGCACCCACCACCTTCGTGCGGAACTCCGAAACGTTTGTGCTGCGGCGCATCCCCGTGACGCCGATACGGATGGCCGACCTCGCCGCGGTCGGCGCGGTCGCGGGAGCGGTCGCTTTGACCGGCCTGCCGAGCCCGCTGCGAGCGATCGCGCTCGCGGTGTTCATCGCGATCGGCCCCGGCGCGGCCGTGCTGACCTGGGTTCGGATTCCGCGGCGCGCGCTGCTGTCCACGGTGCCCGTGCTCGGGATGGCGATCGCGACGTTGGCGGCGATCACGGCGATGTGGTCCTACCGGTGGGAACCGGCCGGCATCCTGTGGGTGCAGGTCCTGGTCGTCGCGAGCAGCAGCGCGTACTGGTACCGGCGCAACCACACCTCGGTGCTGGAGGCGGCCCGCGGATGGCGCCGGCGCGGCGTGACGGCAGCGGCGCCGCGCGGAAACGTTGTGCGGCGCCATCTCTCCCTACTGCTCAGCGTCGCCGCGCTGGTGGTGTGGGCGGTCGCGGTGCCCGGTCTGCCCGGGGCCGACGCCGGGTACTACGGTCTGCTGTTCTCCGGGTCCGGACCGCTGCTGGCGGTGAGCATCGTGCTGTGTGCCTGGGCCCTGCTGCTGGCGGTGCGCGACCGGCAGCTGCTGCCCGCGGCGGTCGCCGTAGCGTCGGCGATTGTCGTGTCCCGGGTGACCACGGTGGTGGCCACAGAGGTGCCGCTCTACGACTGGACCTACAAGCACCTCGCCGTCGTCGACTACATCATGGTCAACGGACGCATCGCCCCCGACGGCACCGACATCTACGCGCAGTGGACCGCGTTCTTCACCACCTGGGCGTGGTTCTGTGAGGTCACGGGGATACCGGCGCTGTCCGTGGCCCACGTGTTCGCCCCCGTCATGCACGTCCTGATCGCATTGACGGCCTACACCGCCGCCCGGGTGCTCGGACGTTCCCGGCGCACCGCCGTCACCGCGGCGTTCATCGTCGAGATCGCGAACTGGGTTGGCCAGGACTATTTCTCGCCGCAGGCGTGGTCGGTGGTGCTGGCCTTCGGCATGATGACCCTGCTGCTCGCGTCGCCGGGCAGCCGGGGGTGCGGGGTGCTCGCCATCGTGGTGTTCGCCGCGATGGTGCCCACCCACCAGCTCACCCCGTTCTGGGCCGTCGCCGCGGCATGTCTGCTCTGCGTGTTCGGCAGGGCCCGGCCGTGGTGGATCTCGGTCGCGATGGTGTCGATCGCCGTGAGCTATCTGCTGTTGAACCTCGAGGCCGTGCTGCCCTACGGTCTGCTGTCCGGCGGCAGCCCACTTGACAACGCCGGCAGCAACGTTCAGAGTTCCGGGCTGCCCGCGAAGGACTTCACCTCCGCCGTGGTGCGCGGCCTGTCGGTGATCGTGTTGCTGACCGCGCTGGCGACCGCCGTCTGGATGCGCCGCCACCGACGTCCGGTGCTCGCACTGGGCATCGTCGCGTTCAGCTCGTTCGGTCTGCTGCTGGGACAGAGTTACGGCGGCGAGGCGATCTTCCGGGTGTACCTGTACTCGCTTCTCGGCTGCGCGATCCTGATCGCCCCGGCCGTGGTCGGGGCGGTCGGCGCGACCGGGACACGACTGCGCCGAGGGGCCGTGCAAACGGTGGCCGTGGCAGCGGCCACCACGGCGGCCCTGGCCGGACTGCACGGCTATGTCGCGTTGTGGCCCTTCATCTTCGAGACCAGGGCGCAGGTCGACGTGATGCAGTCGATCACCACCGGCGCCGACAAACGCACCCGGTTCGTGATGATGCGCCTCGGCGGCATGCCGACCCGGCTCAACGCCGACTACGCCGAGCTCACCCAGTTCAACCCGTACTACGACGAGCCGGTCAGCTACGACCTGTGGGACGGCCGGGATCCGCGGCTGGCCGAACTGAAGGCGTCGTTCCCGACCGAGGAGGATCTGAAGACCCTCAGCGACGACGTGACCAACGGCGTCTACATGGCCTACGTGATCTTCAGCGAGCAGTCCAACAAGGCGATCCGCTATTACGGCGACTTCCGCCCAGAAGCCGTCGACATCGTCCAGGACGCACTGCGCCGATCCCCGAAGTGGAGCACGGTGTACGAGCAAGGCCAGACCGTGGTCTTCCGCAGCGTGAACCCGTACTACGCTCCCGGCAACGACAACGGTTACGAGTAGCCGCTCATCGGCCGAGCAGGGCGCGCGCGTGATCGGGCACCGAAGCCAGAGCGGCGCCGATCCGCTCGGGATCGAAGACGGTGCCGTGGAACTCCGCGGTCAGCCACAGCGACCCCATCACCGTCGCCGAGGTGACGGTCACCCCGCACGGACTCACGGGGTCGCTCGCGACCAGGATCCGGGCGTCGGCAGGATCGCTGAACGACCACGGGTGCCCGGGTACGGTGCCGATGCTCGAATGCAGCAGACGCAGCCGCGGGCGGGCGGGGACCTCCCACTCCTGCTGATGACCCGCTCGCATCGCCATTCGCGTCTTCACCGTGCCCGCGACCAGGTTGGCGACAGGGCGCGCCATCTGCGCCGCCGCGGTCATCTCGGCGTGCAGACCGCGCGGCCCGGCCGACCGGTCGAGTGTGAAATCCAGTCCGGCCGAGAACGAGGCCAGCGTGCTGCGTGTCCCGGGCAGGTAGCGCCGGACGTCGAACGGCGCGGTGACCGTCGGATCCACGTCGAAGCCGGCCGCGGTGAACGCCTCGGCCAGCGCGCAGGTCTGGACGGCGAACATGCTGACACCTGGAAGGACGCGATCACGGTGCCGCCGAAGCTCTTTCACCGTTTCCGCATCGATTAGGGTGACCCGGGTGGTCGCTGACGGGGCCACCGGCGGCGCATCCGGCGGTGCCGGCGGGGCAGGCGCGGCGACGTTGCGCCGGTGCTGACGCCACAGCGGCACGAGACGGCCGGGAGCCAGACCGACTGCGCGCACCGCGGCCAGCACCAACGGCGACAGCGCGCCGCGGTACGGATTCCACACCGCGTCGTCGCCGGGATCCACAGCGCCGAGGAGCACGGCGACCAGGATGTCGAGCAGCGGCACCTCGCCGAGCCCGTGGCTGAAGTCGATCGCGAGGTAGTCACCGGCGGCCAGGATCCGCAGCGCGTCCCCGTGCGCCTGCCGAAGTGTGCTCAGCAACTCGACCGGATCCGATACCGGGTCGCGGACCGTCGTCGAGACCGCCTGCCGCAGCGAGTCCGGGCAGAACCGCCAGCGGGTGCCCGCGGTGTCCGGAAGCAACCCGATCCTGGACGCCGGACCGGCTTCGGCCATCGCCAGAAGTCGCGCGGTGAGGTCGTCGGCCGACGGGAGCGCCACCGGCCCCAGCACCACCGCCGACCGTCGCCGACTGTGTGCGACATCGAGCGCTGCGACGCGAACACTGGCTGGTCGCACGCGGCGCCGAATTCTGCCCATCGCGTCAGATAGTAGGTTCTCCGCATGCCGAGGACTCGCGCACACGCGCTGTGGGTGGCCGCCGTCGCGGTGGCGGCCGGTTACGGGGTGTTCCTCATCGTCACGTCCACCCGCGTGGCCGCGGGGGCCGAGCTGACCGGACAGTTCGGCCTGCAGCCCGCGGTGAAAGCGCTGGCCGCGGTGTTGCTCGCCGGTGCGGCGCTGACCCACCCGGTCGGGCGGGAGAGGCGCCTGCTGGTCGGTGCCCTGCTGTTCTCGGCCGCGGGGGACTACCTGCTCGCGATGCCCTGGTGGGAACCGTCATTCGTGCTCGGGCTGGCCGCGTTCCTGATCGCCCACCTGTGCTTCCTGGCAGCACTGTGGCCGCTGCGGCATCCGTCACGCCGCAGGATGGCCGGCGTCGCTGTCGTCGCGGTGGCCTGCGCGGCGCTGCTGGTGTGGTTCTGGCCGCGGCTACTCGAACAGGGAATGGCGGTGCCCGTGGTGGTGTACATCGCCGTCCTCGGCGCGATGGTGTGCGCCGCGCTGCTGGCCGATCTGCCCACCCCGTGGACGGCGCTGGGCGCGGTGTGTTTTGCGGTGTCCGACGCGATGATCGGCATCGACAAGTTCGTGCTCGGCTCCGAGGCGCTGGCGGTGCCGATCTGGTGGGTGTATGCCGCGTCGCTGGTGTTGATCACCGCGGGACTGCTGTTCGGCCGCGCGTCGGTGCCCTCTGCTACACCTGCGGGGTGAGCACCGTCCGGCAGGCCGCCGAACACGAGCCGGTGGCTCGTGTTCTGCCGATGCTCACGGTGCCCCACCTCGATCGCGAGTTCGACTACCTGGTGGCGGGCGAGCAGTCCGACGACGCCCAGCCGGGGGTGCGCGTCCGGGTCCGTTTCCACGGCAGGCTCGTCGATGCCTTCGTACTCGAAAGGCGTTCCGACACCGACCATGTCGGGAAGCTGGGCTGGCTCGAGAAGGTGGTGTCGGCCGAATGCGTGCTGACCCATGACGTGCGCCGGCTGGTCGACGCGGTCGCCGCCCGGTATGCGGGCACCCGCGCCGACGTGCTCCGGCTGGCCGTCCCGCCACGGCACGCCAACGCCGAGAAGCGAGTCCGGGAACCGCTCGAACCCCTCTCACCCAGGCCTGTCGATACCACCGCCTGGCAGGCGTACAGCGGCGGCGAGCAATTCCTGGCGGCACTCGGCCACGGCCGTGCCGCCCGAGCGGTGTGGCAGGCGCTGCCCGGCGAATCCTGGCCGCACCGGCTGGCCGAGGCGGCCGCGGTCACGGTCAACGCCGGGCGCGGGGTGCTCGCGGTGGTGCCGGACCAGCGCGACGTCGACCGGCTGTACGGCGCCGCGGTCGAGCGCGTCGACGACACCAGGGTGGTGGCGCTGTCGGCGGGCCTGGGCCCCGCCGAGCGGTACCGCCGGTGGCTGTCGGTGCTGCGCGGCGATGCGCGCTTCGTGATCGGCACGCGCAGCGCGGTTTTCGCCCCGGTCGCCGACCTGGGCCTGGTCATGCTCTGGGACGACGGTGACGATTCGCTCGCCGAGCCGCGTGCCCCGTACCCCCATGCCCGCGAGGTCGCGATGCTGCGCGCCCACCAGGTGCGCTGTGCGGCGATGATCGGCGGCCACGCCCGCACCGCCGAGGCGCAGGCGCTGGTGCGCAGCGGCTGGGCGCACGACCTGACCGCGACCCGGCAGACCCTGCGGGCACACGCCCCTCGCGTGATCGCTCTGGAGGACAGTGCCTACGCCCACGAACGCGATCCCGCCGCGCGCACCGCCCGGCTGCCCACCGTGGCGCTGGACGCGGCGCGCACAGCGCTGTCCGCCGATGCCCCCGTGCTGGTGCAGGTGCCCCGCCGCGGCTACGTGCCCGCGGTGGCGTGCGCGCGCTGCCGCGCGGTGGCACGGTGCCGGCACTGCACCGGGCCGCTGTCGCTGCCCGGCCGGGATGCTCCCGGCGCGATGTGCCGGTGGTGTGGCCGGGAGGAGCCGGCGCTGCGCTGCACACGGTGCGGTTCCGACGCGGTGCGCGCCGTCGTCGTCGGTGCCCGCCGCACCGCCGAGGAACTCGGCCGCGCATTCCCCGGGGCGCCCGTCGTCACCTCCGGCGGCGACGACACCGTGGCAGCGGTGCCGGGCCGCGCCGCCGTCGTCGTCGCGACCCCCGGCGTCGAACCCATCGCCGACGGCGGGTACGGCGCCGCGCTCCTGCTCGACAGCTGGGCACTGCTCGGCCGTCAGGACCTGCGCGCCGCCGAGGACACGCTGCGCCGCTGGATGGCCGCCGCCGCGCTCGTGCGGTGCCGCTCCGACGGCGGCGTGGTGGCCGTCGTCGCCGAATCGGCGATCCCCACCGTGCAGGCGCTGATCCGGTGGGATCCGGTGGGCCATGCCGAGTCCGAGCTGGACTCGCGCACCGAGGTCGGACTGCCTCCGGCCACCCATATGGCCGCCCTCGACGGAGATCCGCGGGCGGTGTCCGCGCTGCTCGAAGCCGCGACGCTGCCCGATACCGCCGAGGTCCTCGGCCCGGTCGACCTGCCCCTGGGTGCGCGTCGCCCCGCCGGCCTGGCCCTCGACGCGACGGTGAGCAGGATGCTGGTGCGAGTACCCCGCGACAGCGGTCTTGCGCTGGCGGCCGCGCTGCGCCGCGCCACCGTGGTGCAAAGCGCCCGCCACGATCATGAGCCGGTTCGCGTCCAGATCGATCCATTGCACATAGGGTGATGCCCATGTCAGCGGGTCGCCTGGGCAAAGCGCTGATCCCGTTGATCTTGATCGCGTTCGGCGTGCTGTGGCCGGTGCTGTTCCACGGCGGCTCCGGCGCCTCCGAAATCGACGACCCCGTGGTGATCGCCGACTACGACGTCGACATCGTGGTCGACGCCGCCGGTGACATGACCGCCGTCGAGACCCTGACCACCGAGTTCTACAGCACCGACCGCCACGGCATCTTCCGGTACTGGGACGTGGCCAACCAGAACGACCCGCATCTGCGCCAGAAACCCGAGGTCACCTCGGTGCTGCTGGACGGCCGACCGGTGCCCTACCAGATGCTCTGGGAGGACGCCGGACGGTTCCGGGTCGCCAAGATCGGCGACCCCGACCGCTATCTCAGCGACGGCACCCACGTTTTCGAGATCCGCTACACCATCGCCGGGGTGCTCGACCCCGGCGATGTCGGCGCCGGCCGGCAATTCGCCGGCTCGGCCGGAGGCTCCGCAAACTCGCCCTCTGTTTTTTTCTGGAACGTCGTCGCCCCCGCCTGGAACAACCGCATCGACCGCGCCGACATCACCGTCACCTTGCCCGGCGACGTCGGAACAGCGCAGTGCTCGGTCGGGTTCGGGGTAGGCAGGGCCTGTGACGCGCTGACCGTCGACGGCAACCGGGTGCGCATGACGGCCGAATCGCTGCCCCCGCGCACGCCGGTCACCGTGCGCGCCGGGGTCGACGTACCGACCCCGCCCAGGGCCGCCCTGCCGTGGCCGTACACGTGGGACCGGGTGCTGGGCCAGTCGGTGGCCGGAGTGCTCTGGACGGCCGGCTTCACCGCGCTGCTCGGCGCCGCCGCGCTGATCTGGCTGCGCTCAGTAATGGAGAAGCCTCCCGGATTCCCGTTGCAGTACGCCCCGCCGCCCGGGTTGGGTCCGGTCCAGGCCGAGTACATCCGCACCGAATCAGTCCCGAAGAGCGGGCTGACCGCCACGCTGTTCCATCTCGCCGAGCGCGGCGTGATCAGCCTGGAGCAGGTCGGTGACAAGGAGTGGACCATCCGGAGTGTCGGCGAGCCGCGCCAGTGGGCCGGCATCGACCCGGTGAGCCTCGCGGTGGCCACCCGGCTCAAGGTGCGCAACCGCGGATCCACGTTCAAGGCCGCCAAGACCGCATCCGCCGGCAAGCGGCTCGACAAGGCCAAGGCCGACATGGCCAAGGCGGTGGAGAAGTGGGCGCTTGAGTCGGGGCTGCTCGTGGCCCGCAAGAAAGAGCTGTGGTTACGCGCGGCCAACGCCGCGGCCTTCATCCTGATGGTCTGCGGGTTCTTCCGCTGGGGATTCCCCGCGACCATGTGGGCGCTGCCGTTCGCGGCGTTCTTCCTGTTCTCGGTGGCGTCCTGGCGCGACGGTGTCGGTACCCGACGCACCGCCGCCGGACGCGAACTGTGGTCGCGCGTCGGAGGTTTCTACCGGATGCTGGCCACCGACTCGGCCGAGACGCGCTTCGACTTCGCCGCGCGCAAGGACCTCTACGTCGCCTACGTCCCGTTCGCGGTCGCCGCCGGCGTCGCCGCGCTGTGGGCCAAGAAGTACCAGGCGTACACGGGATCGATCGCCCCGCAACCCGATTGGTACGTGACGACGACGTCCTCGTCGAGCGGCTCGGGGCACAGTGGGGGCGACGGAGCGCATTTCGACAGCTTCGAGTCGGCGTTGTCGTCGTCGATCAGCGCGTACACCGCCTCGCAGGCGTCGTCCTCGTCCTCCTCGGGCGGGGGCGGCTCCAGCAGCAGTGGCGGCGGTGGCGGCGGTGGTGGTGGAGGAGGAGGCGGTTCATGGTGAGCGTGCTGCTGGTCATCGTGCTGGTGCTCGCGCTACTGGTGCTGGCCGGGTTCGTGATGGGATACAACAGGATTCGTTCCGCGGATGTCCGGGTTGCCGAAGCGCTCGCCGGCATCGACGTCGAATTGACCAGGCGGGCCTCGCTGATCCCGGGCCTGGTGCACACCGTGCAGACCTTCGCCGCGCACGAGAAGGCGATCCTCGATCACGTCACCGACGCCAGGGCCGCGCTGACCTCGGCCACCGACGGGACCTCGGTCGCCGAGCGCAGCGCCGCCGAGACCCGACTGGACTCCGCGCTGGCGCCGCTGCTGGCGCTGGGGCGCGACCATCCGCAACTGAACTCCTCGAACAACTTCCTGGATCTGCAGCGCAACCTCGCCGACACCGAGGACAAACTGGCGTTCGCACGGCAGTACTACAACGACGCCGTCGCGACCCTCAACAGGCAGCTCACCACGATCCCGTGGATGTTCGTGGCGCCGCTGGCGGGAGTGACCGAGAAGGAGTACTACCAGACGCCGCGCACCGTCTGAGCCTCCCTAGACTGGCGCGGTGCGTCTCGTCTTCGCCGGCACACCGGAACCCGCCCTGCCGTCCCTGCAGCGGCTCATCGACTCGCCGCGGCACGAGGTGATCGCCGTGGTGACCCGGCCGGACGCAGTCGCAGGACGCCGCGGCCGCCCGGCACCGTCACCCGTGGCGGTGCGGGCCGCCGAGTACGGCATCCCGGTGCTCAAGCCCGCCCGACCGAATTCCGAGGAGTTCGTCACCGAACTCGCCGCGCTGTCCCCGGACTGCGCTGCGGTGGTGGCCTACGGCGCGATGCTGGGCGACGCGCTGCTCGCGGTCCCCGCGCACGGCTGGGTCAACCTGCACTTCTCGGTGTTGCCGGCATGGCGAGGGGCCGCGCCGGTGCAGGCCGCGCTCGCCGCCGGCGACGAGGTGACCGGCGCGACGACGTTCCAGATCGAGAAGAGCCTGGATTCCGGTCCGGTGTTCGGCGTGGTCACCGAGACGATCCGGTCCACCGACACCGCCGGGGACCTCCTCGGGCGGCTCGCCGAGTCCGGCGCCGGGCTGCTCGAGGCGACCATGGACGGCATCGAGGACGGCACCCTGACCGCCGTGCCGCAGCCCGCCGACGGCGTCAGCGTCGCGCCCAAGGTCACCGTCGAGGACGCCCGGATCCGCTGGGAGCTGCCCGCACACGTCGTCGACCGGCGAATCCGTTCGGTCACCCCGAACCCGGGCGCGTGGACCATGATCGGTGAGCAGCGCGTCAAGGTCGGTCCGGTGACCGTCCCCGCGGACGGGCCAGAAGGTCTTGCGCCGGGGCAGATCCGCGCCGACAAGAAACACGTGCACATCGGAACCGGTTCGGTGCCGGTGCTGCTCGGGACGGTGCAACCGCCCGGTAAGAAACCGATGATCGCGGCCGACTGGGCCCGCGGGGCCCGGCTCGACGAGAACGGCTGGGCCCGATGAAGCGCACTCCTCTCGATCCCGCCCGGCGGGCCGCGTTCGACGTCTTGCGCGCGGTCTCCGAGCGCGACGCCTACGCCAACCTGGCACTGCCTGCCATCCTGCGTGACCGGGCGATCACGGGGCGGGACGCGGCGTTCGCCACCGAGCTGGCCTACGGGACCTGCCGCACCCGCGGCCTGCTCGACGCCGTCATCGCCGCCGCGGCGGGCCGCCCGGTGGACAAGATCGATCCGGTGCTGCTGGACCTGCTGCGCCTGGGCAGCTATCAGCTGCTGCGCACCCGGGTCGACGACCACGCCGCGGTGTCGACCACGGTGGATCAAGCGGGTATCGAATTCGATTCTGCGCGAGCAGGATTCGTCAACGGCGTGCTCCGGACCATCGCGCGGCGCGACGAAGCGTCCTGGGTCGAGGAACTCGCCCCGTCGGCGACGAGCGATCCCGTCGGGCACCTGGCGTTCGTGCACGCCCACCCGCGGTGGATCGCGCAGGCGTTCGCCGACGCCCTCGGCGCCCGCGCCGGCGAGCTGGCTGCGCTGCTCGCCAGCGACGACGCCCGCCCGGCGGTGCATCTGGCCGTGCGCCCGGGGGAGCTGACCGCTGCCGACCTCGCCGAGCAGGTCGGCGGGACGGTCGGGAAGTACTCGCCGTACGCGGTTTACCTCGGCGACGGCGATCCGGGCCAGATCGCGGCGATGCGCGAGGGCCGCGCACTGGTGCAGGACGAGGGCAGCCAGCTGGTGGCCCGGGCACTGACCCTAGCGCCGCTGGAAGGCGCCGACGGCGGACGCTGGCTGGACCTGTGTTCCGGTCCGGGCGGTAAGACCGCGCTGCTGGCCGCACTCGGTGCGCCGGACGGGGCGACGGTCACCGCCGTGGAGCCGGCGCTGCGACGGGCCGAGCTGGTCGAGCAGAACACCGCAGGCCTGCCGGTGGAGGTCGTCCGCGCCGACGGTCGTGAGCCGGGACTGGCGCCGGGTTTCGACCGGGTGCTGGTCGACGCCCCGTGCACCGGTCTCGGCGCGCTGCGGCGTAGGCCCGAGGCGCGCTGGCGGCGCAAGACCGGTGACGTTCCGCCGCTGGCCAAACTGCAGCGCGAGCTGCTGGCCTCGGCGATCAGATTGACCAGGCCAGGCGGTGTGGTGCTCTACGCGACCTGCTCGCCGCACCTGGCCGAGACAGCCGGGGTGGTCGCCGACGCGCTGCGCAGGCATCCGGTGACCGCGCTGAACACCCGGGAGCTGTTCGAGCCCGCCGACGACACCGGGGACGGTCAGTCGGTGCAGCTGTGGCCGCACCGGCACGGCACCGACGCGATGTTCGCCGCGGCGCTGCGGGTCGACTGAGCACCGATAGGCTTCACCTCATGTCTGGACCGCGCGCCCGAGAAGCCACGAAGTCGCCGCTCATCGCACCGTCGATCCTCTCCGCGGATTTCGCCCGGCTGGCCGACGAGATCGCCGCCGTCGAGGGCGCGGACTGGCTGCACGTCGACGTGATGGACAACCACTTCGTGCCGAATCTGACACTCGGCCTGCCGGTGGTGGAGTCCCTTCTCAAAGTCACCGGCATCCCGATGGACTGTCATTTGATGATCGAGAACCCGCAGCGCTGGGCCCCGCCGTACGCCGAGGCCGGCGCCTACAACGTCACGATCCACGCCGAGGCCACTCACGATCCGGTCGCCGTGGCCCGCGATATTCGCGCCGCGGGCGCCAAGGCGGGACTGGCGATCAAGCCGGGTACGTCGCTGGAACCGTACCTGGAGATTCTGCGTGACTTCGACACGCTGCTGGTGATGTCGGTCGAACCGGGCTTCGGTGGGCAGAAGTTCATCGCCGAGGTGCTGCCGAAGGTCGGCACCGCGCGACGGCTGGTCGACGCGGGGGAGCTGACCGTCCTGGTCGAGATCGATGGCGGCATCAACGCCGACACCATCGAGGCCGCCGCGGAGGCCGGTGTGGACTGCTTCGTGGCGGGGTCGGCGGTCTACAGCGCCGAGGATCCCGCGGCCGCGGTCCGGGCGCTGCGCAGGCAGGCCGCGTCGGCGTCCAAACATCTGACGCTGTGAACCTCGACGCCGCGATGGCCGCGGCCATCGAGCAGTCCGAGCGAGTCAAGGGCCGGACCTACCCGAATCCTCCTGTGGGAGCGGTCATTCTGGATCGCGACGGGGCGATCGCCGGAGTCGGCGCGACCGCGCCGCCGGGCGGCCCGCACGCCGAGGTGGTCGCGCTGCGCAGGGCGGGGCAACGGGCCGCGGGCGGTGTCGCGGTGGTCACGCTGGAACCCTGCAATCACCTCGGCCGCACCCCGCCGTGCGTCGACGCGCTTCTGGAGGCCGGGGTCGCCGAGGTCGCCTTCGCCGTCGCCGACCCGAATCCGGTGGCCGCCGGCGGTGCGGCCCGCCTCGCCGAGGCCGGGGTGCGGGTCAGCGCGGGGGTGTCGTCCGCCGCCGTCGCCGGTGGACCGCTGCGGGAGTGGTTGCACAAGCAGCGCACCGGATTGCCCCATGTGACATGGAAGTTCGCAACCAGCGTGGACGGGCGCAGCGCTGCCGCCGATGGCACCAGCCAGTGGATCACCAGCGAGGCCGCGCGCGCGGATGTGCACCGCCGCCGCGCCGCTGCCGACGCGATCGTGGTCGGAACCGGCACGGTGTTCGTCGACGATCCGGCGCTGACCGCCCGGTTGCCCGATGGCAGTCTGGCCGACCACCAGCCCCTGCGCGTCGTCGTGGGGGAGCGTGAGATATCGCCCGATGCAACAGTTCTCAACGATGATTCGCGGACGATGGTGATCCGTACCCGTGACCCGCACGAGGTGATCAAGGCGTTGTCCGATCGCACCGACGTGCTCGTCGAGGGCGGCCCCACGCTGGCCGGGGCGTTCCTGCGCGCCGGCGTGATCGACCGGATCCTGGCGTATGTGGCGCCGATCCTGCTCGGCGGCCCGGTCGCCGCGGTCGACGACGTCGGCGTGCTGAGCATCGCCCAGGCGCAGCGCTGGCGGTTCGACGGGATGACCGCGGTGGGGCCCGACGTGTTGCTGAGCCTCATCCCGGTGTAACGCCGCAAGCCCCGTTATCCGATCGTGTGCATTCGTTCACGCGGTGTTTCCGTGCCCGGCCTCACACGCCGCGCGGGTGCGGGAGCGGCCCGCATCCGCTGCGCCTCGGTAGACTGGGCCGGGAATTCGCGCTTTCACCGATGAGTTGCGCATGAAAGCACGAGCAAAGGAAACGACCATGACTGCACTGCAGGACTGGCTCACCACCAACCCTGTCGACACCCTCACCTGCGTCCTCCGTGATGCCTGGCGGGGCCTGACCTCCGGTGACGCCGAACAGGCGGACGAGCCTCAGCTGATGGGCCCCGGACTCGAGCGCTGCTGAGCCTCGTCCGCCGGCTCCACGGCATGTTCGTCTTTGGTCGCGATGAGTAAGCCCAGGACCGCGCCAACCACGCACACCACCGCGGTGATGGTGAAGATCTCGCCGTACTGCAGCACGTAGGCTTCCCGCACCCGGTTGGCCTCGGCGGCCAGCCGCTCGGCCAGCGAGTTGCCGCCGGTGCTGGCAGGCAGCCCGGCGAGGTGCTGGTTGAAGCGGTACAGGCCCCACGCCGACAGTGCCGCGATCCCGATCAGCATGCCGATCATCCGGGCCACCACCACGGCCGCCGAGGCGATGCCGTGCTGGGCGGCCGGAACCACCCGTAGGGTCGCCGAGGTCAGCGGCCCGATGACCAGGCCGAGGCCAAGCCCGGCGATCGCCAGGTCGGTGTCCAGCACCGGCAGGTCGACGAAGCCGAGATCATGTCGGGCGGCCAGCAGGTTTGCGGGCCATTTCGAAATCAACAGGTAGCCACCGGCGGCGATGAGCAGACCGGCGAACGCGATGATCCGGTCGCCGATGCGGGTGGCCAGCCATCCGCCCAGCAGCGCACCGATGGGCAGCGCGATCAGGAACCGCAACAACAGGAATGCGGCCTGGTTCTGGTCCTGCCCCAGCACGCCCTGGCCGAACAGCTCGACGTTGACCAGCGTCACCATCAGCGCGGCCCCGGCGGCCAGCGAGGCGCCCAGCGCGGCGAGGAACGGCCGGAACCGGACACCACGGGGATCCAGCAGCCGGGTGCGGGCGAACTTCTCCCACACGAAGAAGGCCACGGCCGCCAACGCCGCAGCGATCAGCACCGGCGCGCCCCAGCTAGGAAGCACCTCTTTGCCGTCCGGCTTGGGGTTGTAGAGCCCGATCACCGCCAGGCCCAGCGCGACGGCCAGCAGCAGACCGCCGACCACGTCGACTTTCTGCGGTTCCTCGGTCGCCGACCGGCTCGGCAGGCTGAAGTGGATCATCACCATCGCGACCGCCGCCAGCGGCACATTGACCCAGAACACCGCCTGCCAGTGGTTGAACAGCCACACCAGCGAGATGCCGTAGATCGGGCCCAGGACACTGCCGAGTTCCTGTGCCGCGCCGACCCCGCCGAGCACCGCCGCGCGGTTGCGCGCGGCCCACAGGTCGGCGGCCAGCGCGAGGGTGACCGGCAGCAGCGCGCCGCTCGCGGTGCCCTGGATCACGCGACCGACCACGAGTACCACCAGATCGGTCGACATCGCGGTGACCACCGACCCCAGCGCGAAACCGGCCAGGCTGGCCTGCATCAGGATCTTGCGGCCGAACCGGTCCGAGGCCCGGCCCAGCAGCGGCATGGCAGCGATGTAACCGAGCAGGTAGCCGGTGATGATCGGGGTGACGCGCTGGATCTCGTTCACGCCGATGCCGACATCACGCATGATGTCGACCATGATCGTGACGACCACGTAGGTGTCGAGCGCACCGAGGACGACCGCGAGGCTGCCCGCGCTGATCGCGATGCCGCGGTTGGTGGCTCCCGGGGCTGCCGGGCGCGTATCGGTCTCCGCGGCGGGGGTGCGATGCATCACACCGCGGGTTTGTCGACGGTCACCGGCTCACCCCAGTTCGACAGCGTCATCGTGACGCTGTTGCCGGGACTGGGCTCCAGCCGGGCCTGCATCAGCTCGTGGTCGCCGTCCTCGGTGATCCACGCGGTGCCCGGCACGGGCCCGGTGGCCGCGATCTGAGGTGCGATCTTGTTGACCGCGTCGGCGCTGACCTCGCCGGTGACCCGGATGGTCTGCACGCCCTCGACCGTCTCGCGGCCGTCGGAGGTGGGGTTGGAGAAATTGCTCAGCACGTTGGCCAGGCCGACGTCGGGGTTCAGAATGGCGGCCACGTCGTAGATGTCGGAAGCCGGACCGAAGTTCGACAGCGCCCCGCCGGCGGTGATCGCGGCGTAGAGGTCACCGTCGGAGACGACGAACTCGACGTCGTTGAGCCGCTGGCCCAGGAAGATGATGTTCGCCGTGCCCTTCGCCGCGACCGCGGGGGACTGCGTGAGCTCGCCGTCGAGCGACTCGACCGGCAGATCGGGGATCTGACCCTGCACGCTCAGCTTCAGGTGGGCGCTGGACTGACTCTTGGTTGTCTCGCTCGACTGTTCCAGCAGGGTCGCCGCGTCGGGCAGTTCCTTACCGGAGTCCTGCGAGGACGATCCGGAACACCCGGCGAGCAGTGCGACGGCGGCGAAAAGGGCGGCGAAGATCGCCAACAGGCGGGTCTGCATGCCTGCATCGTAGAGGGTCCGCCGATGCGAACGCGCGACCCGCTGCTGGGAGCACTGGCCGAAACTGGTCCTTGAGCTGGGTTTTCGGCAAAGAATGAGCAAGCTCAGATGATCGGTGGTTCACCGGGGCGTAGTACCTGCAGCCACCGGTATCCGTAGGGCCGAGCTGCATCTCGATACGTCCGCGGTGATCGAGGGCGAAACTTTCAGCGATCGTCGAGCAGGTCCACCAGACGGGAGCTCGAGGGACGGCCGACCGTCGGTCACGCCACGGATCCCCCTGCGGGCCGGGTCTAGGCTGGTCGGAATGTTCACCGGAATCGTCGAAGAACTGGGCGAGATCGTCGGAAAAGAAGACCTGGGCGATTCCGCCCGCCTGGTCATCCGCGGCCCCGTCGTGACATCGGATGCCGGGCACGGCGACTCGATCGCGGTCAACGGGGTGTGTCTGACGGTCGTCGACGTGCTCGCCGACGGTTCGTTCACCGCCGATGTGATGGACGAGACACTGCAGCGGTCGAGCCTGCGCGCCGCCGACGTGGGCGCGAAGGTCAACCTGGAGCGGGCCGCGGCGGTGAGTAGCAGGCTCGGTGGCCACATCGTCCAGGGCCACGTCGACGGCACCGGCCACATCATCTCCCGGACACCGTCCGAACACTGGACGGTGGTGCGGATCGCGCTGCCGGCCGCGCTGGCCCGCTATGTCGTGCACAAGGGTTCCATCACCGTCGACGGGGTGTCGCTGACGGTGTCCGGCCTGGGCCACGACTGGTTCGAGGTATCCCTGATCCCCACCACGCTCGGCATGACCACACTGGGTCACGCCGAGGTCGGCGCACACGTGAACCTCGAGGTCGATGTCATCGCCAAATACGTGGAGCGACTGCTGGAGAAGAAGGACGCGCCCACCGGCGAATGACGGGTGTCCCGCCCGGTGGACCGGCGGGCAATAACCGGCGCCGCCCGGTGGTTCATACTGAGAGGCAACGGCACGTGGTTCCGACCTGGGAACCGGCAAGGGTGGTGAGGATGACGAGGCTGGATTCGGTCGAGCGCGCGGTGGCCGACATCGCAGCGGGCAAGGCCGTGGTCGTCATCGACGACGAGGACCGTGAGAACGAAGGTGACCTGATCTTCGCCGCCGAGAAGGCGACTCCGGAACTGGTGGCGTTCATGGTCCGCTACACGTCCGGCTATCTGTGCGTTCCCCTCGACGGCGAGATCTGCGATCGACTCGGACTGCTGCCCATGTACGCGGTCAACCAGGACAAGCACGGCACCGCCTACACCGTTACCGTCGATGCGAAAAAGGGTGTGGGGACCGGCATCTCGGCGATGGACCGGGCCACGACCATGCGCCTGCTGGCCGATCCGGACGCCGTCGCCGAGGATTTCACCAAACCCGGCCACGTCGTCCCGCTGCGCGCCAAGGACGGTGGGGTGCTGCGCAGGCCCGGACACACCGAGGCCGCCGTCGACCTGGCCCGGCTGGCCGGTCTGCAGCCCGCGGGCGCGATCTGTGAGATCGTCAGCCAGAAGGACGAAGGCGCGATGGCGCAGACCGACGAGTTGCGCATCTTCGCCGATGAGCACGACCTGGCGCTGATCTCCATCGCGGACCTGATCGAGTGGCGGCGTAAGCACGAAAAGCACATCGAGCGCGTCGCCGAGGCCCGAATCCCGACCCGGCACGGTGAGTTCCGCGCCGTCGGCTACACCAGCATCTACGAGGATGTCGAACACGTCGCGCTGGTCAAGGGAGAGATCTCCGGCCCGCACAGCGACGGCCACGACGTGCTGGTGCGGGTGCACTCCGAGTGCCTCACCGGTGACGTGTTCGGGTCCCGGCGGTGCGACTGCGGCCCGCAGCTCGACGCCGCGCTGGCGATGGTCGCCCGTGAGGGCCGGGGCGTGGTGCTGTACATGCGCGGGCACGAGGGCCGCGGCATCGGCCTGATGCACAAGCTGCAGGCGTACCAGCTGCAGGACGCCGGCGACGACACGGTCGACGCCAACCTCAAGCTCGGTCTGCCCGCAGACGCCCGCGACTACGGCACCGGCGCGCAGATCCTGGTCGATCTCGGCGTCCGGTCGATGCGGTTGCTGACCAACAACCCGGCCAAGCGCGTCGGGCTGGACGGGTACGGCCTGCACATCATCGAGCGGGTGCCGCTGCCGGTCCGCGCGAATGCCGAGAACATCCGCTACCTGATGACCAAACGTGACCGCATGGGTCACGACCTGGTGGGCTTGGAGGACTTCGACGAGGCCGTCCCCGGCGAGTTCGGCGGCGCGGTATGAGTCCGGCCCACGGCGTCCCCGACATGCCCGCGCTCGACGCCAAGGACGTCAAGCTCGGCATCGTCGCGAGCACCTGGCACGAGACGATCTGCGACGCGCTGCTCGACGGCGCCCGCAAGGTGGCCGCCGACGCAGGGATCGACAACCCGACCGTGGTCCGGGTGCTCGGCGCGATCGAGATCCCGGTGGTAGCGCAGGCACTGGCCCGCGACCACGACGCGGTGGTCGCGCTGGGTGTGGTGATCCGCGGCGAGACACCGCATTTCGACTACGTCTGTGATGCGGTGACCCAGGGCCTGACCCGGGTCTCGCTGGACACCTGCACCCCCGTCGCCAACGGGGTGCTCACCACCAACACCGAACACCAGGCGCTGGACCGGGCCGGGTTGCCGGACTCTGCCGAGGACAAGGGCGCCCAGGCGGCCGCCGCCGCATTGTCGACCGCGCTGACGCTGCGTCAGCTGAGACCGGGTTCATGAACACCCACGGCGGCGATCGCTGGGACCTGGTCGTCAAGCCCCATCTGACCCCGTATTTCGCCTACGGTGCGGCAGCGGTGATCGTCGCCGCGCACATCGTGGTCGGCGCGCTGCTCAAGGTCGGGTCCACGGGGGTGTTCTTCCGCACCTACGACCAGGTCGCGATCGCGATGGTCGGCGTCGTCATCGCCTGCTTCGTGTCTCTGTTCGCGCGACCCCGGCTGCGCGTCGGCCCGGCCGGCGTGGCGGTGCGAAACCTGTTCGGGTACCGGCTGTTTTCGTGGGATCAGGTGGTCGACGTGTCGTTCCACCAGGGAGCCCGCTGGGCACGGCTGGACCTGCCCGACGACGAGTACGTGCCCGTGATGGCGATCCAGGCGGTGGACAAGGGACGTGCGGTCGAGGCCATGGACCGGGTGCGCACGCTGCTGCGGCGCTACCAGAGTCGGCAACCCGGCATCGACACCCACCGCGCGTGACGGCGCCGCCGCGGTTCCGGCCATGGTGATGGCGTCGACGCGTCAGGACCCGGCAGTAACCTGGGGGCGTGCCCGATCCAGCGACGTACCGACCCGCTCCCGGGTCGATACCTGACGAACCGGGGGTTTACCGATTCCGCGACCCGCGCGGCCGGGTCATCTATGTCGGCAAGGCCAAGAGCCTGCGCAGCCGCCTGAACTCCTATTTCGCCGATCTGTCGAGCCTGGCTCCGCGGACCCGGCAGATGGTGATGACCGCGGCCAGCGTGGAGTGGACGGTCGTCAGCACAGAGGTCGAGGCGCTCCAGCTCGAATACAACTGGATCAAGGAGTTCGACCCGCGGTTCAACATCCGCTACCGCGACGACAAGTCCTACCCGGTGCTGGCGGTCACCCTCAATGAGGAGTATCCGCGGCTGCAGGTGTACCGCGGTCCGCGCCGCAAGGGTGTGCGTTACTTCGGGCCCTACTCGCATGCGTGGGCCATCCGCGAGACCCTCGACCTGCTGACCCGGGTGTTCCCGGCCCGCACCTGCTCGAACGGAGTGTTCAAGCGGCACAGTCAGATTGACCGGCCCTGTCTGCTCGGGTACATCGACAAGTGCTCCGCGCCGTGCGTGGGCAGGGTCAGCGCCGAGGAACATCGGCGCATCGTGCTGGACTTCTGCGACTTCCTGGCCGGCAAGACCGACCGGCTGATCCGCGAGATGCAACAGCAGATGAACGCCGCGGCCGAGGAGCTGGACTTCGAGCGGGCCGCCCGGCTGCGGGACAACATCGGCGCGATGCGTCGGGCCATGGAAAAGCAGACCGTGGTGTTCGGCGACGGCACCGACGCCGACGTCGTCGCGTTCGCCGACGATGAGCTCGAAGCCGCCGTCCAGGTGTTCCACGTGCGCGGTGGCCGGGTCCGAGGTCAACGCGGCTGGATCATCGAAAAGTCCGGTGAGCCGGGCGAATCCACGCACGAGTACCTTGTCGAGCAGTTCCTCACCCAGTTCTACGGCGACCAGGCCGAGCTCGGCGGGGCCAGCGACGGCGGCGGGGACGAGGCGACCACCCCGATACCCAAAGAGGTGCTGGTCCCGGTGCTGCCCGACACCGCGGCCGAGTTGGAGACCTGGCTGTCACAGCTGCGGGGGTCCCGGGTCTCACTCCGGGTGCCGCGGCGCGGCGACAAACGGGCGCTCGCCGAGACGGTCAAGCGCAACGCCGAAGGGGCGCTGAACCAGCACAAGCTCAAGCGGGCGGGCGACTTCACCGCCAGAAGCGCTGCGTTACAGAGCATTCAGGACGCACTGGGGTTGGCGGAGGCGCCGCTGCGGATCGAGTGCGTCGACATCAGCCATGTGCAGGGCACCGATGTGGTGGCCTCGCTGGTGGTGTTCGAGGACGGGCTGCCGCGCAAGTCCGACTACCGCCACTTCGCGATCCGCGAGGCTGCGGGCGACGGCCGGTCCGACGACGTCGCCTCCATCGCCGAGGTGACCCGCCGGCGGTTCCACCGTCACCTGAAAGACACCGTGAAAACCGGTGACCACACGACAACCGCAGCCACTGTCGCCGCCGAAGCGGCACCGGAAGGCCACCGGGCAGAAGATCCTCGCGCGAGCGCGCGTCCGGCGAGATTCGCTTATCCGCCCAACCTGTTCGTCGTCGACGGCGGCGCCCCCCAGGTCAACGCCGCCCAGGCGGTCCTCGACGAACTGGGGATCACCGACGTCGCGGTGATCGGCCTGGCCAAACGGCTCGAAGAGGTCTGGGTGCCGTCAGAGCCCGACCCCGTGATCATGCCGCGCAACAGCGACGGCCTGTATCTGCTGCAGCGGGTCCGCGACGAGGCGCACCGGTTCGCGATCTCCTATCACCGCAGCAAGCGGTCCAAGCGGATGACGGCGTCGGCGCTCGATTCGGTGCGGGGGCTCGGCGAGCACCGCCGCAAGGCCTTGGTCACCCACTTCGGGTCGGTGGCGCGGCTCAAGCAGGCCGGCATCGAGGAGATCACGGCGGTGCCGGGCATCGGCGCGGCGACCGCACGGGCGGTCCTGGAGGCACTCGGCGCCGATGTGCCGACGGCGGCTGCGGTCGATTCCGACGCGCCGACCACGGACATCGGCAATGATCAGAGCAGGGTATCGGGATGACAGAGCAGGGCATGCACGAGGAACTGCGTGGGGGAGCCGGCCGCGCCGGCGACGAGAGGGGCCTCGAGACAGCGCCCGTCGACGGCGGGGCCGACACGGGGATCGACGTCGTCCTCGTCACGGGCCTGTCCGGCGCCGGCCGCGGCACGGCGGCCAAGGTGCTGGAGGATCTCGGTTGGTACGTGGCCGACAACCTGCCGCCGGAGTTGATCGCGAGGATGGTCGACCTCGGGCTGGCGGCCGGCTCGCGGATCACCCAGCTCGCGGTCGTGATGGACGTGCGGTCACGCGGCTTCACCGGCGACCTGGACTGGGTGCGCAGCGAACTGGGTACCCGCGGCATCGTGCCGCGCGTGTTGTTCCTGGAGGCGTCCGATGACATCCTGGTCCGTCGCTACGAGCAGAACCGGCGCAGTCACCCACTGCAGGGCAACCAGACGCTGGCCGAGGGCATCGCCGCCGAGCGGGCGATGCTGGCCCCGGTACGGGCCTCCGCAGACCTGGTGATCGACACCTCGTCGCTGTCGGTGCACGCACTGCGCGACAGCATCGAACGGGCCTTCGCCGGTGAGACCGTCGCCCACACCAACGTGACGGTCGAGTCCTTCGGGTACAAATACGGGCTGCCGATGGACGCCGACACCGTGATGGACGTCCGGTTCCTGCCCAACCCGCACTGGGTGGACCGACTCCGGCCGCGCACCGGCCAGCACCAGGAGGTCCGTGATTATGTGCTCGGCCAGAACGGCGCCGTGGAGTTCCTCGACTCCTACCATCAGCTGTTGGACGTTGTGATCGACGGATACCGCCGGGAGGGAAAGCGCTACATGACCGTCGCGATCGGGTGCACCGGGGGCAAGCACCGCAGCGTCGCGATGGCCGAGGCGTTGGCAGAACGGCTCCAGGACGCCGACCTGACGGTGCGGGTGCTGCATCGTGATCTGGGGCGCGAATGAGCTTCACCCCCCCCGCACGCGAGGAGGACAGATGAGCCCGCGCATCGTCGCGCTCGGCGGAGGCCACGGCCTCTACGCCACGCTGTCGGCGGCGCGCAGGCTCACCCCCCACGTGACGGCGGTCGTCACCGTCGCCGACGACGGAGGCTCGTCCGGCCGGCTGCGTAGCGAGCTGGATGTCGTGCCCCCTGGTGACCTGCGAATGGCGCTGGCGGCGTTGGCATCCGACAGCCCGCACGGCCGGCTGTGGGCCACCATCATCCAGCACCGGTTCGGTGGCAGCGGGGCGCTGGCCGGGCATCCCATCGGGAACCTGGTGCTCGCCGGCCTCAACGAGGTGCTCGCCGATCCCGTCGCTGCTCTCGATGAGCTGGGCCGCATCCTCGGCGTCAAGGGCCGGGTGCTGCCGATGTGTCCGGTCGGTCTGGGCATCGAGGCCGATGTGGTCGGCCTGGACTCCGACCCGCGCGTCAGCCGCTCGATCCGCGGCCAGGTCGCGATCGCCACCACGGTGGGCAAGGTGCGCCGGGTGCGGCTGCTGCCCAACGATCCGCCCGCCACCCATCAGGCCGTCGACGCGATCATGAACGCCGACCTGGTGGTGCTCGGCCCGGGGTCGTGGTTCACCAGCGTGATCCCGCACGTGCTGGTGCCTCAGCTGGCCGCGGCGCTGAAGGCGACCACGGCCCGCCGCGCGCTGGTGCTGAACCTGGTCGCCGAACCGGGGGAGACCGCCGGTTTCTCGGTCGAGCGTCACATCCACGTGTTGGCCCAGCACGCGCCGGGTTTCACGGTGCACGACATCGTCGTCGACTCGGCGCGCGTCCCGAGTGACCGCGAGCGCGACCAGCTGCGCCGCACCGCCACCATCCTCGACGCGAACGTTGAGTTTGCTGACGTTTCCCGACCTGGTACACCTTTACATGACCCGGCGAGGCTGGCCGCGGCGCTGGAGGGGGTTCGCACGCGCGGCACGGCGTCCGATGGCACCCACCAGGGGTTCCAGCAGCCGACCATGCCCACGCCGACAGCGAACGGACCGAGAGGTGACGACCCGTGGCGATGACAGCCGAGGTCAAAGACGAACTGAGCCGGTTGGTGGTCAACTCTGTGAGTGCCCGCCGTGCCGAGGTGGCCTCGCTGCTGCGATTCGCCGGCGGTCTGCACATCGTGTCCGGCCGCGTCGTCGTCGAGGCCGAGGTCGATCTCGGCATCATCGCCCGGCGGCTGCGCAAGGACATCTACGACCTGTACGGCTACAACGCCGTGGTGCACGTGCTGTCCGCGAGCGGCATCCGCAAGAGCACCCGCTACGTGGTGCGGGTGGCCAAGGACGGGGAGGCGCTGGCGAGGCAGACCGGCCTGCTCGACCTGCGCGGCCGCCCGGTCCGCGGCCTGCCGGCCCAGGTGGTCGGCGGCAGCGTCGCCGATGCCGAAGCTGCTTGGCGCGGAGCGTTTCTCGCGCACGGCTCGCTCACCGAGCCGGGCCGTTCGTCGGCGCTGGAGGTCAGCTGCCCCGGGCCGGAGGCGGCACTGGCGCTGGTGGGAGCCGCGCGGCGCCTCGGTGTCAGCGCCAAAGCCCGCGAGGTGCGCGGCAGTGACCGGGTCGTGGTTCGCGACGGCGAGGCCATCGGTGCGCTGCTGACCCGAATGGGCGCCCAGGACACCCGGCTGACCTGGGAGGAGCGGCGGATGCGCCGCGAGGTGCGGGCCACTGCGAACCGGCTTGCCAACTTCGACGACGCCAACCTGCGACGCTCGGCCCGCGCCGCCGTCGCGGCCGCCGCACGGGTGGAACGCGCGCTGGAGATCCTCGGGGACTCCGTGCCCGACCACCTCGCCGCCGCGGGTAGTCTGCGCGTCGCCCATCGGCAGGCCTCCCTGGAGGAGCTGGGCCGGTTGGCCGACCCGCCGATGACCAAAGACGCTGTGGCAGGCCGTATCCGGCGGCTGCTCTCGATGGCCGACCGCAAGGCCAAACAGGACGGGATCCCGGACACCGAGTCGGCCGTCACGCCGGATCTGCTCGAGGACGCCTGACCCGTGGGGGCCGCCGTGCGGGTGGGGGTGGCCTATCCGGAACCACCGTTCAACTCCATGCCGGGCCGGTCCGGCCTCGACATCGAGATGATGACCGCGCTGGCGGCGGCGATCGCCGAGGACGTCGAGTTCGTCGTCTACGACGGGGCTGATCTCGACGGGATCTTCGACCGGCTCGCCGCCGGTGAGTACGACTGCGTCATCGCAGGCACCACCGTCACCCCCGAGCGCGAGAGCAAGGTGGCGTTCCTGCCGCCCTACCTGATCTCCGGGCAGGGGCTGGCCGTCGACACCGCTCGGCTGCCGCACGTGCACTCCGTCGACGACCTCACCGGATTGACCATCGGCGTGCAGCGCGGCAACACCAGCGAGGCGATCGCGCAGCGGATGGTCGAGGACGGCAAGGCCGACCGGGTGCGCGTCTACGACTACGGCGCGGTAACGGCGGCGATCGCCGACCTGGTGGCCGGCGGTTGCGATGCGGTGATGAAACTCGCGCCGGCACTGGCCGAACTGGTCAAGGAGGTGCCCGGGGTCGAGATGGTGCAGCGCGGCCTCTCGGTGGAGGACATCGCGATCGCGGTCAACCCCGCCGAGCAGCGGCTTCTCGCCCGGCTTCAGGTCGCCCAGGCCGAGCTCGAAGAGGACGGCACCCTGCAGCGCATCCGCAGGCAGTGGCTCGGCAACCCGTACGTCGACCAGAGTCTGGGGATGCTGTGACCGCGACCCGGGGCGACCGCACGCAGTGGTGGGGCCAACCACTAGGCTGACTGCTCGAGTAGTCGACGCCGCAGTTCACCGAAACACAGAGGACAGAGGAGACACACGTGACGATCCGCGTAGGCGTGAACGGCTTCGGCCGTATCGGGCGCAACTTCTTCCGGGCGCTGGATGCGCAGAAGACCGAGGGCAAGAACACCGACATCGAGATCGTCGCGGTGAACGACCTCACCGACAACGCGACGCTGGCGCACCTGCTGAAGTTCGACTCGATCCTGGGCCGTCTGCCCTACGACGTCAGCCTCGAGGGCGAGGACACCATTGTCGTCGGCGACCACAAGATCAAGGCCCTCGAGGTCAAGGAAGGCCCCGCCGCGCTGCCCTGGGGTGACCTCGGCGTCGACGTGGTCGTCGAGTCCACCGGTATCTTCACCGCCCGCGCCAAGGCGCAGGGCCACCTGGACGCGGGCGCCAAGAAGGTCATCATCTCCGCGCCGGCCAGCGACGAGGACATCACCATCGTGCTCGGCGTCAACGACGACAAGTACGACGGCAGCCAGAACATCATCTCCAACGCCTCGTGCACCACGAACTGCCTCGGCCCGCTGGCCAAGGTGCTCAACGACGAGTTCGGCATCGTGAAGGGCCTGATGACGACGGTCCACGCCTACACCCAGGACCAGAACCTGCAGGACGGCCCCCACAAGGACCTGCGCCGCGCCCGCGCCGCCGCCATCAACATCGTGCCCACCTCCACCGGCGCGGCCAAGGCCATCGGTCTGGTGCTGCCCGAGCTGAAGGGCAAGCTCGACGGCTACGCGCTGCGGGTGCCGATCCCCACGGGTTCGGTCACCGACCTCACCGCCGAACTGAGCAAGAAGGCCACCGTCGACGAGATCAACGCCGCCATGAAGGCCGCAGCGGAAGGGCAGCTGAAGGGGATTCTCAAGTACTACGACGCGCCGATCGTCTCCACCGACATCGTCACCGACCCGCACAGCTCGCTGTACGACGCGGGCCTGACTAAGGTCGTCGACAACCTGGCCAAGGTCGTCTCCTGGTACGACAACGAGTGGGGCTACTCCAACCGCCTGGTCGATCTGGTCGGCCTAGTCGGCAAGTCCCTCTAGCCATGGGCATTAAGTCACTCGACGATCTTCTGTCCGAGGGTGTTTCGGGGCGGGGCGTGTTGGTGCGCTCCGACCTGAACGTCCCGCTGGACGGCGACAAAATCACCGACCCAGGGCGCATCATCGCCTCGGTGCCGACGCTGAAGGCGCTCAGTGACGCCGGCGCCAAGGTCGTCGTCGCCGCCCACCTCGGCAGGCCCGAGGGCAAGCCGGACCCCAAGTTCTCCCTCGCGCCGGTCGCCAAGGCGCTCAGCGACAAGCTCGGCAGGCATGTCCAGCTGGCCGGCGACGTAGTCGGCAGCGACGCGCTGGCGCGTTCGGAAGGGCTGACCGACGGCGACATCCTGTTGCTGGAGAACATCCGTTTCGACCCGCGCGAGACCAGCAAGGACGAGGCGGAGCGGCTTGAGCTGGCCAAGGCGCTCGTCGAGCTCGTCGGCGGCCCAGAGTCCGGGGCAGCTTACGTATCAGACGGGTTCGGGGTGGTGCACCGCAAGCAGGCCTCGGTCTACGAGGTCGCGATGCTGTTGCCGCACTACGCCGGCACGCTGGTCTGCACCGAGATCAAGGTGCTCCAGCGGCTGACCGAAGCCGGCGAGAAGCCGTACGCGGTGGTGCTCGGGGGTTCGAAGGTGTCGGACAAGCTCGCGGTGATCGAGAACCTCGCGACCAAGGCCGACAGCCTGATCATCGGCGGCGGAATGTGCTTCACCTTCCTTGCCGCACAGGGCCTTTCGGTGGGCAGCTCTCTTCTCGAAGAGAGCATGATCGACACCTGCCGCAAACTGCTCGACGACTACGGCGACGTGCTGCACCTACCCGTCGACATCGTCGTCGCCGAGAAGTTCGCCGCGGACTCGGAGCCGCAGACGGTGGCCGCCGACAAGATCCCGGACGACAGGATGGGTCTGGACATCGGCCCGGAGTCGGTGCGGCGGTTCTCCGCGTTGCTGTCCAACGCGAAGACGATCTTTTGGAACGGCCCGATGGGCGTGTTCGAGTTCCCGGCCTTCGCCGCGGGCACCAAGGGGGTGGCCGAGGCCATCATCGGCGCCACCGGTAAGGGCGCGTTCAGCGTGGTCGGCGGCGGCGACTCCGCGGCCGCGGTGCGCCAGCTCGGTTTGCCCGAGGACGGTTTCTCGCACATTTCCACCGGTGGCGGCGCGTCGCTGGAATACCTTGAGGGCAAAGAGTTGCCAGGCATCGCCGTCCTCGAAAGTCCCGAGAACTAGGAGACCGACGTGTCCCGTAAGCCGCTGATCGCCGGCAACTGGAAGATGAACCTGAACCACTTCGAGGCGATCGCGTTGGTGCAGAAGATCGCATTCTCGTTGCCGGACAAGTACTTCGACAAGGTCGATGTCACGGTGCTCCCGCCGTTCACCGATCTGCGCAGTGTGCAGACGCTGGTCGACGGTGACAAGCTGCGGCTCACCTACGGCGCCCAGGATGTGTCCCAGCATGATTCCGGCGCCTACACCGGCGAGATCAGCGGGGCGTTCCTGGCGAAGCTGGGCTGCACATTCGTCGTGGTCGGGCACTCCGAGCGGCGTACCTACCACCACGAGGACGACGCGCTGGTGGCCGCCAAGGCGGCGGCGGCGTTCAGGCACGGGCTCATCCCGATCATCTGCATCGGCGAGCACCTCGACGTTCGCGAGGCGGGCAACCACGTCTCGTACAACGTCAACCAGCTACGCGGCTCGCTGGCCGGGCTGTCTGCCGAACAGATCGGGCAGGCTGTCATCGCCTACGAGCCCGTCTGGGCGATCGGGACCGGACGGGTGGCCAGCGCGGCGGACGCCCAGGAGGTGTGTAAGGCCATCCGCGACGAACTGGGCAATCTGACCTCCGCTGAGATCGCGGCCGGGGTGCGGGTGCTCTACGGCGGTTCGGTGAACGCCAAGAACGTCGGCGAGATCGTCGGTCAGGGCGACGTCGACGGAGCGCTCGTGGGCGGCGCCTCACTGGACGGCGAGCAGTTCGCCACACTGTCGGCGATCGCCGCGGGCGGCCCGCTTCCCTGACCGCGCGCGTGTTTCGGTAGTCTGGCCCCTATGCAATTGGCCCTGCAGATCATCCTGGTCGTGACCAGTGTGTTGGTCGTCCTCCTGGTACTGCTGCATCGCGCCAAGGGTGGCGGTCTGTCCAGCCTGTTCGGTGGCGGTGTGCAGTCCAGCCTGTCCGGCTCCACCGTCGTGGAGAAGAACCTCGACCGCCTGACGCTGTTCGTCACCGGTATTTGGATCGTGTCCATCGTCGGGATGGCGCTCCAGATCAAGTACAGCTGACGCGGGGGGCTCGCTCTGCAGCCGTGACAGGCAGCGGAGATAATCGACCGATGGCTCAAGCTCCGGAAGTACCCGACATCGCGCTGGAACCCATCGGAGCAGTGCAGCGCACCCAGGTGGGCCGGGAAGCCACCGAACCGATGCGCGAGGACATCCGGCTGCTGGGCACGATCCTGGGCGACACCGTCCGTGAGCAGAACGGCGACGACGTGTTCGATCTCGTCGAGCGGGCCCGCGTCGAAGCGTTCCGGGTGCGCCGCTCCGAGATCGACCGCGTCGACATGGCCCGGATGTTCGACGGCGTCGACGTCCACCTCGCCATCCCGGTGATCCGCGCGTTCACTCATTTTGCGTTGCTGGCCAACGTCGCCGAGGACATCCACCGTGAACGTCGCCGGGCCGTGCACGAAGCGGCGGGTGAGCCACCACAGAACAGCAGCCTGGCCGCGACCTACCGCAAACTCGACGACGCCGATCTGGACGCCTCGGCCGTCGCCGACGCCCTCGTCGGCGCCCTGGTGTCGCCGGTGATCACCGCTCATCCCACCGAGACCAGGCGTCGCACGGTGTTCGACACCCAGCACCGCATCACCGAGTTGATGCGGTTGCGCCTGCACGGATTCGGTACCACACCCGACGGCAAGGACGTCGACCGCGAGCTGCGCCGCCACATCCTGACGTTGTGGCAGACCGCGTTGATCCGGTTGTCCCGCTTGAAGGTCCAGGACGAGATCGAGACGGGGCTGCGGTACTACTCGGCCGCGCTCCTGGAGGTCATCCCGCAGGTGAACGCTGAGGTGCGGTCGGCCCTGCAGGCCCGCTTTCCGGACGCGGGGATCCTGGAGGAGCCGATACTGCGGCCCGGCTCGTGGATCGGCGGGGACCGCGACGGCAACCCGAACGTCACCGCAGAGGTGGTCCGGCTGGCCACCGGCAGTGCCGCTCATACCGCGTTCGCGCACTACTTCTCGGAGCTCACCGCGCTCGAACAGGAACTGTCGATGTCGGTGCGGCTGGTCCACATCAGCGATCATCTGGCCGCTCTGGCCGACGCCTGCCACGAGCCGGCCCGCGCCGACGAGCCCTACCGGCGCGCCCTGCGCGTCGTGCACGCCCGCCTGACCGCGACTGCCCGGCAGATCCTCGACCGCCAGCCCGAGCACGAGCTCGACCTCGGCATGGATCCCTACTCCGCACCGGGCGAACTGCTCGATGACCTCGATGCGATCGACCAATCACTGCGCGTCAACGGCAGTGCGCTGCTGGCCGACGACAGGCTGGCCCGGCTGCGGGAAGCCGTGCGGGTGTTCGGCTTTCACCTGTCGGGGCTGGATCTGCGGCAGAACTCCGACGTGCACGAAGAGGTCGTCGCCGAGCTGCTGGCGTGGGCCGGTGTGCACGCCGACTATACGGCCCTCGACGAACAGCAACGGGTCGAGATCCTGGCCGCCGAACTGGCGACCCGCCGACCGTTGACCGGTCCGGACGCCGAATTGTCCGAGCTGGCCCGCAAGGAGCTCGACATCGTGGCCGCCGCGGCCAGAGCCGTCCGGCTGTTCGGACCGCAGGCCGTGCCCAACTACATCATCTCGATGTGCGAGTCGGTGTCGGACATGCTCGAGGCGGCGCTGCTGCTCAAGGAAGCCGGACTGCTGGATGCCTCGTCGGAGCATCCGTACGCCCCGGTCGGCATCGTGCCGCTGTTCGAGACCATCGATGACCTCCAGCGGGGTGCGTCGATTCTCGAAGCGGCACTTGACCTTCCGCTGTACCGCGCAGTGGTCGCCGCGCGCGGTGACAGCCAGGAGGTGATGCTCGGCTACTCGGACTCCAACAAGGACGGCGGCTACCTGGCGGCGAACTGGGCGCTGTACCGCGCCGAGCTCGATTTGGTCGAATCGTCGCGCAAGACCGGAATCCGGTTGCGCCTCTTCCACGGCCGCGGCGGCACGGTCGGCCGCGGTGGCGGACCCAGCTATGACGCGATCCTGGCCCAGCCCCCCGGTGCGGTGCAGGGTTCGCTGCGGCTCACCGAGCAGGGCGAGGTGATCGCGGCGAAGTACGCCGAACCGCGAATCGCGCACCGAAACCTGGAGACGCTACTGGCCGCCACACTCGAAGCCACCCTGCTCGACGTCGAGGGCCTCGGTGACGCCGCGGGTCCCGCCTACGAGGTGTTGGACGATCTCGCGGCGCGCGCTCAGCGCGCGTACGCCGAACTGGTGCACGACACACCGGGTTTCGTTGAGTACTTCAAGGCCTCGACACCCGTCAGCGAGATCGGCGCGCTCAACATCGGCAGTCGCCCCACGTCGCGCAAGCCGACGACGTCGATCTCGGATCTGCGGGCGATCCCGTGGGTGCTGGCATGGAGCCAGTCGCGTGTCATGCTGCCGGGCTGGTACGGCACCGGCACCGCGTTCGAGGACTATGTGGGCGACGGGCCGGGCAGCCAGGAGCGGCTCGCGGTGCTGCAGGACCTGTACCGGCGGTGGCCGTTCTTCGCGACCGTGCTGTCGAACATGGCGCAGGTGCTGGCGAAATCAGACCTCGGGCTGGCCGCCCACTACTCCGAGCTGGTCGAGGACGAGGCATTGCGGCGCCGGGTGTTCGACAAGATCGCCGACGAGCACGCCCGCACGATCCGCATGCACAAGCTCATCACCGGTCATGACGACCTGCTCGCCGACAACCCGGCGCTGGCACGCTCGGTGTTCAACCGCTTCCCATACCTCGAGCCGTTGAACCATCTGCAGGTGGAGTTGCTGCGGCGCTATCGGTCCGGCGACGAGGACGAACTCGTCCAGCGCGGCATCCTGCTCACCATGAGCGGGCTGGCCACCGCGCTGCGCAACAGTGGCTAACTGATCAAAGCCCGGCGCTGCGGCGCACCTTGTCCACCGCGCCGCGCACCATCTGTTCGGTGACGGCCAGTGGAGTGATCACGGATTCGCCGATGCCGACGATCCGCTCGACGCGGGCGACGATGCCCTCCATGCGGTCGACCACCGCGATCAGGCGTGGTGCCAACTCGTCGATACGGGTGATCGTGGCGTTGAACCGTTCCATGGTGGCGTCGAGGTTCTCGGTCGAATTGTTCAGATCCTCGAGTGTTTCGCCGAGGCTCTCGAGGATGGTGTCAACCTGCTCGACGGTGACGTCCGCGTTCAGTGCTGCCTGTGCGAGTTTGCGGATCCGTTCCGGTCCGGTGCGTACCGGTCTGCCACCTCTGTCTGCCATCACGACAGTATGGCCGACGCCGTGGACCGGGATCCGCGCTTGTGGTAAGACCGGTGCTGTGCACCCACTCGCGTGGTGCCGGAACCGAATATCGGCGTGCTGACTCGGGTTGGCGCGCTCCTGTAACTCAGTCGGTGAGAGTGGCGTCCTCATGACGCAGGCCGCGGGTTCAAGTCCCGCCAGGAGCACGATGACATCAACCGCCTACTACCGGCTGCTGCGCATCGCGCTCGTGGTGTTCGGCGCGTTGATGCTGCTTCTGTATCCGCTGGCCGCGGTGTGGCCGTCGGGATGGGCATGGCATCACGGTGCGCCGTACGAATCGGACTATTTCATGATGATCGTCGGGTTGTACGCCGTGCTTGGGGTGTTTCTGTGCCTGGCCGCGCGCCGCCCGGAAGCCCACACACCTCTGATCTGGTTCGCCGTCTGGTCGAGTGTGGTGCACGCCGCGATCATGGCGGTGCAGGCCGTGCGGGACAGCCACTCGAGGGGGCACCTGTGGGGTGACGTCCCGGCGCTGCTGCTGGCTGCCGCCGTGCTGGCCGTTCTCGTACGCGGGTCAGAGCTTCGACGCCGCGTCCTCGTCGAGTAGCCACACCGTCGCCTCCCGGCCCACGGCGCCCGCGGCGGGGATGTCGACGGGCTTGGCGCCGCCGATCGCGGCGGCCACTGCGTCGGCCTTACCGGAGCCGGACACCACCAGCCATACCTGCCGCGACCGGGTGATCGCCGGGAGTGTCAACGTGATTCGCTTCGGGGGCGGCTTGGGGGAGTCGGGGACCCCGACCACCATCCGTTCAGTCTCCTTGACCGCCGCGGTGTGGGGGAACAGCGAGTTGATGTGTCCTTCGGGGCCCATCCCCAGTAGATGCACGTCGAAGGGGGGTGTGGGCTCGGCACCACCGGCCTCGATCAACACCTGCGAGTAGGCCTCGGCGGCCGCGTCCAGCGCGTCACCGAACTCGCCATCGCTGGCGGCCATCGCGTGCACGTTGGCCGCCGGGATGTCGACGTGGTCGAGCAACGCCGCCCGGGCCTGCTTCTCGTTGCGTTCGTCGTCGTCGCGGGGCACGAATCTCTCGTCGCCCCAGTAGATGTGAACTTTCGGCCAGTCGATCTCATCGCTGCGTTCACCGACTCGTCTGAGTAGGCCGATGCCCGTCCCGCCGCCGGTCAGGACGATGTGCGCCGACCCCCGTTCCTGGATTGCCGAGGCAACGGCGTCCACCAGCCGGTCACCGGCAGCTTCCACCAGAGCCGCTGTGTCGGAGTATCTTTTGATCGTCCGCGTCATCGGTAGATCACCTTGTCCAATCCTGCCAGCGCTTCCCGGTAGATCTCGTCGGCGTCGAGCCTGCGGAGTTCTTCGGCCAGACACTCCGGCACGTCTCTGCGGCCCAGCGGAAGCAGCGCTACCGGCCGGGAAGTGCGGCTCAACGTCGCCGTGACTCCCTCCTGCGGGCGGCTGAGCGTGACGGTCTCCGTGGCGCGGTGGAGTTCGACCTTCAGGGTGCCGACCGCACGGGTGACCTCGCCGTCGATTCGGCTGGCCAGCCACCCGGCCAGGATGTCGAGTGCCGGTTCGGATTGAAGTCCTGACACCACTGCCGACTCGATCGGCTCATGCGGTGGTTCGTCGATCGCCGACGCCAGCAGCGCCCGCCAGTAGGTGATGCGGCTCCACGCGATATCGGTGTCGCCGGGCGCATACCCGGGCAGCCGGCTCTTGATCGCTCCCAACGGCTCGGGGGAGCGGGTGGCGTCTGTGATCCGGCGAATCGCCAATCGGCCCACCGGATCCTGCGACGGCACGTCCGGTGCGGTGGCCGGCCACCACGCCACCACCGGCGTATCGGGCAGCAGGAACGGCAGCACCACGCTGTCGGCATGTTCGGCCAGTTCACCGTGCAGGCGCAGCACCACGACCTCGCCGGCTCCGGCGTCTCGCCCCACACGCAACTCGGCGTCGAGGCGGGTTTCTGAGCCGTCCCCGGGCAGCGTCACGATGACGCGGCACGGGTGTTCGCGGCTGGCGAAGTTGGCCGCTTCGATCGAGTCTTCCAGGGATTCCTCGCAGTCGGGGACGATCACCAGCGTCAGCACCCGGCCGAGGGTCAGCGCGCCCCCTTCCTCGCGTATCCCGGTGATCTTCTTGTTGATCTCGTTGGTGGTGGTATCGGCCAATTCGACGATCATGATCAGGGCCGCCTCCATTCCCGTCCGAGCCGGTGCGCGACCTCATTCGCCGACGGCGGGCCCCAGGTGCCGGCCTCGTAGGGCTCGAGCCTCGCCGATGTCTCATCGTTTCGAGCCCAGTTCTCCAGTACCGGATCGAGTATCTGCCAGGACAATTCGACCTCGGCGTTGACCGGGAACAGGGACGGCTCGCCCAGCAACACGTCGAGGATCAGCCGTTCATAGGCTTCGGGGGAGTCCTCGGCGAACGCCGAACCGTACGAGAAGTCCATGTTGACGTCCCGCACCTCCATGGCGCTGCCCGGCACCTTGGACCCGAAGCGCAAGGTGATGCCCTCGTCGGGCTGGATGCGCAGCACGAGCGCGTTCTTGCCCAGCTCTTCGGTCATCGTGCTGTCGAATGGAAGGTGCGGGGCCCGCTTGAACACCAGCGCGACCTCGGTCACCCTGCGCGCTAGGCGTTTTCCGGTGCGCAGGAAGAACGGCACGCCGGCCCAGCGCCGGGTGTCGACCTCGAGTGTGATGGCGGCGAACGTCTCGGTGGTGGAATCGTGGGCGAAGCCCTCCTCCTCGAGGAGTCCAGGGACTTTCTCGCTGCCCTGCCAGCCCGCCGTGTACTGTCCGCGCGCGGTGGTCTGGCCCAACGGCTGCAGTGGCCGGGTCGCCGAGAGAACCTTGATCTTCTCGGCCTGCAGCTCATGCGGGCTGAAGTTGACCGGCTCCTCCATCGCGGTGAGCGCCAGCAGCTGGATCAAGTGATTCTGGATGACATCGCGTGCGGCGCCGATCCCGTCGTAATACCCTGCGCGGCCGCCCAGTCCGATGTCCTCGGCCATCGTGATCTGGATATGGTCGACGTAGTGCGAATTCCACACGGGCTCGTAGAGTTCGTTGGCGAACCGCAACGCCAGGATGTTCTGGACGGTCTCCTTGCCGAGGTAGTGGTCGATGCGGAACACCGACTCCTCGGGGAACACGCTGTTGACCACCGCGTTGAGCTCACGGGCGCTCTCGAGGTCGTGCCCGAATGGTTTCTCGATGACCACTCGGCTCCAGCTGCCGTCCGTCTGGCTGGCCAACCCGGATTTCTGCAGCTGCTCACACACCACCGGGAAGGCCTTGGGCGGTATGGAGAGATAAAACGCGTGGTTGCCGCCGGTGCCCCGTTCGGCATCGAGCTTTTGGAGCGTCTCCTTGAGCCGCTCGTACGACTCGTCGTCGTCGAATGTGCCCTGCACGAACCGGAAACCCTCGGCGAGGCGGTCCCAGACCTCCTGCCGGAACGGTGTGCGCGCGTGCTGTTTGACCGCCTCGTAGACCACCTGGCCGAAATCCTCGTCCTGCCAGTCCCTGCGGGCGAAACCCACCAGCGCGAAGGACGGCGGGAGCAGACCGCGGTTGGCGAGGTCGTAGATCGCCGGCATGAGCTTCTTGCGGGCAAGGTCTCCGGTCACCCCGAAGATGACTACGCTGCACGGTCCCGGGATTCGGGGCATGCGCTTGTCGCGCTTGTCCCGCAACGGGTTACGCCACGCCTCGGCCATCGGGAGGTCAGCCCTTGGCGCTGTCGAGCTGACCTTGGGTGGCTTCGAGCAGCTCCTGCCACGACTTCTCGAACTTCTCGACGCCTTCCTCTTCGAGCACCCGGAACACGTCGGGAATGTCGATGCCGACCGCGGCCAGCTGGTCGAAGATCTGTTGGGACTCCGCGGCACGGCCGGTGACGGTGTCCCCGGTGACCACGCCGTGGTCGGCGAACGCCTCGATCGTCTTCTCCGGCATCGTGTTCACGGTGTTCGGGGCGACGAGCTCGGTGACGTAGAGGGTGTCGGAGTAGTCGGGGTTCTTCACGCCAGTCGATGCCCACAGCGGGCGCTGAACCCGGGCTCCGGCCGACCCCAGCGCCGAGAAGCGGTCGCCGCCCAGAAACACCTCTTCGTAGGCGGCGTAGGCCAGCCGGGCGTTGGCCACTCCCGCCTTGCCTCGCAGCGCCAGCGCCTCGTCGGTGCCGATCTTCTCGAGTCGCTTGTCGATCTCGGTGTCCACCCGGGACACGAAGAACGAGGCGACCGAATGGATCCGGGACAGATCGTGGCCGGCTTCCTTGGCCTTCTCCAGGCCGGCCAGGTAGGCGTCCATCACCAGGCGGTGCCGTTCCACCGAGAAGATCAGGGTCACGTTGACCGAGATGCCCTCGGCGATGACCGCGGTGATCGCGGGCAGGCCGGCCATCGTGGCGGGGATCTTGATCAGCAGGTTCGGCCGGTCGACGATCTTCCACAGTTCGATGGCCTGCAGGATCGTCTTGTCGGTGTCATGGGCCAGGCGCGGGTCCACCTCGATGGAGACCCGGCCGTCCACGCCGTCGGAGGCCTCGTAGACCTTGGCCAGCACGTCGCAGGCGTTGCGCACGTCATCTGTGGTGACCGTGCGGATGGTGGCGTCGACGTCGGCGCCGCGTTCGGCGAGCTCGGCCAGCTGCGCGTCGTAGGCGTGGCCCTTCGACAGCGCGGCCTGGAAGATCGACGGGTTGGTGGTCACACCGACCACCGACCTGGTGTCGATGAGCTCTTGCAGGTTGCCGGTCTGCAGCCGGTCACGGGACAGGTCGTCGAGCCACACCGACACACCTGCTGCGGCCAGTGCTGCCAAGTTCGGGTTCTGGGTCATGTCAGGTCCTCATCGTGTCTGCTCAGTTCCGACGGTGCGGTCGGTTCGGCTTGACCGCGGTTGCGGTCAATTGGCTATGGTGCGTTCCGCTGCTGCCACCACCGCTTCGGGAGTGAAACCGAACTCGCGGAACAACGTCTTGTCGTCGGCGGATTCGCCGTAGTGCTCGATGGAGATGATCTCGCCGGTGTCGCCGACGAGCTTGTACCAACTCTGCGCCACCGCCGCCTCGATGGCCACCCGTGCCGAGACGTTCGGCGGAAGCACGCGGTCGCGGTACTCCTTGGGCTGGCTCTCGAACCACTCGACACACGGCATCGAGACCACGGCGGCGGTGGTGCCCTTGTCCTTGAGCAGCTTCTGGGCCTCGACGGCGATCTGCAGCTCCGACCCCGTGGCGATCAGGATGACGTCGGCGCTCGTGGCGTCCCCGCCACCGAGCACATAGCCGCCGCGTGCCACCCCGTCGGCGTCGGTGCCCTCCAGCACCGGGATGCCCTGCCGGGTCAGGATGAAACCGACCGGGCCGCTGCCGTTGCCGCGGGCGACGATGCTGCGCCAGGCGTAGGCCGTCTCGTTCGGATCGCCGGGCCGCACCACCGACAGGTTCGGGATCGCGCGCAGCGCCGCGAGATGCTCGATGGGCTGGTGAGTGGGTCCGTCCTCACCGAGACCGACGGAGTCATGGGTCCAGATATAGATGGTGTCGATGTCCATCAGCGAGGCCAGCCGCACCGCCGGACGCATGTAATCGGAGAACTGCAGGAACGTGCCGCCGAAGGCGCGGGTGGGCCCGTGCAGCACGATGCCGGACAGGATCGCGCCCATGGCGTGCTCACGCACACCGAAGTGCAGCACCCGGCCGTACCAGTCGGCGGTGAAGTCGGCGGTGGAGATCGACGGCGGGCCGAAGGACTTGGCGCCCTTGATGGTGGTGTTGTTGCTGCCCGCCAGATCCGCCGAGCCGCCCCACAGTTCGGGCAGCTTCGGGGCGACGTCGTTGAGCACCTGCCCGAACGCCGCCCGGGTGGCCACCGGCTTGGAACCCGGCTCCCAATAGGTCAGATCGGCGTCCCAGCCCTCGGGCAGTTCCTGTGCGGTCAGCCGGTCGAGCAGCGCCTTGCGCTGCGGCTCGCGCTGCGCCCACGCGTCGAACTCGCGCTGCCACGCCTCGTGCGCCTGTTTGCCGCGGCCCACCAGTTCACGGGTGTGGGTGATGACGTCCTCGCCGACCTCGAACGTCTTGTCCGGATCGAAACCCAGGATCTTCTTGACCTCGGCCACCTCGTCGTCTCCGAGTGCTGACCCGTGGACCCCGCCGGTGTTCATCTTGTTCGGCGCCGGATAACCGATGATGGTCCGGATCGAGATGAACGACGGCTTGTCGGTGACCTTCTTGGCCTCGGCGATCGCCTGCTCGATACCGACGACATTCTCGCCGCCCTCGATCTCCTGGACGTGCCACCCGTAGGCCCGGTACCGGGCCGCGACGTCCTCGGACAGCGCGATGTTGGTGTCGTGCTCGATCGAGATGTGGTTCTTGTCGTAGAACACGATCAGGTTGCCCAGCTGCTGGGTGCCGGCCAGCGAGGACGCCTCACTGGTGACGCCCTCTTCGATGTCGCCGTCGGAGGCGATCACGTAGATGTAGTGGTCGAAGGGACTGGTGCCGGGCGCGGCGTCGGGGTCGAACAGGCCGCGCTCGTAGCGGGCGGCCATCGCCATGCCGACCGCCGAGGCCAGCCCCTGCCCGAGCGGGCCGGTGGTGATCTCCACCCCGGGGGTGTGGCGGAACTCCGGGTGGCCGGGCGTCTTGGACTTGAACGTCCGCAGCGCCTCGATGTCGGAGAGCTCCAGACCGAACCCGCCCAGGTAGAGCTGGATGTAGAGCGTCAGGCTGGAGTGCCCGCAGGACAGGATGAACCTGTCGCGGCCGATCCAGTGCACGTCGCTCGGGTCATGGCGCATCTGCCGCTGGAACAGCGTGTAGGCCAACGGGGCCAGGCTCATCGCGGTGCCCGGGTGGCCGTTGCCGACCTTCTGCACCGCATCGGCGGCCAGCACCCGGACGGTGTCCACCGCCCGCGAATCCAGATCCGTCCAGTCGTCCGGATGGTTGGGCCGGGTCAGGGAAGTGATCTCTTCGATCGTGGTCACGACGCGTGCTCTCCTTGGCTTGGCGGGGGTGTCGACCGCATCAACCACCCTAGTGCGGAACGGACGATCGATCTCATCCCCGGTGCCTGTGAAAATGGACCCTGCAATTTCGGGCTCCGGCCCGGGCGGTCTACCATCCTCTGTAGTAGATGGTCGCTGTGGCATCGGCCCGATGTTGTCCCTGAGGAGTTGGTTGCGTGAGGATTCGCGAAGGCCACCTCGTCGGTGACGTCGCCGGGGGACCGATCCGATTCCGTGACCGCGTGCTCGGCTACATCGGGCTGACCAAGCCGCGGGTGATCGAGCTGCTGCTGGTCACCACCATCCCGGCGATGCTGCTGGCACACCGCGGCACCGTGGACCCGCTGTTGATCTTCAACACGCTCGTCGGCGGTCTGCTGGCCGCGGCGGGTGCCAACACGCTGAACTGCGTCGCCGACGCCGACATCGACAAGAAGATGAAGCGCACCGAGCGCCGGGCGCTGGCGCGGGCGACCGTGCCGCGCAGCCACGCGCTGATCTTCGGACTGGCGTTGTCGGTCACCTCGTTCTTCTGGCTGTGGTGGACCACCAACATGCTGTCGGCGCATCTGGCCGGCGCCACCATCGCGTTCTACGTGCTCGTCTACACACTGCTGCTCAAGCGCCGCACATCGCAGAACGTGGTGTGGGGCGGAGCCGCGGGCTGCATGCCCGTGATGATCGGCTGGTCCGCGGTCACCGGGACGATCCAGTGGCCCGCGCTGGTCATGTTCCTGATCATCTTCTTCTGGACACCGCCGCACACCTGGGCGCTGGCAATGCGCTACAAGGAGGACTACGAGGCGGCCGGTGTGCCGATGCTGCCGGTGGTGGCGACCGAGCAGAAGGTCACCAAGCACATCCTGATCTACACCTGGCTGACTGTCGCGGCCACGCTCGGACTGGCGCTGGCCACCGGCTGGCTGTACGCGGCCGTGGCGATCGTCGCCGGCACCTGGTTCCTGGCAATGGCACACCAGCTCTATGCGGGCGTGCGCCGCGGTGAACCGGTGAAACCGCTGAGGCTGTTCCTGCAGTCGAACAACTATCTGGCGGTCGTGTTCTGCGCTCTGGCCGTCGACTCGGCGCTCGCACTGCCGACCCTGTTCAGCCTCTGACCGTGACCGTGCACGTCTCGCCGGACAATTTCATCCGCGCCGAGACCGACCTGTACTTCGGCAACGTCATCGGCGACGGCGCACTGGGACGCTTCACGCACTTCCGGGACTTCGGGCCGCTGGACAACCAGCTCGTCGTGCGCCAGAACCGGGACACGCTGTATTCAGTCGGCGTGTTTGATCTGGACGCCGGAGCCGTCACCGTCACGCTGCCCGACGCTGGTGCCCGGTTCCGGTCCCTGCAGGTGATCAACCAGGACCACTACGTTCCCACGGTGATCTACACCTCGGGCAGTCACCGCTTCGACCGGGCCGGCATCGGGACCCGGTACGTGATGCTCGCGTTGCGCACGCTCGTCGACCCCGGCGATCCGGCCGATCTCGCCGCCGTGCACGCGCTGCAGGACGGCATCATCGTCGATCAGGCGAGGACCGGCAGCTTCGAAGTGCCGAACTGGGACCCGGTGAGCCAGAAGGCGGTACGTGAGGCATTGGTCGCCCTGTTCGCCACGCTGCCGGACACGCGGGGCATGTTCGGCGCCCAAGATGAGGTGGACCCGGTGCGCCGCTTGATCGGCGCCGCCGCCGCGTGGGGCGGCAACCCGGAGCGTGACGCGCTGTACCTGACGGTCAACCCGGACGCCAACGACGGCAAGACTGTGCACCGGCTCACCGTCGACGACGTCCCGGTGGACGGGTTCTGGTCGATCACGGTCTACAACGCCGAGGGCTACTTCACCCCGAACCCGGCCGGCGCGTACTCGGTGAACAACGTCACCGCCGTCACAGACGCCGACGGTGCCGTGACGATCCAATTCGGGGGATCGGGTGAATCCGGCGCCGAAGGCGCGATCAATTACCTGCCCGTCACGGCGGGCTGGAACTACCTGGTGCGGTTGTACCGGCCGCGACCGGAGATCCTCGACGGGTCGTGGATCTTCCCGGCCGCCGAGCCCGTCTAGGGAATCAGAACTACCGAACCGACTGTTTTGCGGCCCTGCAGGTCGCGGTGGGCCTGCTCGGCCTCCCGCAGCTCATACCGGTGGCTGACGGTGACCTCCAAAGTGCCGTCGGCGATGGCGGTGAGCAGTTCGCCTGCGCGCCAGGAGAATTCGTCTGGTGTCCGGGTGTAGTGCGCGAGGTTCGGCCGGGTCAGGAACACCGATCCGGCCGCATTGAGCCGTTGCGGGTCGACCGGGGGAACGGGCCCACTGGCCGCACCGAACAGGGCCAGTGTGCCGCGCACCGCCAGGCTGGCCAGGCTGGCCTCGAACGTCGACGCGCCGACCCCGTCGTACACCGCGGCCACCCCGTCGCCGTCGGTGAGTTCGCGGATCCGCGCGCCGAACGCCTGCGGATCGTCGGGGTAATCGAGGACCTCGACCGCTCCGGCGCGCCGGGACAGCTCGGCCTTCTTCGGGGTCGACACCGTCGTGATCACCGACGCCGCCAGGCTGGTCGCCCACTGCGTCAGGATCAGCCCGACCCCGCCCGCGCCGGCGTGCATCAGCAGCGCGTCGCCTTGCGCCACCTCGTAGGTCGACTTGATCAGGTAGTGCGCGGTCATGCCTTTGAGCAGGGCAGAGGCGGCCACTTCCGGTGCCACGCCATCGGGCACGTAGGCCACGAAATCGGCCGGCGCCAGCGTGTACTCGGCGTACGCGCCGAGCGATTTGTCGGTCACCACACGGTCGCCGACGTTCAGGGCGGCCACGCCCTCACCGACGGCCTCGATGATGCCGCACACCTCGTTGCCGACGACGAACGGCACCTCCCGGGGGTAGAGACCCGACCGGAAGTAGGTGTCGATGAAGTTGACGCCGATCGCCTCGGCCCTGATCAGCACCTGCCCCGGCCCAGGGGTGGGCTGCGGCCGCTCGACGAAGGACAGGACTTCGGGTCCGCCGATCTCGGCGACTTCGATGGCGTGCATGCTGTCTATCATCCACTCGTCATGAAACTCGTCCGCCCCGACGTCTTCCACCCGCGCATCGTGTTCGCCGGCTGCGCGGCGCTGCCCGAGGGTGACGGCGACGACGCCGGCCTCGTCGCCGCGTTGAGGGCCCGGGGGCTGCACGCCCGGTGGGCATCCTGGGACGATCCGGCCACCGCGAACGCCGACCTGGTGATCCTGCGGGCCACCTGGGACTACACCGACCGGCTCGACGATTTCCTCGCCTGGACTCGGCGGGTCGCGCATCTGCTGAACCCGCCGGAAGTGGTGGCCTGGAACGCCGACAAGCGCTATCTGGCCGACCTGGCCGCGGCCGGGGTGCCGACGGTGCCCAGCGCGTTCTTCGCACCGGGGGAGCCGGTGACCATCCCAGCCGGTGAGGTGGTGGTCAAGCCGTCGGTGGGCGCGGGATCGGTGGGTGCGCTGCGCTTCACCGACGCCGCCCGGGCCCGCGCCCACGCCGTGTCCCTGCACGCGGCCGGGCGTACCGCGCTGGTGCAGCCGTATGACCGGCGGATCAGCGCCGGCGAGACCGCCCTGGTGTTCCTGGGCGGCGAGCAGTCCCATGCGTTCACCAAGGCGCCGATGCTGCCCGCGCCGGGGCAGTCGCCGGTCTTCGACGAGTCAGGCACCTACGCCGAGGAGACGCTGTGCCCCGCCGATCCGGATTTCGAGCTGTGGGACCTCGGCCGCGCCGCGTTGGCCGCGGCCGCGGCTCGGGTCGGATTGACGGCGTCGGAGCTGCTGTATGCGCGGGTCGACCTCATCGGCGGTGGCGACGATCCGCGGTTGCTCGAGCTCGAGTTGGTGGAACCGTCCCTGGGCTGGCGTCAGCTGCACGGGGCGGACCGCAAGCGCCAGGAACGCCGGTTCGCGCTGGCCGTGGAGTCAGCGCTGGAGCGCCTCGGGCTCGGTCCGCTCTCGCATCGACGCCCATAGCGCCGCAGTGGCGGCGGTGCACGCCGCAGCACCCGCGACGTGCAGGGCGACCAGAGCCTCGGGCACCCCGGTGAAGAACTGGATCGCCCCCAGCGTCCCCTGCGCGGCCACCAGGACCACCACGACACCGAGACGTTTCATGACGTCCCGCGACGCGCGCACGGCGAGCAGACCGAAACCCAGGGCCACCAGCAGCGACAGATAGGCGACCAATAGCGAGGAGTGCATGTGCACCAGCGTGGTGATCTCCACCTGCAGCCGCGGCACCGGCCGCTCCAGGCTTTTGTCCCCGGCGTGCGGGCCGGCGCCGGTGACCATCGTTCCGGTGACCAGCACCGCGGCCAGCGTCAGGCCGGACAGCGCGGTCAGCTGCCGCAACGGCTTCGGCGCCCGTGTGACCACCACGCCGTCGTCCGGTTCCCCGATCTTGACGTACAGAAGCACCGCCAGCCAGACCATCGCCATCGACACCAGGAGGTGGATCGCGACCGTCCACCACAGCAGGCCGGTGAGCACGGTGATGCCCCCGATGATCGCCTGCGCCACCGTCGAGGCGGGCATCAGCCAGGCGTAGATCAATACTTCGCGGCGGCGCCGGGCGCGCATGACGGCCAGCACGGCCGCCGCGGCGGTGAACACCACCAAAAACGTCAACAGCCGGTTGCCGAATTCGACCGCCTGGTGGATACCGGCGACCTCGGCGTGCGGGACCGGGGTGAAGCTGCCCGGGAAGCACTGCGGCCAGGTCGGACACCCGAGGCCCGACGCGGTGACCCGCACGATGGCCCCGGTCACGGCGATGCCGCCCTGGGTCAGGATCACGGCGGCGGCGATAAGGCGCTGAACCCGAAGGCTGGGTTCGGGCAGCAGGTCGACCAGCCGCAGGAAGAGTCGTCCGACGGGCACGCTCCGATGGTAGAGCGTCGTTAACTACACCTCGTAGTAGGGGCGGGTCGTGTGACGCGCGTGGCTGAACGGCTCAGGTGAAGCGGAACCAGCGCAACGCGCAGAGCGCCCCGACGGCACCCCACACCGCGAGTACGGCCAAGCCGAACCAGTCCATCGATGACGTCATCGCCTGGGACAGCGCCTCGGTCAGCGCGCCGGACGGCGTCAGGCGTGCCACCCACTGCACCGCCGACGGCACCATCCCGCCTTCCAGGGTGAGCGCGCCCAGTCCGGCGAAGACGAACCACAGCAGGTTCGCCACGGCGAGCACGATCTCGGCGCGCAGGGTGCCGCCGAGCAGCAGGCCCAGCGCAGCGAACACCGCGGTCCCCAGCGCGATGATCATCGCGCCGAGCGCCAGACCGGCCAGCGGCGGACGCCATCCCAGGGCGAAGCCGATGGCGCCGAACAGGATCGCCTGCAGGAACACCACCGCGACCACCGCCAGCGACTTGCCGGCGATGATGCCCCACACCGGCAGCGCGGTCGCGCCGAGCCGCTTGAGCGCGCCGTAGCGCCGGTCGAACGCGACCGCGATCGCCTGCCCGGTGAACGCCGTGGAGATCACCGCGAGCGCCATGATGGCCGGGACGAACGTGTCGGCCCGGTTCGCCCCGAAGTCACCCAGCGGCAGCAGCGTCATCCCGACCAGCAGCGTGATCGGGATGAACATGGTCAGCAACAGCTGTTCGCCGTTGCGCAGCAGCAGGCGCAACTCCAGCCCGAACTGCGCGGCCAGCATCTTCGGGATCGGTGCTGGACGCGGATCGGGGGTGAACGTGCCCGGGGCGAAACGGTTTCCCGTCGTCATTTGCGCAACTCCCGCCCCGTCAGATCGAGGAAGACGTCTTCCAGGCTGCGTTGTTCGACCCGCATGTCGGTGGCCAGCACGTCCAGCCGCGCGCACCACGCGGTCACGGTGGCCAGCACCTGCGGGTCGATGTGTCCCTCGACGAGGTACTCGCCCGGCGCGGTCTCGGAGGCTCGGTAGTTCTCGGGCAGCGCGGCGATCAACAGCGAGAGGTCGAGCATGCGGGGCGCGCGGAAGCGCAGCTGGTTCTCGGCTCCGCTGCGCATGAGCTCGGCGGGAGTACCGGTGGCGACCGCCGCGCCATGGTCGATGATCAGGATCCGGTCGGCCAGTTCCTCGGCCTCGGCAAGCTGGTGGGTGGTCAACACCACCGTGACGCCGTCGCGGCGCAGCGCGTCGATCAGCTCCCACACCACCAGCCGGGCGTGGGCGTCCATGCCGGCGGTGGGCTCGTCGAGGAAGACCAGTTCGGGACGGCCGACGACCGCGCAGGCGAGCGCGAGCCGCTGCTGTTGTCCCCCGGAGAGCCGCCGGTAGGTCGTGCGGGCCGAATCGGTGAGTCCCAGCGTGTCCAGTAGCCACTGCGGGTCGAGCGGGTCGGCGGCGTAGGACGCGACGAGGTCGAGCATCTCGCCCGCGCGGGCCGCCGGATAGGCGCCGCCGCCCTGCAGCATCACGCCGGTACGGGCGCGCACCTCGGCGTTGTCGGCGACCGGGTCCAGGCCCAGGATCCTGATCGAGCCGGCGTCGGGCCTGATGAAGCCCTCGCACATCTCCACCGTCGTGGTCTTGCCGGCGCCGTTGGGCCCGAGCAGGGCGAAGACCTCGGCGGCCCGCACGTCGAGGTCGAGCGAGGCGACGGCCGTCGTTGCTCCATATCGCTTGCTGACCCCGCGCAACTGCACCGGGGGGGAAGGTACGGAGGTCACGGGGTCTCAGCGTAGGCGTCGGGTTTGGCGCGCGGTGGCGGCGGTGGCGGTGATGCCTCGCCGTCCGCGCCGTCGGAGCGGACGCGCCAGGGCAACCTCCGATAGGTCAGCGCCACCAGGATCAGCAGGATCACCGTGCTTGCCACGGTCGCCAGCGCAATCTGAAACAGTGCGAACCGGTCGCCGTTGGCGGTGGGCCCGAAAATCCCGACCACCAGCGTGACGGCGATGGCCGCGGCGCGGAACCGTGGGCGGGTGGCCCAGGCGGCCAGCGGGATGATCGCCCACAGCACGTACCAGGGCTGCACCACCGGGAACAGCAGCAGTGTGGCTCCGAGCGCGACGCCGAGTCCGCCGACGGGGTGCAGCCGACCGCGCAACACCGCCAACAGCAGCCACAACACGATGACCGCGATCAGTGTCACGCCGATCGCGCGCGTCAGTGCCAGCACCGCGGTGGTGTGGTCGCCGAGCCCGAGCAGGATGCCGACCTGGCCTGTGCCCAGCGCCAGCAGGGTCGGTGGAGACATCCAACTGCGCACCACGTTGGCGGTGCCGAGCGTGAACAGCCAGCCGAAGCCCAGCCCGCTGGCCCAGCCGATGAGCGCCATCACCGCCAGGCTGACCGTCCCGAGCGAGGCGCTCGCGATCAGGAAGGCCTTGACGGTGCCGCCCCAGCGGTGGGCCAGTGCCATCGCCACGAAGCCGAGCGCGAGCAGCGACGGCAGCTTCACCTGCGACGACAGCGTGATCAGCACGGCGCCGGTGACGAGCATCGCCAGCGGATACCAGCGGGCCCACTGCTCCTTTCCGCGCGGCCACGTCAGCGGGCGGGGCAGCAACGGGGTGGCCGCGTCCACGCCGCGTAGCGCGAACTCGGTGCCCGCCAGCATCAGGCCCAGCATTAGCGCCTCGTTGTGGATGCCCGCCACCAGATGCATGATCAGCAGCGGGTTGGCCGGACCCAGCCAGAGCGCGCTGACCTCGGCGACGCCGCAGCGCCGGGCCAGGCGCGGGGTGGCCCACACGATCATGCCCACACCGAGTAGCACGACCAGCCGGTGGAAGAGCACCGCCTCGACGATGTTCTCCCCGGTCAGGCGCGAGATGCCACGGCCGATCCACAGGAACAGCGGCCCGTACGGCGCCGGGGTCTCCCGCCACATGCTCGGCACCGACAGGGTGAAGACGTGACCGAGGCCCAGTCCGGGAGCGGGACCGACCTTGTACGGGTCGTTGCCCTGCAGCGAGATCTCACTCTGGGCGAGATAGGAGTAGACGTCCTTGCTGTACATCGGCGGCGCGATCAGCAGCGGCAGTACCCACAGCAGCAGTGTCCGGTCGAGCTGGCTGCGCGTCATCTTGCGGGGGCCCAGCGCGAACCGGCCCAGCATCAGCCACGCCAGCGCCATCATCACCGCGCCCGTGGTCGTCATCGTCAACGACACCGTCTGGATACGCGACGGCAAGTTGAGCAGCCGGACCCCGAAGGTGGGGTCCTGCACGACCGGCCGGGCGCCGGCGCCCAGCGCGCCGATGGCCATCAGCACCGTGCCGGTGGCGCCGAAGATGCGGGTGCGATGCATCGCGGCCACCTCGGCGGCGGTCAGCGGGCTGCCGACCGTCCGCTCGTCACCGTGCCAGCGGGCGATCGAGGAGCTGAGGGAGTGCTCGCGGGCTGCCACGATGGCAGCGTAGCGGGCGGTTATTCCCCCAAAGCGCGACGACGTGTGTGAGAATTCCGACCCGGCTGCTAAGGGTGCCCTTGCTAGACCCGCCCACTGAATTGCGTCACACTGGTGTTGTGAAAATCCGTCCGCACAGCTCGGAGGCGCCGGCATCGGCGCCTTCTTTTGCTGCCGACGGTCACACCCGGGGCGCCATCATCAGGCTGCTGCTCGAGTCCGGTCCGATCACCGCCGGCCGCATCGGTGAGCGGCTGGGCCTGTCGGCGGCCGGTGTGCGCAGACATCTCGACGCACTCATAGAGGCGGGGGAAGCGCAGGCCCAGGCTGCGGCGGCCTGGCAGCATGCGGGCCGCGGCCGGCCCGCCAAGCGCTATCAGCTCACCGCGGCCGGTAAGGCGAAGTTGGAGCACACCTACGACGATCTCGCTTCGGCGGCCATGAGGCAGCTCCGGGAGATCGGCGGTGACGACGCGGTACGGACCTTCGCCCGCCGCCGCATCGACGCGATCCTCGCCGACGTGGACCCGGTGGGCGATGCGGCGTCCGACGGGGAGGTGGAGGCCGTGGCGGACAGGATCGCCGAAGCCCTCAGCGGGGCCGGATATGCGACCACCACCGCCAAGGTCGGCGGCCCGGTGCGCGGAGTGCAGATCTGTCAGCATCACTGCCCGGTGTCGCACGTCGCCGAGCAGTTCCCCGAGCTGTGCGAGGCCGAACAACAGGCGATGGCCGAGGTGCTGGGCACCCACGTGCAGCGGCTTGCGACCATCGTCAACGGCGACTGTGCCTGTACCACCCACGTGCCGCTGGTGCCGGCCGAACGCTGAGACAACGAACGCCTAAGACAACGGACAACAGGAAATCTTCGGCACACAGCCCGCGCCGAAGCCATCACACGAGCAAAAGGAGTGTGTCGCAATGACACTCACACCGGAGGCGTCAGTCTCTAAGCCGGAGGCCTTGACCCAGGAGGAGGCCATCGCCTCGCTGGGTAAGTACGGCTACGGCTGGGCTGACTCTGACGTCGCGGGCGCCAGCGCACAGCGCGGGCTGTCCGAAGCGGTGGTCCGCGACATCTCGGCGAAGAAGAGCGAGCCCGAGTGGATGCTCGACATCCGCTTGAAGGCCCTGCGCACCTTCGGCAAGAAGCCGATGCCGAGCTGGGGCTCCAACCTCGAGGGCATCGACTTCGACAACATCAAGTACTTCGTGCGCTCCAGCGAGAAGCAGGCCGCCACGTGGGACGACCTGCCGGCCGACATCAAGAACACCTACGACAAGCTGGGCATCCCGGAAGCCGAAAAGCAGCGCCTGGTCTCCGGTGTCGCCGCCCAGTACGAGTCTGAGGTCGTCTACCACTCGATCCGCGAGGACCTCGAGGCCCAGGGCGTGATCTTCCTGGACACCGATACCGCTCTCAAAGAGCACCCGGAGCTGTTCAGGGAGTACTTCGGCACGGTGATCCCGGCCGGGGACAACAAGTTCTCCGCGCTGAACACCGCCGTGTGGTCGGGCGGGTCGTTCATCTACGTCCCGCCCGGGGTGCACGTCGACATCCCGTTGCAGGCCTACTTCCGCATCAACACCGAGAACATGGGTCAGTTCGAGCGGACGTTGATCATCGTCGACGAGAACGCCTACGTGCACTACGTCGAGGGTTGTACGGCGCCGATCTACAAGAGCGACTCGCTGCACAGCGCCGTCGTCGAGATCATCGTCAAGCCCGGCGGGCGCTGCCGCTACACGACCATTCAGAACTGGTCGAACAACGTCTACAACCTGGTCACCAAGCGCGCCCGCGCCGAGGCCGGCGCCACCATGGAGTGGGTTGACGGGAATATCGGCTCCAAGGTCACCATGAAATACCCGGCGGTGTGGATGACCGGTGAGCACGCCAAGGGCGAGGTGCTCTCGGTCGCGTTCGCCGGTGAGGGGCAGCACCAGGACACCGGCGCCAAGATGCTGCATCTGGCGCCCAACACGTCGAGCAACATCGTGTCCAAGTCGGTGGCCCGCGGTGGCGGCCGCGCCTCCTACCGCGGCCTGGTGCAGGTCAACAAGGGGGCGCACGGATCACGCTCCTCGGTGAAATGCGATGCGCTGCTGGTTGACACCGTCAGCCGCTCCGACACCTATCCGTACGTCGACATCCGCGAGGACGACGTGACGATGGGACACGAGGCCACGGTGTCCAAGGTCAGCGAGGACCAGATGTTCTATCTGATGAGCCGCGGTCTGACCGAGGACGAGGCCATGGCGATGGTGGTGCGCGGCTTCGTCGAGCCGATCGCCAAGGAACTCCCGATGGAGTACGCACTCGAGCTCAACCGGCTGATCGAGCTGCAGATGGAAGGCGCGGTCGGCTAGATATGGGCAATCTGACTCAGGCAGTCGAGGGTTCGGCCCTCGCTGCCGTCAACAAGGGCGAGCTGTTCTCGTCGTTCGACGTCAACGCGTTCGAGGTGCCCGGCGGGCGCGACGAGATCTGGCGGTTCACACCTCTGAAGCGGCTGCGCGGCCTGCACGACGGCTCCGCGACCCCGACCGGGTCGGCCGGGATCGCGGTCTCCGAACGTCCCGGCGTGACAGTGCAGACCGTCGCGCGCGGCGACGAGCGTCTCGGACAGGCCGGCGTGCCGTCTGATCGTGTTGCCGCCCAGGCATTCTCGTCGTTCGATACGGCGACCATCGTGACCGTCGCGCGCGACACCGAGATCGCCGAACCGATCGAGATCGGCATCACCGGACCCGGTGAGGGCAAGGTCGCCTACGGGCACCTGCAGATCCGTGTCGAAGAGCTCTCCCGCGCGATCGTCGTCGTCGACCTGAGGGGAAGCGGTACCTACGCCGACAACGTCGAGATCATCGTCGGAGACTCCGCCGGCCTGGGCATCATCTGGATCGCCGACTGGGCTGACGACACCGTGCATGTCAGCGCCCACCACGCCCGGCTGGGCAAGGACGCGGTGCTGGGACACGTCAACGTGACCCTCGGCGGCGACGTCGTCCGGACCACAGCGAACGTGCGGTATGACGCCCCCGGTGGGGATGCCAAGATGCTCGGCACGTATTTCGCCGACGACGGACAGCACTTCGAGGCCCGGCTGCTCGTCGACCACTCGCAGCCCAACTGCAAGTCCGACGTGCTGTACAAGGGCGCGCTGCAAGGTGATCCGGACTCGAAGAAGCCGGACGCGCACACCGTCTGGGTGGGTGACGTGCTCATCAGGGCCGAGGCCACCGGCACCGACACCTTCGAGGTGAACCGCAACCTGGTGCTCACCGATGGTGCCCGCGCGGACTCGGTACCGAACCTGGAGATCGAGACCGGCGAGATCGTCGGCGCCGGGCACGCCAGTGCCACCGGGCGTTTCGACGACGAGCAACTGTTCTACCTGCGGGCGCGCGGCATTCCCGAGGACCAGGCCCGCCGCCTGGTGGTGCGCGGCTTCTTCAACGAGATCATCGCGAAGATCGCCGTCCCCGCCGTGCGTGAGCGCCTGACCGAAGCAATCGAACGAGAACTAGCAATCACGGAATCGAGAACCTCGTAGCCATGACCACACTGGAAATCAAGGACCTGCACGCATCGGTCTTCACGCCGGAAGGCGAAGAAGTGCCGATCCTCAAAGGGGTCAACCTGACCGTGAAGTCAGGCGAGACGCATGCCGTGATGGGCCCGAACGGCTCGGGCAAGTCCACGCTGTCCTACGCGATCGCCGGCCACCCCAAGTACACCGTCACTTCCGGGTCCATCACCCTCGACGGCGAGGACGTGTTGGAGATGAGCATCGACGAGCGTGCTCGAGCGGGCCTCTTCCTGGCGATGCAGTACCCGGTCGAGGTACCCGGCGTGTCGATGTCGAACTTCCTGCGCACGGCAGCCACCGCGGTGCGCGGCGAGGCACCGAAGCTGCGGCACTGGGTCAAAGAGGTCAAGGGCGCGATGGGCGACCTCGACATCGACCCCTCCTTCGGGGAACGCAGTGTCAACGAAGGCTTTTCGGGCGGTGAGAAGAAGCGCCACGAGATCCTGCAGCTCGGCCTGCTCAAGCCCAAGATCGCGATCCTCGACGAGACCGACTCAGGTCTGGACGTCGACGCGCTGCGCGTGGTCAGCGAGGGCGTGAACCGCTACAAGGAGGCCGAGAACGGCGGCGTGCTGCTGATCACGCACTACACCCGGATCCTGCGCTACATCCAGCCGCAATTCGTGCACGTGTTCGTCGGCGGCCGCATCATCGAGTCGGGTGGGCCGGAATTGGCCGACGAGCTCGAAGAGAACGGTTACGAGCGCTTCACCCAGGCTGCTGCCGCAGGGGCCTGACATGACGGCCGCCAAGACCCTGGACATCGCCGCGATCCGTGCCGATTTCCCGATCCTGAGCCGGGTCATGCGCGGCGGAAACCAGCTGGCGTACCTCGATTCCGGGGCGACGTCGCAGAAGCCGCTCGCCGTGCTCGACGCCGAGCGTGCGTTCCTGCTCACCTCCAACGGCGCGGTGCACCGCGGCGCGCACCAGCTGATGGAGGAGTCCACCGACGCCTACGAGCAGGGCCGCGAGGACATCGCCGCATTCGTCGGCGCGGACTCCGACGAGCTGGTGTTCACCAAGAACGCGACCGAGGCGATCAACCTGGTGGCGTATGCGCTGGGGGACAGGCGGTTCGAGCGTGCCGTCGGACCCGGCGACGTCATCGTCACCACCGAGCTCGAGCACCACGCCAACCTGGTGCCGTGGCAGGAACTGGCCCGGCGCACCGGCGCGACCCTGCGCTGGTACGGCGTCACCGACGACGGCCGCATCGATCTCGACTCTCTGGCACTCGACGATCGGGTGAAGATTGTTGCGTTCAGCCATCACTCGAACGTCACCGGGGCCGTTGCCCCGGTGGCGGAACTTGTCGCGCGCGCCAAGGCGGTCGGTGCGCTGGTACTGCTGGACGCCTGCCAGTCGGTGCCGCACCAACCCGTCGACTTCCATGCCCTCGGCGTGGACTTCGCGGCGTTCTCGGGGCACAAGATGCTGGGTCCCACCGGTATCGGCGTGCTCTATGGCCGGCGCGACCTGCTCGATGCGATGCCGCCGTTTCTGACCGGCGGCTCGATGATCGAGACGGTCACCATGGAGGCGAGCACCTACGCGCCCGCACCGCAGCGGTTCGAGGCCGGAACGCCGATGACCTCGCAGGTGGTCGGACTGGCCGCGGCTGCACGGTACCTGGATGCCCTCGGCATGCCCGTCGTGGAAGAGCACGAGCGGGATCTGGTGGCTCGGACCCTGGCCGGACTGTCGGCAATCGACGGTGTCCGGATCATCGGGCCGGCCACGATGGACGGTCGCGGGTCACCGGTGTCGTTCGTGGTGGACGGTGTGCACGCCCACGACGTCGGGCAGGTGCTCGACGACCACGGTGTGGCGGTCCGCGTCGGCCACCACTGCGCGTGGCCGCTGCACCGCCGGTTCGGCATCGCCGCCACCGCGCGCGCGTCCTTCGCGGTGTACAACACCGAGGACGAGGTGGATCGGCTCGTCGCGGGCGTCCGCCGGGCGGTGGAGTTCTTCGATCCGGACGGCCGGAGCGACGCGGCCCGGGGATTGCGTTGAGGATCTGAGACGTGCGCCTCGAGCAGATCTACCAGGAAGTGATCCTGGATCACTACAAGCACCCGCACCATCGCGGTCTGCGTGAGCCGTTCGACGCCGAGGTGCATCACGTGAACCCCACGTGTGGGGACGAGGTGACGTTGCGGGTGGCGCTCTCCGAGGACGGCGAGACCGTCAACGACATCTCCTACGACGGCCAGGGCTGTTCGATCAGTCAGGCGTCGACGTCGGTGCTCACCGATCAGGTGATCGGGCAGACGGTCGGGGATGCGCTCAAGACGGTGGCCGCGTTCTCGGAGATGGTGTCGTCGCGGGGCAAGATAGAGGGCGATGAGGACGTGCTCGGCGACGGTGTCGCCTTCGCCGGGGTGGCCAAGTACCCGGCGCGGGTGAAATGCGCGCTGCTGGGCTGGACGGCCTTCAAGGCCGCGCTGGCGCAGGCCCACGGCCCCGAGAATTCTGAGGAGATTCCATGAGTGAAACCGCAGCGGGCGACGAGTTGCTCGCCGAAGTCGAAGAGGCCATGCGCGACGTCGTCGACCCCGAACTCGGGATCAACGTCGTCGATCTGGGCCTGGTCTACGGGATCAACCTGGAGGCCGGCGATTCCGGCCCCGTCGCGCTGATCGACATGACGCTGACCTCGGCGGCATGCCCGCTGACCGACGTGATCGAAGACCAGTCCCGCACCGCGCTGGTGGGCGCCGGCCTGGTCGACGAGATCCGGATCAACTGGGTGTGGAACCCGCCGTGGGGTCCGGACAAGATCACCGAGGACGGTCGCGAGCAGCTGAGGGCGCTCGGCTTCACCGTCTAGGTCCGCCTGCCGGCGCAGTCGCGCACAATCGGGGCGTGATCGTCTTTCCGGCGTTCGTGTGGCGAGGTGGCTTCGTCCGCCGTGCACTGATCGCCGGCGGAGTCCTCGGAGTCGGCGTCGGCGTCCTTGCCGGGCTCGACTCGGGTTCGGTCGTCGTCGGGCTCATCGTCTTCACGGTCGTCGGTACGGTGTACGGCATCTGGACGGCCCGCCGGATGGCCCGGTACTGGCCCCGGTCAGCGCGCATCAGCGCGCAAGAGCGGGTGATGGTGGTCGGCGCTGTCCGCCGTGGCGCGCGGATGGTGGATGGGCGCCTGGCCGATGCCGCCGCCGAATACCGCGATGGCCTGCACGCGGCCGCCCGCGCCGCCCGGCCGCTGCGATGGGTAATTCGCCTCGTCCTCGTGGTCGCCGTGGGCACCGCATTGTGGGACGCGGCCTACGGATCGTGGGGCAGTGCCGTGGCCTCCGTGCTGTATCTGGTGGCGTTGGCGGTCGAGACGCTCTGGTGGCCCCGCCGTCGGTTTGTCCTGCTGTGCAACGCCGATCGGGCGACTTGCTCCTCACGTGACGGCAATTGCCGGAGTTCTTGACGCGGCGTGTCTGCAACGCGCGAAACCCTCCCTTTTCCTGCGTCTTTCGTGTTCACCGCACGGAGCGCCCGAAAGCTCTGGCAAACTTGAGCGGTTGCGCTGAAATTGCAGCTAATGACTGCACCGTTCGGCTGAAGTGACTTTTTGACGCGATTGCACTTTCCGGCCGAAAAGCCTTTTCGTTCGAAAACGAGCGCGTCCGTTGAGGTTTCGCTAACGTTTGCTCCGCACACCGCTGTGATCGGGAGGGGAGCCATAGACGAGGGTGTCTTTTGAGCTCAAGGCTCTACGTTCGTGAATGGCAGTCACACTCCGCTAATCGATTGCATTCGCTCCTTTCAGACGCAAATCGATCGGGAATTCGTAATTTCTTCATTTCCTGTTTCCTGTGACGAGAATGGATGTCCGGTGATGAGTCAGCGTCGTGGTAATGGTGTGCGCAGATGCGGTCGCAAACATTGGCTGGCCGGGGGCGTGATGTTTGCCGGGCTTGGCGCCGCCATGATGACCGGCGCGGCAGGCGCATCGGCGAGCGCCGACGCAGAAAGCTCAGCGGGCAGCTCGGTGTCGACGGAGACTACCGACGGTCCGAAGGCAGGCGTGGCTACCGCCGACAAGGACACCGCGACGACGGACGGCGCTGCCGACCACGACGCCGACGACAGGGGCGTCGACCACGACACCGAGGACGAGGCCGTCGATCAGGACGATGACGCGGCGGCCGACGACGTGGACGGCGAAGCGGCCAACGGCACCGATGACGTCTTCGACAACGAGGACACCGGTACCGACGACGGCACCGGCGGTGACCACATCGGCAGCGACGCCGGTGATGACCACCAGACTCCCGGAGACGGGGGAACCCTCGACGAGAACCCTGTCGATGACCCGGCACACGCAGCGGACGGCGCGGTCGTTGTCGGCGCAGAGCCCGATGCGGACCGTGCGCCGAAGCCGGATCCCGCGCTTGTCGAACGGAACCGCGACGCTGGAGCCCCACAGGCCGAGAGCGCGAAGACCGTCCAACCGGTCACCGAGGCAGTCACCCTGCGTACCGCAGCAGCGGCCGTCGAGGTCGATCCGGTGCTCGTCGCGGCCGCCACCAGCACCAAGGTGACGTGGGGATCGATGATCGTCGACTGGATGTATTCCATCGGCATCCGCAGCAAGAAGATGGGCACCGACTGGCTCGACATCCCGGTGTCGAAGGCAACCGCAGCCCGATGGCTGGTTCGGCGGTCGGTGATCTACCGCAACGTCGTGATCCCGCAGCCTGGCAATCCGGCGAACCCGAAACTGCTGTGGGAGACCAATTTCTCCAGCATGGACGAGGCGCTGCGCTACTGGGGGCTGCAGACCGGGCGGTGGGGACAGTCGGCGGGGGAGAACCAGTACTACACCGACGGCGACAACGTCTACATCGACGCTGCGGGCAACCTCGTCATCGAGGCCCGTCGCGAAGCCGCCCCGGACCGGCTGGGCGCGCCGAACAACTACACGTCTGCACGTGTGGTGACCATGGGGAAGCAGTCCATCGGCGTCGGGACCCGGGTCGTCGCACGCATCCAGATGCCGGGCACCTTGGGCGTGCTGCCGGCGTTCTGGTCGGTCGGGCTGGAACCGGGCCACGAATACGACTGGCCGCGCCAGGGCGAGATCGACATCGTCGAGATCCCCGGCATGGGTACCCCGGATTCGCGCACCACGTGGACCGGCAACATCCACGGCCCGGCGAAGACCGACAACAGCCTCGACGTGAAGTTGCACGGCGTCGACGCCGAACTCGGGGTCGACGTGTCACAGGGCTTCCACGACTACGGCATGGACTGGCATCCCGACCGCATCGTCTGGCACGTCGACGGTGTCGAGGTGGGCCGGATCACCAAGATTCAGTACGAGGCGCTCGGCGGGGACTGGACCCCGTTCTCCGGCGCATGGGAGCACTACCTGATCCTCAACGTCGCGGTCGGGAACCCGTGGACCGGGGATCCGGACCCGAACGCACCGTTTCACGCACAGATGAAGGTGGACTGGGTGAAGGCATACGCTCTTTAGCAGCACGCCGCACCGTCGAAGGAACACACCAGCCGACAGGAACGTTGAGGTACACGTGGCTACCAAGGACATCACCGCACAAGAGTTCAACGACACCATCAACGACAACGAGATCGTCCTGGTGGACTTCTGGGCCTCTTGGTGCGGGCCGTGTAAGGCATTCGCGCCCACGTTCGCTGCGTCGTCGGAGAAGCACCCCGACGTCGTCTACGCCAAGGTCGACACCGAGGCCGAGCAGCAGCTCGCCGCCGCGGCCGACATCCGCTCGATCCCGACGCTGATGGCGTTCAAGAAGGGCAAGTTGGTGTTCAACCAGGCAGGCGCGCTGCCGCCCGCCGCCCTGGAGGACCTCGTCCAGCAGATCAAGGACTTCGACGTCGACGCCGCGATCGCCGCCCAGGACAACGGTCAGAGCTGATCCGCCCCGCGTTAGGGTGCATGCCGTGACCGATGGTGACGGCTTTGTCCTGGTGGAACACCCGCGGCCCGGGGTCGCACTGGTGACGCTGAACCGCCCCGAGCGGATGAACTCGATGGCGTTCGACGTGATGGTGCCGCTCAAGGCGGCGCTGGACGAGATCACCTACGACAACGACGTCCGCGTCGTGGTCCTCACCGGCGCAGGCGCCGGGTTCTCCTCCGGTGCCGATCACAAGTCAGCCGGCTCCGTGCCGCATGTGGAGGGTCTGACCCGGCCCGCCTTCGGCTTGCGGTCGATGGAGGTGCTCGACGAGGTGATCCTGGCGCTGCGACGGCTGCACCAGCCGGTCATCGCGGCCGTCAACGGCGCCGCGATCGGAGGCGGCCTGTGCCTGGCGCTGGCCGCCGACATCCGGGTGGCGTCCACCGATGCGTACTTCCGGGCCGCCGGCATCAACAACGGCCTGACGGCCAGCGAGTTGGGCTTGAGCTACCTGCTGCCGCGGGCGATCGGATCCTCTCGAGCGTTCGAGATCATGCTGACCGGTCGTGACGTCGACGCTGAGGAGGCCGAGCGCATAGGACTGGTCTCGCGCCGGGTTCCGGCGCAGGAACTGCTGCCGACCTGCTACGACCTCGCCGCACGCATCGCGGCGTACTCGCGTCCCGGTACCGAGCTGACCAAGCGCACGCTGTGGAGCGGGCTGGACGCCGGATCGCTGGAGTCACACATGCAGACCGAAGGCCTGGGGCAGCTCTACGTCCGGCTGCTGACCACCAACTTCGAGGAGGCGGTGGCAGCCCGCAAGGAGAAGCGGCCGCCGCGCTTCACCGACGACAAGTGAGCGATTGGCCATCGATTGGCCTCAGCCCGGCACCAGCAACTAGCCTTTCAGAAGCCACCCGCGGCATGGGGTATCACCATGCCCTCGTTTCCCTCAGGAGCATCAGCGTGATCACCGCCACGGACCTCGAGGTCCGCGCAGGAGCGCGCACGCTGCTCGCCATCGACGGGTCGGCGCTGCGTGTGCAGCCCGGCGACCGGATCGGACTGGTCGGCCGTAACGGCGCCGGCAAGACCACGACGATGCGCATCCTGGCCGGCGAGGGCGAACCGTACGCCGGCTCGGTCACCCGCACGGGTGAAATCGGTTACCTGCCACAGGATCCCAAAGAGGGTGATCTCGACATGCTGGCGCGGGACCGGGTGCTCTCGGCGCGTGGCCTGGACACCCTGCTCTCGGATCTGGAGAAGCAGCAGGCGTTGATGGCCGAGGTCGCCGACGACGCCGCTCGCGACAAGGCCGTCCGCCGGTACGGGCAGCTGGAGGAGCGGTTCGCCGCGCTCGGGGGCTACGCCGCCGAGAGCGAGGCCGGGCGGATCTGCGCGAGCCTCGGGCTGCCTGACCGGGTCCTCACCCAGCCGCTGCGCACCCTGTCCGGTGGTCAGCGCCGCCGCGTGGAGTTGGCCCGGATCCTGTTCGCCGCGTCCGAGAGCGGCAGCGGGTCGGCGACCACACTGCTGCTCGACGAGCCCACCAACCACCTCGATGCCGACTCGATCGGCTGGCTGCGCACGTTCCTGCAGAACCACACCGGCGGACTGGTCGTCATCAGCCACGACGTCGATCTGCTGGCCGACGTCGTCAACCGGGTCTGGTTCCTGGACGCCGTCCGCGGCGAGGCCGACGTGTACAACATGGGCTGGCAGAAGTACCTCGACGCCCGCGCCACCGACGAGCAGCGGCGCCGCCGCGAGCGCGCCAACGCCGAGAAGAAGGCGGGCGCGCTGCGGGCGCAGGCCGCGAAGATGGGCGCCAAGGCCACCAAAGCCGTTGCAGCCCAGAACATGCTGCGTCGTGCCGAGCGGATGATCGCCGAGCTGGACGCCGAGCGGGTGGCCGACAAGGTGGCCCGGATCAAGTTCCCGACCCCCGCGCCGTGCGGCAAGACCCCGCTGGTCGCCAAGGGCCTGACCAAGACGTACGGCTCACTGGAGATCTTCACCGGCCTCGACCTGGCCATCGACCGCGGTTCGCGCGTCGTGGTGCTCGGGCTCAACGGTGCGGGCAAGACCACGCTGCTGCGCCTGCTGGCCGGAGTGGAGACCCCCGACGCGGGCGGGCTCGAACCCGGGCACGGACTCAAGATCGGGTACTTCGCGCAGGAGCACGACACCCTCGACAATCTCGCCACGGTGTGGGAGAACATCCGGTCCGCCGCCCCCGACACCGGGGAGCAGGATCTCCGGGGCCTTCTGGGCGCGTTCATGTTCACCGGTCCGCAGCTCGACCAGCCTGCCGGCACGCTGTCGGGCGGTGAGAAGACCCGCCTCGCGCTCGCCGGACTCGTCGCGTCCACCGCGAACGTGCTGCTGCTCGACGAGCCGACGAACAACCTCGACCCGGCTTCGCGGGAACAGGTGCTCGACGCGCTGCGCAGCTACCAGGGTTCGGTGGTGCTGGTGACCCACGATCCCGGCGCCGCCGAGGCGCTCAACCCGCAGCGGGTGCTGTTGCTGCCCGACGGCACCGAGGACTTCTGGTCCGACGAATACCGCGACCTGATCGAACTGGCCTGAGAATCCGCCGCCGCCCTGTGTCAGGCGTCACCCGGCTGGGTATGCGAACGCTACATCCGTGCACAGCAGCGGGGAAGGCGTCGAAGGTGAACAAGAACGGGAAGTCGAGAGATCAGCTGATGACCGAACTGCGCAGCGCCTACGAGCGCGGCGCCAGTATCCGGTCGTTGGTGGCCGAGACCGGCCACTCCTACGGCTCGATACACAGCATGCTGCGGGAATCGGGTACGACGATGCGTAGCCGGGGCGGCCCCAACCACCGCGGTCGCAAGGCCAGCTAGTCACTGCTGGCGGACCGAGTCCTCCACCAGATCCAATACGGCGCCGAGCCTTTCGGGATCGTCGCCGGAGGCCAACCGCGCGACCAGCCCGTCGAGCACCAGCTCCAGGTAGGTGCGCAGCACCTCTCCCGGCACATCGTCACGCAGCCGCCCGGCCTGCTTCTGTCGGCGGAGCCGCTCGGCGGTGGCCGCCGACAGCTCGGCCGACCGTTCCGACCAGCCCCTGCTGAACGCCGGGTCGTTGCGCAACTTGCGCGCGATCTCGAGCCGGGTGGCCAGCCAATCGAATTGGTCGGGCGCGGCCAGCATGTCGCGCATCACCTGGATCAAGCCCTCGCGCGCCGCGACATCGGCCATCCGCTCTGCGTCCTCACGCGCCAGTTCGAAGAACAGCGTGTCCTTGTCGCGGAAGTGATGGAATATCGCACCGCGCGAGAGCCCGATCGTCTGCTCCAGTCGGCGGACCGTGGCCCGGTCGTAGCCGTACTCGGCGAAGCACCGCCGGGCACCGTCGAGGATCTGGCGGCGGCGTGCCGCCAGATGATCGTCGGTCACCCGAGGCATGTCAGATGCTCAGGCCTTCAGCATGTTCCGCAGCACGTACTGCAGGATGCCGCCGTTGCGGTAGTAGTCCGCCTCACCGGGGGTGTCGATCCGCACCACCGCGTCGAATTCCACCGTCTCGCCGCCGTCCTTGCTGGCCTTCACGTGCACCGTCTTCGGCGTCTTGCCCTCGTTGAGGGCCTCGATGCCGGTGATGTCGAAGGTCTCGGTGCCATCGAGTTTCAGCGACGCCGCCGACTCCCCTTCGGGGAACTGCAGCGGGATGACGCCCATGCCGATCAGGTTGGACCGGTGGATCCGCTCGAACGACTCGGTGATGACTGCCCGCACGCCCAGGAGGCTGGTGCCCTTCGCCGCCCAGTCGCGCGACGAGCCCGAGCCGTACTCCTTGCCGCCGAGCACCACCAACGGGATGTTGTTCGCGGCGTAGTTCTGCGCGGCGTCGTAGATGAACGCCTGCTCGCCGCCCTTGGTGAAGTCGCGGGTGTAGCCGCCTGAGACGTCGTCGAGCAACTGGTTGCGCAGCCGGATGTTGGCGAAGGTGCCGCGGATCATCACCTCGTGGTTGCCGCGTCGCGAGCCGTAGGAGTTGTAGTCCTTCTTGTCGACGCCGTGCTCGTCGAGGTACTGGGCCGCCGGAGTGCCCGGCTTGATGCTGCCAGCGGGGGAGATGTGGTCGGTGGTCACCGAATCACCCAGCAGGGCAAGCACTCTGGCGCCCTTGATGTCGGTCACCGGTTCCGGCTCGGCGGGCATACCGTCGAAGTACGGTGGCTTGCGGACATATGTCGAGTCCTCGTCCCACTCGAAGGTGTTGCCGCTCGGCGTCGGCAGGTTGCGCCACCGCTCGTCGCCCTTGAACACGTCGGCGTAGTTCTTCCGGAACATCTCGGTGTTGATGGCCGAGGCGATGGTGTCGTCGATGTCCTTCTGCGACGGCCAGATGTCCTTGAGGAACACGTCGTTGCCGGCCTCGTCCTTGCCGAGCGGCTCGGTTTCGAAGTCGAAGTCCATGGTCCCGGCCAGCGCATAGGCGATCACCAGCGGCGGGGACGCCAGGTAGTTCATCTTGACGTCCGGGTTGATGCGGCCCTCGAAGTTGCGGTTACCCGACAGCACCGCCGTCACCGAGAGGTCGGCGTCGTTGATCGCCTTGCTGATGTCCTCGGGCAGCGGGCCGGAGTTGCCGATGCAGGTCGTGCAGCCGTAGCCGACGAGGTAGAAGCCGAGCTTCTCCAGATACGGCCACAGGCCGGCCTTTTCGTAGTAGTCGGTCACGACCTGCGAACCCGGCGCCATCGTGGTCTTCACCCACGGCTTGGACGTCAGCCCTTTCTCGACCGCGTTGCGGGCCAGCAGGGCGGCACCCAGCATCACCTCGGGGTTGGAGGTGTTGGTGCACGACGTGATCGCCGCGATCACCACCGCGCCGTGATCGATGATGCAGTCGCCGCGCTCGGAGTTCTTGATCTCCACCGGTTTGCTCGGCCTGCCGTTCGAGCCGACCGCCGCGGACGGGATGACGCTGTCCTCGTCGGCGAACGACAGCGCGACCGGGTCGCTGGCCGGGAACGACTCGTCGACGGCCACATCGACCTTGGTGTATTCGACGGGCATGTGCTCCTCGACGTAGTTGTGAATGTCCTTGCGGAACGCGGCCTTCGCGTCAGACAGCGGGATGCGGTCCTGCGGACGCTTCGGCCCCGCGATCGATGCGACCACGTCGCCGAGGTCGAGCTCGATGTACTCAGAGAACTTGGGCTCGCGCTGCGGATCGTGCCACATGCCCTGCTCCTTGGCGTAGGCCTCGACCAGCGCGAGCTGCTGTTCGCTGCGCCCGGTCATCCGCAGGTAGTCGATGGTGACTTCGTCGATCGGGAAAATGGCTGCAGTGGAACCGAATTCGGGGCTCATGTTGCCGAGCGTGGCGCGGTTGGCCAGCGGCACCTCGGCGACGCCCTCGCCGTAGAACTCGACGAACTTGCCGACCACGCCGTGCTTGCGCAGCATCTCGGTCACGGTCAGCACCACGTCGGTGGCGGTTACCCCGGGACGGCGCTCACCGGTGATCTTGAACCCGACGACACGCGGGATGAGCATCGAGACGGGCTGGCCGAGCATCGCCGCCTCCGCCTCGATGCCGCCGACGCCCCAGCCGAGGACGCCCAGGCCGTTCTCCATCGTGGTGTGGCTGTCGGTGCCGACACAGGTATCCGGGTAGGCCACTGTGTTTCCGTCAGCGTCGCCACGAGCCATCACGACGCTGGCCAGGTACTCGATGTTGACCTGGTGCACGATGCCGGTGCCGGGCGGCACGACCTTGAAGTCGTCGAACGCGCCCTGGCCCCAGCGCAGGAACTGGTAGCGCTCACCATTGCGCTCGTACTCGATCTCGACGTTGCGCTCGAACGCGTCGGGGCGGCCGAACAGGTCGGCGATCACCGAGTGGTCGATGACGAGGTCGGCGGGGGCCAGCGGGTTGACCTTCTGCGGGTCGCCGCCGAGCTCGCCGACCGCCTCGCGCATGGTGGCCAGGTCGACGATGCACGGGACGCCGGTGAAGTCCTGCATGATCACGCGGGCGGGGGTGAACTGGATCTCGATGCTCGGATCGGCCTGCGGATCCCAGTTCGCGATCGCCTCGATGTGATCCTTGGTGATGTTGGAGCCGTCCTCGGTGCGCAGCAGGTTCTCCGCGAGCACCTTGAGGCTGTAGGGAAGTTTCTCGGTACCGGGGACCGCGTCCAGGCGGTAGATCTCGTAGCTGTTGTCTCCGACCTTCAGCGTGTCCTTCGCCCCGAACGAGTTCAGGGATGAATTCTTGCTGCTCACATCAACTCCCGGATTTCGACCATCGCCGCGACGGGCTGTGTCGGCGGCGTTTGTAACCTTAACAGTACGCTTGTCCTATAAGTAACCCCAGGTCGGCACCCAGTCTCGTCCTCGGTCCAGCGTGCTGCCACCCGTGCCGGGTACCCAGAATGTCGCGCCCGTGTCGTGTGCGCGGCGCCTCGGCGGTCGGCTACGGTTGCTGCCTGTGACCGGACCGCTCTTCGTGCCGTTCCTGCCGACCTACATCCCGCCGGAGTTGTGTCAGACCGTGGGCATCGACCCGGCCTCACCCGGCGCGCCCGACGTGTGCATGGACGTGGTGGGTGCCGACGTCGCCGAAGCGGGCGTCAGCGCCCGGGGGCTGGATCCGGCGCAGGTGTCGCAACTGCAAGAGGTGGTCGCCGACGCCGGGAATCAGGGCATCGATCTGAAGATCGTGGTGATCGGGGCAAATCCGCCGATCCACACCCCGCTGCGCGACATCGCGACCGAGGTCGGCGCGGACAACCCCGGCGCCACCGTGCTGGTGCTGAGCCCGTCGTTCGCCGGCACCTACAGTCCTGAGTTCGACCGGGTGACCCTCGAGGCCGGCGAGGATCTGGCCAAGACGGGTAATCCGGTGCAGTCATCGAAGAATTTCGTGGGGGAGTTGACGGAGTCTCACTTTCCGTGGACGCCATTCACGATTGTCCTTGTTTTAGCGGTCACTTTGGCCGTGGTGGGCATCCGATTCCTGCAGAAATGGGGCAAACGTGCCTCTGATTCAGATATGCCTGCCGCCAGCTCTGAATGACGCTGCGCTGCGGCGTCAGCAAATTCAATGATTACCGTTTGATAACGCCGATTGCAATTACATTGTTGTAATTTGTGGCTAAAGTTTCCTTAGCGTCAGATGTGACGTACGGTGCAATCGGTGCCTGATGTTGCGGTTGTTCCTCATGTGACTTCTGTTCTCTAGGCGCCCGGACCTGTGCCGACACGTAAGCGTGGAGCCTGAGGAGACTTGAGCCGAATGAGACGCACCCCCGGCAGCGCCTCCGCCTCGCGGCTGTGCGCGGCGTCGCTCGCCATGGGAATGGTGATCACGCTGCCCAACCTCGCGCCGCAGTTGGCGCTCGCGCAGCCCGCCCAGCAGAGCGGCCTGGCCCGGCTGGTGACCGACGTCGCGAACGTCAACCAGAAACTCCAGGACCTCGGCGCGCAGATCCAGATGCAACAGGAGAGCGTCAACAAGGCGATCCTGGACGTGCAGACCGCCCGGGAGAAGGCCGAGTCCGCGCGGCTGGAGATCGACGCCAGTGCGCAACGCGTCAAGGACGCCAACGCCGCGATCGCCGCCGCGCAGGACCGGTTCGACACCTTCGCCGCGTCGATGTACGTCAGCGGGCCTTCGAGCTCGTACCTGAGCGCATCCGACCCGTCGGACATCCTGCACACCGCGGCCACCGGGCAGGCCCTGTCGATGAGCTCGCAGAAGGTCATGGCCGACCTGCAGCGGGCGCGCACCGAACAGGTCAACCGAGAGTCCGCGGCGCGGCTGGCCAAGCAGCAGGCCGACGACGCCGTCAAGGCGGCCGAGACCAGCCAGCAGGACGCCGTGGCCGCGCTGACCAACGCTCAACAGACCTTCAAGGCCCAGCAGGCCGAACTCGACCGGCTCACCGCCGAACGCGTGCAGGCCCAGGCCAAACTGCAGGAGGCCAGGACGCTGGCGGCGCCGTCCGGGACGGCGCCCTCCGCCCCGTGGGGCGGCACCCCGTCCGCCGCGCCGGTGGGTGCGGCCAAACCCGCCCCGGCCGGCGCGCACCCGGACTGGGACGTTGACCCCGCCACCGGCAACCGCGAGACCGCCTGGGACATGACCCTGCCCCAGATCCCGAGCGCATTCGTCAGCGGCGATCCGATCCAGATCATCAACGCGGTCCTGAAGATCATCACCACCTCGTTGAAGGTCACCCAAGAGCTCGGCCGCAAGTTCCTGCAGAGCATCGGCCTGCTGCCGACGCCGACGGGTATCACCAACGGGGCCATCCCGACGCTGTACGGCAGGCAGGCCACCGAGTACGTGATCAAGCGCGGCATGTCCCAGTTGGGTGTGCCGTACTCGTGGGGCGGCGGCAACGCCTCAGGCCCGAGCCGCGGAATCGACCGTGGCGCAAACACTGTCGGCTTCGACTGCTCCGGGCTGATGCTCTACATGTTCGCCGGAGTCGGCATCAAGCTCGACCACTACTCGGGTTCGCAGTACAACGCCGGCCGCAAGGTGCCGTCGTCGCAGATGCGCCGCGGCGACATGATCTTCTACGGCCCCAACGCCAGCCAGCACGTCGCCATGTACCTCGGTGACGGGCAGATGCTGGAAGCGCCGTACACCGGCTCCGTCGTCAAGATCTCGCCGGTGCGCACCAGCGGTATGACCCCGTACGTGACCCGAATGATCGAGTGGTGATCGCCCTGCGTCGCTTCGTCATCGCGTTGGCCGCTGCCGCCGCGCTGCTGGCCGGGGCCGTGGCCCCGGCCAACGCCCAACCCAGTCTGTGGGATCCGCTTCTTCCGATGCGGCCCAGCGCCGGGGCGCCAGGTGATGCTCTGGCGATTGCGAATGCGTCGCTGGCCGTCACCGCGCAGGCCACCCAGGCCACCATGGGCATGGGTCGCAAGTTCCTGCAGAGCCTCGGTCTGGTGCCCCCCGACGCGCCCAGCGTCGCACCCGGCAGCGTGCGAGGTGCCGCCGCCGTCGAGTACGTCATCAAGCGCGGCGCCTCCCAGCTCGGCACCCCCTACTCGTGGGGCGGCGGCAAGCCGACGGGCCCCAGCACCGGCGTGGAGCGCGGCGCCAACACCGTCGGGTTCGACTGCTCCGGCTTCACCCAATACTCCTTCGCCGGCGTCGGCGTGCTGATCCCGAAGTATTCGGGCGATCAGTTCAACACCGGTCGCCGCGTCCCGATCCAGCAAGCCAAGCGTGGAGACCTCTTGTTCTGGGGTCCCGGCGGCAGCCAGCACGTCGCCATCTATCTCGGCAACGGCAAGATGCTGGAGTCCGGAGGCACCGCCGACAAGGTGGTCGTCAGCTCGGTCCGGATGGCGGGCCTGCAGCCGACGGTGCAGCGCATCATCGAATCCTGAGTGTGGCCTGAGTTAAAGCTGAGCAACCCGGGCGACGTCGACGGATCTGCGCACGCCTGGAATAGTTGACGGCGAGCGCACGGCCATGACCGGCCGGTGCCGCGATGAAGCCGCGATGAACCAGCATGTACGGCGCATGTGGAAGGAATGTTTGATGACCTCACCGAGTGGACCGCCGCAGGGCGCTGGAGGATTTCCCGGACCGGCCCCGACTCAGGGCTACTCCTCCGGTGCGCACGCCGCGGGTCCGTCGTCGGGCGCGGCGCAGTCCAACGGTGGCCTGCAGAACGAGGTGCACACGCTGGAAAGGGCGATCTTCGAGGTCAAGCGCATCATTGTCGGACAGGATCAGCTCGTCGAGCGGATGCTGGTCGGCCTGCTCGCCAAGGGGCACGTCCTGCTCGAAGGTGTGCCCGGGGTGGCCAAGACGCTGGCCGTCGAGACCTTCGCCAAGGTCGTCGGCGGAACGTTCGCCCGTATCCAGTTCACCCCCGACCTGGTGCCCACCGACATCGTCGGTACCCGCATCTACCGGCAGGGCAAAGAGGAGTTCGACATCGAACTCGGCCCCGTGGTGGTCAACTTCCTGCTCGCCGACGAGATCAACCGTGCGCCGGCCAAGGTGCAGTCGGCACTGCTGGAGGTGATGGCCGAGCGCAAGATCTCCATCGGCGGCAAGACCTTCCCGCTGCCCAGCCCGTTCCTGGTGATGGCCACCCAGAACCCGATCGAGCAAGAGGGCGTCTACCAGCTTCCGGAAGCGCAGCGCGACCGCTTCCTGTTCAAGTTGAACGTCGACTATCCGTCGCCCGAGGAAGAGCGCGAGATCATCTACCGGATGGGTGTCAAGCCGCCGGAGCCCAAGGCGATCCTCAACACCGGCGATCTGCTGCGCCTCCAAGAGGTCGCTGCCAACAACTTCGTCCACCACGCGCTCGTCGACTACGTGGTCCGCATCGTCACCGCGACCCGCGAGCCCGAGAAGTTCGGCATGCCCGACGCCAAGGCGTGGATCGCCTACGGCGCCTCCCCGCGTGCTTCGCTGGGCATCATCGCGGCGTCCCGGGCGCTGGCCCTGGTGCGCGGCCGCGACTACGTGATCCCGCAGGACGTCGTGGAGATCATCCCGGACGTGCTGCGGCACCGCCTGGTGCTCACCTACGACGCGCTGGCCGACGAGATCTCCGCCGAGACGGTGGTCAACCGCATCATGCAGACGGTCGCGTTGCCACAGGTCAATGCCATTCCGCAGCAAGGTCATTCGGTGCCGCCCGTAGTGCCGGCCGCGGCCGGCGCGGCGAGCGGTCGCTGACCTGGTGACACGCTCAAGCCGGTCTGTCGACCTGCCGTCGATGCAGCGCGGGGAGATCCGGGACCCTGCGCTGACGGCGGCGCTGCGCAAGCTCGAGCTGACGGTGCGCCGCAAGCTCGACGGCGTGCTGCACGGTGACCACCTCGGGCTGCTCCCGGGCCCGGGATCCGAACCGGGGGAGTCGCGGGTCTACCAGCCCGGCGACGACGTCCGACGGATGGATTGGTCGGTGACCGCACGGACCACCCATCCGCACGTGCGGCAGATGATCGCCGACCGGGAACTGGAGACCTGGCTGGTGGTCGATGTCTCGGCCAGCCTGGACTTCGGCACGGCCAACTGCGAGAAGCGTGACCTGGCCGTCGCCGCGGCGGCGTCGATCGCGTTCCTCAACAGCGGTGGCGGCAACCGGATCGGCGCGATCATCTCCAACGGCGAGACGATGCGCCGCGTGCCCGCACTGTCGGGTCGGATGCACGAGCAGGAGTTGTTGCGGGCGATCGCCACCACGCCGCGCGCGCCGGTGGGCGTGCGCGGGGACCTGGCCGCGGCTATCGACGCGCTGCGCAGACCGGAACGGCGCCGCGGCATGGCGGTGATCATCAGCGACTTCCTCGGCCCGATCAACTGGATGCGTCCGCTGCGCGCCGTCGCCGGCCGGCACGAGGTGCTCGGTATCGAGATCCTCGACCCGCGCGACATCGAACTGCCCGACGTCGGTGATGTCGTGCTGCAGGACACCGAGACCGGCCGGACCCGCGAGTTCACCATCGACGAGCAGTTGCGCACCGACTTCGCCAAGGCCGCTGCCGCGCACCGGGCCGATGTCGCGCGCACCCTGCGCCGTTGCGACGCGCCGCTGCTGACCCTGCGCACCGACCGGGACTGGATCGCCGACGTGGTCCGCTTCGTGGCGAGTCGGCGCCGCGGCGCCCTCGCCGCGCGGTGATGAGGCCCACCATTGCTGATGACGATGACTGATAAACACGAAATGACAAGTGCCGTATGACTTTGCCGTTGCTCGGACCGATGTCGCTGTCGGGTTTCGAACACCCCTGGTTTTTTCTCTTCTTCATTGTCGTCCTCGGGCTGATCGCTCTTTACGTGATCGTGCAGCTGTCCCGCCAGAAGCGGATGCTGCGCTTTGCGAACATGGAGCTGCTGGAGAGCGTGGCCCCGAAGCGGCCCAGCCGCCTGCGCCACCTTCCCGCGGTGCTGATCTTCCTGTCGCTGGTGTCGTTCACCATCGCCATGACGGGCCCGACGCACGACGTGCGCATCCCGCGCAACCGGGCCGTGGTGATGCTCGTCGTCGACGTGTCCCAGTCGATGCGTGCCACCGACGTCGCCCCCAACCGGCTCGTCGCCGCGCAGGAGGCCGCCAAACAGTTCGCCGACCAGCTGACCCCCGGCATCAACCTCGGGTTGATCGCCTACGCTGGTACCGCGACGGTGCTGGTGTCGCCGACCACCAACCGGGAGGCGACCAAGACCGCGATCGACAAGCTGCAGCTGGCCGACCGCACCGCCACCGGCGAGGGCATCTTCACCGCACTGCAGGCCGTGGCCACCGTCGGCGCGGTCATCGGTGGCGGTGACGAACCGCCGCCGGCGCGCATCGTGTTGATGTCCGACGGCAAGGAGACCGTGCCGTCCAACCCGGACAACCCCAAGGGCGCCTACACCGCGGCGCGCACCGCCAAGGACCAGGGCGTGCCGATCTCCACGGTGTCGTTCGGCACACCCTACGGGTACGTCGAGATCAACGACCAACGCCAGCCGGTGCCCGTCGACGACGAGATGCTCAAGAAGATCGCCGACCTCTCCGGAGGGGACGCGTTCACCGCGTCCAGCCTGGAGCAGCTCAAACAGGTCTTCACCAACCTGCAGGAGCAAATCGGTTACGAGACCATCAAGGGCGACGCCAGCGTGGGCTGGTTGCGGGTCGGCTCACTGCTGCTGGCGCTGGCCGCGCTGGGAGCGCTGCTGATCAATCGGCGGCTGCCGAACTGAGTAAGGCGATTTCTTAAGAATGGTGGGCAACGGCTAAGTTGACGAACATGACTGTCGCTGAGAACCCCGCCGACACCGAAGCGCACTCCACGGGCGGCCGTCCCACGTTCGTGTCGCGTTCTGTGCTGGTGACCGGCGGTAACCGCGGCATCGGCCTGGCGATCGCCCAGCGGCTGGCCGCCGACGGCCACAAGGTCGCCGTCACCCACCGCGGATCCGGCGCGCCGGAGGGCCTGTTCGGTGTCGAGTGCGACGTCACCGACAACGACGCCGTCGACCGCGCGTTCACCGCGGTCGAGGAACACCAGGGTCCGGTCGAGGTGCTGGTGTCCAACGCCGGCATCTCCAAGGACGCGTTCCTGATGCGGATGACCGAGGCCAGGTTCACCGACGTCATCGACGCCAACCTCACCGGTGCGTTCCGGGTCACCCAGCGGGCATCGCGGACCATGCAGCGCAAGCGGTTTGGCCGGATCATCTACGTCGGGTCGGTGTCGGGCATGTGGGGCATCGGCAACCAGGCGAACTACGCGGCGTCCAAGGCCGGCCTGATCGGCATGGCGCGTTCGATCTCACGCGAGCTGTCGAAGGCCAACGTCACCGCGAACGTGGTGGCACCCGGTTACATCGACACCGAGATGACCCGCGCGCTCGACGAACGCATCCAGAAGGGCGCGCTGGATTTCATCCCGGCCAAGCGCGTCGGCACCGCCGCCGAGGTCGCCGGCGTGGTCAGCTTCCTGGCGTCTGAGGACGCGAGTTACATCGCCGGCGCGGTGATCCCCGTCGACGGCGGCATGGGAATGGGCCATTAGCGCGACCGTGACAACAGGGTCACCAGCCCCGACGGCACAGCGCATCAGAAGAGATAAGGACTTTTCACGATGACAGGGTTTCTCGAAGGCAAGCGCATCCTCGTCACGGGGATCATCACCGACTCCTCGATCGCGTTCTACATCGCCAAGGTCGCCCAGGAGGCCGGCGCCGAACTGGTGCTGACCGGCTTCGACCGGATGAAACTGATCCGTCGCATCGCCGACCGCCTGCCCAAGCCTGCGCCGCTGATCGAACTCGACGTACAGAACTCCGAGCACCTGGACACGCTCGCCGACCGGGTCACCGCCGAGATCGGCGACGGCAACAAGCTCGACGGGGTGGTGCACTCCATCGGCTTCATGCCGCAGACCGGCATGGGCATCAACCCGTTCTTCGACGCCCCCTACGAGGATGTCGCCAAGGGCATCCACATCTCGGCCTACTCGTACGCGTCGCTGGCCAAGGCGGTGCTGCCGATCATGAACTCCGGCGGCGGCATCGTGGGCATGGACTTCGACCCGACGCGCGCGATGCCTGCTTACAACTGGATGACCGTCGCCAAGAGCGCTCTGGAGTCGGTCAACCGGTTCGTCGCCCGGGAAGCCGGCAAGGTCGGTGTGCGGTCCAATCTCGTTGCTGCAGGACCGATCCGGACGCTGGCGATGAGCGCCATCGTCGGAGGTGCGCTCGGCGAGGAAGCCGGCGCCCAGATGCAGCTGCTCGAGGAGGGCTGGGATCAGCGCGCGCCGCTGGGCTGGAACATGAAGGACCCGACACCGGTGGCCAAGACGGTGTGCGCATTGCTGTCCGACTGGCTCCCGGCCACCACCGGGACGGTCATCTTCGCCGACGGCGGCGCCAGCACCCAGTTGCTGTGACATCCCGTGACGTTTGACGCCCTGCTGCTGTTGTCGTTCGGGGGACCCGAGGGCCCCGAGCAGGTGATGCCGTTCCTGGAGAACGTGACCCGCGGGCGCGGCATCCCGCGGGAGCGGCTGGAATCGGTCGCCGAGCACTACCTGCACTTCGGTGGGGTCTCGCCGATCAACGGCATCAACCGGGACCTGATCACGGCGATCGAGGCCGAACTCGCGCGGCGCGGCGTGGCACTGCCGGTCTACTTCGGTAACCGCAACTGGGAACCGTACGTCGAAGACGCTGTTGCTGCGATGCGGGACAACGGTATTCGTCGTGCTGCGGTGTTCTCGACGTCGGCGTGGGGCGGCTATTCGGGGTGTACCCAGTACCAGGAGGACATCGCCCGCGGCCGTGCCGCTGCCGGGCCCGAGGCGCCTGAGCTCGTCAAGCTGCGTCAGTACTTCGACCATCCGCTGTTGATCGAGATGTTCGCCGACTCCATCAGGGCCGCCGCGGCGACCCTGCCCGCCCAGGTGCGCGACCAGGCTCGTCTGGTGTTCACCGCGCACTCGATCCCGCTGCGGGCGGCATCGCGTTGCGGGCCCGACCTTTACGAGCGTCAGGTGGGCCACACCGCAGCGTTGGTGGCAGCCGCCGCCGGATTCCCGGAGTACGACCAGGTATGGCAGTCGCGGTCGGGTCCGCCCCAGGTGCCGTGGCTGGAGCCCGACGTCGGCGATCACCTGAAGGCGCTGGCGGCCGACGGTGTCGCGGCGGTGATCGTCTGCCCGGTCGGTTTCGTCGCCGACCACATCGAGGTGGTCTGGGACCTGGACAACGAGCTCGCCGAACAGGCCGCCGAGGCCGGCGTCGCGTTCGCGCGGGCGTCGACACCCAACGCCCAGCCCCGCTTCGCGCAACTCGTGGTCGACCTGATCGACGAAGTACGCCTTGGCCTTCCGGCGCAGAGAGTCGGTGGGGGACTGGTGCCGGGTTACGGCAGCAGCGTCAACGGCGCGCTGTGTACGCCTGACTGTTCGGCCTGAGCCGCCCCGCAGGGCAGTCTTTCATCGCCGCTCGGAGCCGTCGGTGGCTGTCCACGCGTACGGCAGGAACTTGCCGTCGAACGTGACCACCACCCGGTCACCGTCGGGATGGGTCTTGCGCTCGACCTCGACGCTGAAGTTGATCGCGCTCATGATTCCGTCGCCGAACTGCTCACCGATGAGCTCCTTGATCGCGCCGCCATAGACCTGCAGCGCCTCGTAGAACCGGTAGATGGTCGGGTCGGTCGGTACCGCGGACGGCAGCCCGCCCCGCATCGGCACCGCAGCCAGCACCGGGACTGCCGACTCGTCCAGCCCGAGGATGTCGGCGAGGAGCTTTCCGGACCGCTCCGGCACCGGGTGCTGACCCAGCAGCGCCGCGATGGTCCACACCACCGGTCTGTCGATCGCGTCGGCGAGCTGCTGCCAGGTCAGGCCCTTGGCCGCCCGGGCCGCCACGATCGCGGCGGTGACGTCATCGCGGGTCATGCGTTGGCCTTGACCGGGATGTCGAAGTCCGCTGCGCCGGCGGGCCGGTTCCATTCCCCGCCGGTGCGGGCGTGGGTGGCATACAGCGTGAGCCCGACGAACGCGAGGCCTCCCACGAGATTGCCGACGACGGTGGGGATCTCGTTCCAGATCAGGTAGTCGGCGACGGAGAAGTCGCCGCCGAGCATCAGTCCCGACGGGAAGAGGAACATGTTCACCACCGAGTGCTCGAAACCCATGTAGAAGAACAGCATGATCGGCATCCACATCGTGATGACCTTGCCGGACACCGACGTCGACATCATCGCCGCGACGACTCCGGTCGACACCATCCAGTTGCACAGCACCCCGCGTATGAACAGCGTCAGCATGCCTGCGGCACCGTGGTCGGCGTAGCCGACCGTGCGGCTGGACCCGATCTCACCGAGTCGCTGGCCGACCTCGTTGGGATCCACGGTGAATCCATAGGTCAGTGTGACGGCGATCATCACCGCGACGGTCAGGGCCCCCAGGAAGTTGCCGAGGAAGACCAGACCCCAGTTGCGCAGCATCGAGCCGACCGTGACGCCCCGCCGCTTGTCGAGCAACGCGAGCGGCACCAGCGTGAAGACCCCGGTGAGGAGGTCGAACCCCATCAGGTACAGCAGGCAGAAGCCGACCGGGAACAGCACCGCGCCGAGCAGCGCGTTGCCCGTCTGCACGGTGATGGTGACGGCGAACGCGGCGGCCAGAGCGAGAATCGCGCCGGCCATGTACGCGCGGATCACCGTGTCCCGGGTCGACATGAAGGCCTTGTTCTCGCCGGCGTCGATCATCTTGATGACGAACTGCGGCGGGTCCACGTAGGACATGACGTCGCTCTCCTTGAATTCTGTGCGGCGGCCGGCCCGCGAGGGCCGTGGCCCGGACTGCCGGTGCCCGCGTCATCGGTGACACCAGAGGCGTTTCTGCCGCGAACCAGCATCACCGGCCGCTGTGACCCCGGTGTGAACTCATTGACAGGATCGCGTCACAAAGACATCACCGTGGGGTGCGGACTGCCGTGAGGTCCGGCCGGTCGGCGCAGGTGCGCGTCGAAGGTGTCTTCCGTTCTCGCTGCAGCACAGCAGGATTGGCCAACAGGGTGGGCGCGCCGGCCCAGATGTGCGCCTGAGGGGCGGTGTGTCAGGGCCGCCAGGCGGAGTGCAGCACCGCGTCCACCGCGGCCAACCGGGCCGAGCGCACCACGGTGGCCAGCGGCCGCAGCGCGTCGCTGGCCAGCTGAACCTCGGACGAACTCTGCAGTCCGATCGGGATCAGTCCGGAACTGACGGTGATGATGGCGTCGATGTGCGCGGCGTTCTCCAGCACCCGCACCGCCCGGGTGGGGGCGTGGTCGGGGATGCGGTGCATGCGCGTGGCGTCGAGGACCTGCTCGACAAGCCGGCGCGGATCGGCGACCTCGCCGCCCGGGGCGCCGGCGCGCAGCGCGCCCAGCGCGTCGGCGGCTGAGCGCACCGCGTCACGCAACTGATACTCGGCCTCGCCGAGATCGAAATGACCCGCGGGCGGCGCCGACGAGAACGAGTACACCGTCCACGACAGCCCGCTCAGTTCCGCATCGAACTCGAAATCGTCGTCGGGATCATCGGGAAAGCTGTCCTGGTATTCGAAGTCGGGCACCAGCCCGATCGCTCCGTCGATCCCGTTGACCGTCACCGCCTCGCCGGCGGCGATGGCGTCGCGACCGAACTGCGTCCCCGGCGGCAGGCCGCGCACGTCGCCGGGAACGGGCAGCGTCAACGCGATCGTCGGTTGCGCATCGCTGCGGCCGGCGGCGGTGCGGATCGTCTGCAGCAACGACATCGAGGCGGCGTCATCGAGATCGGGCCACGACAGCCCCGTGCGTTCGGCGGCCACCGAATCGTAGGCCGTGACCGAATGCTTTGGCGTCCACTGGGATAACGCGTCAAGGACATCGTCGGGCGCCGCCGCGCCTGCCAACCAGGCGTTGGCCCATACCGAGAGTGAAACACTGGGGCACCACATGATGGCTGCAGTGTAGTTGTTAGCCGCTGATCCGGTAGGTTGCCGCGTTAGGCTGGCGTCATGCCTGTCCCGCTGATCTGGCTGATCGCAGCACTGGCGCTCGCCGGCGCCGAGGCGCTCACCGGCGACATGTTCCTGCTCATGCTCAGCGGTGGCGCTCTGGCCGCGGCCGGGTCCAGCTTCCTGCTCGACTGGCCGGTCTGGGCCGACGGCCTGGTGTTCCTGATCGTGTCGGTGCTGTTGCTGGTCGGGGTGCGCCCGGCGCTGCGTCGCCGTCTGGCGTCCGGCAAGGGTCTGCCCGAGCCGGTGAGGGCGCTGGAGGGCAAGAGCGCGCTGGTGCTCGACCGCGTCGCCCAGCACGAGGGTCAGGTGAAGCTCGAGGGCGAGGTGTGGACGGCCCGGCCGTACAACCAGGACGACGTCTACGAACCCGGCGATCACGTGACCGTCGTGCACATCGACGGCGCCACCGCAGTCGTCTCCAAGATCGTCTAGGGAAGGAGTTCCACGTGGATGGCGCTATCGCAGGACTGATTCTGCTGGCCGTGCTCGTCGTCTTCGCGGCGGTGGTCGTCGCGAAATCGGTCGCGTTGATCCCGCAGGCCGAGGCGGCCGTGATCGAGCGCCTCGGGCGTTACAGCAAGACGGTGTCCGGGCAGCTGACGCTGTTGGTGCCGTTCATCGACAAGATCCGCGCCCGGGTCGACCTGCGCGAGCGGGTGGTGTCGTTCCCGCCGCAGCCGGTGATCACCGAGGACAACCTCACGGTGAACATCGACACCGTCGTGTACTTCCAGGTGACCAATCCGCAGGCCGCGGTCTACCAGATCAGCAACTACATCGTCGGAGTCGAGCAGCTCACCACCACCACGCTGCGCAACGTCGTGGGCGGCATGACGCTGGAGCAGACCCTGACGTCGCGCGACTCGATCAACGGGCAGCTGCGCGGTGTGCTCGACGAGGCCACCAACCGGTGGGGACTGCGGGTGGCCCGCGTCGAGCTGCGCAGCATCGATCCGCCGCCGTCGATCCAGGACTCGATGGAGAAGCAGATGCGCGCAGACCGCGAGAAACGCGCGATGATCCTGACCGCCGAGGGCAGCCGGGAAGCGGCGATCAAGCAGGCCGAAGGCCAGAAGCAGGCGCAGATCCTCGCCGCCGAGGGCGCCAAGCAGGCCGCGATCCTGGCCGCTGAGGCCGATCGACAGTCCCGGATGCTGCGCGCCCAGGGCGAGCGGGCCGCCTCGTACCTGCAGGCGCAGGGGCAGGCCAAGGCCATCGAGAAGACGTTCGCGGCGATCAAGGCCGGCAGGCCGACACCGGAGTTGCTCGCTTACCAGTACCTGCAGACTCTGCCGGAGATGGCCAAGGGCGAGGCCAACAAGGTGTGGCTGGTGCCGAGCGACTTCGGTTCGGCCCTACAGGGATTCACCAAGCTGCTGGGCGCGCCGGGGTCCGACGGGGTGTTCCGCTACACGCCGTCGCCGGCCGACGACACGGCGCCGAAGTCCGACGACGAGGAAGTCGCCGACTGGTTCAACACCGAGACCGATCCCGCGATCGCGCAGGCCGTGGCCAAGGCCGAGGCCGAGGCGCGCACCCCGGTCCAGGGGCCCGGACTTCTGTCGGCTCCGGAGGCGCCCGGCCAGTTGGCTGCGCCGCGGCACGGGGCGCCGGAGCAGTGAGCGCGCTGACCTCGCCGCGCACCTACGTCGTGCTCGCCGCGGTGCAGGCCGCCGACGCGGCGGCGTGTGTCGGCCCGATCGCGCCGGTCAAGAAGGCGTTCGACGACGTCGGCCTGCCCGAGGAACTGCGCCCGTTGATTCCGGTGGTGAAGGCCGCCAGTGCGGTGGGGTTGCTGTCGGTGTTCCGCTGGCCGGCGCTGGCCCGGCTGACCACGTTCATGCTCACGGTCTACTTCACGCTCGCGGTCGGCTCCCACGTCCGGGCCAGGGACTGGAGCCCGGGTCTGGTCGCGGCGTCGTCGCTGCTCGCGATGTTCGGAGCGATGACGGTGAAAGGGCCGGACGTCAGGACGCCGTGATCGGTGTCTGGCTGCGCCGGTGGGTCCTGATCTCGTAGATCAGACCGGCCACGCCGAGCGCCGCGGTGCAGACCGACACCACCAGCAGCAGCGGGCTGACCCGTCCGGTCAGCGCGTCGCCGAAGATCACGATGGCCGATGTGCCCGGCAGCACGCCGGCCAAGGTGGCCAGCGTGTAAGGCACCACCCGCACCGATGACGCCCCCGCGGCGTAGTTGAGCACCGAGAACGGCACGGCCGGAATCATCCTGGTGGCGAGTACGACGGGCCAGCCCCGCTCCCGCAGCCGCCGGTCGACGGCGTCGACGCGGGGATGTGACACCCATCGGCTGACCTGCCAGCCCACGGTGCGGACCAGCAGCAGCGCGATGACCGCGCTGAGCGTGCTCGCGGCCACTGCGATCGGGATGCCCAGCACCGGGCCGAACAACAGTCCGGCGGCGAGTGTGAACGCGGTACGCGGAAACGGGAACACCGTGACCACGACGTGCGCGGCGAAGAACGCCAGCGGGAACCACGCTCCGACCGAGGTGGCCCAGTCCCGCAGCTGCAGCGCGGTCGGTAGCGGCACGAACAGCGCAACTGCGACGAGAATCACAATCCCGCCCAGGACCGCGGCGAGCTGTCCCCGCGGTGCCGTCTTCAGCGTGGCGACGACCGTGGCACCGACGGTACGAAGCGTGCTGACTACGGATTTCACGCTTACCAAGAGTACGGGGGCGTAGCTGATGCGATCGGCGACCGCTCCGGTGCCGTGCGCCACCGGCGCACGCTGGTGTGATGGCCATCATTTAGCCTGATGGCTGTGCAGAAACCCAGCGCCGGCGCTGCCGGTGGAGTAATCGACGCCGATCTGGACCGGTGGCGCTCCGCTGTGGCGGGCGTTCTGGCGAAGTCTTTGAAGCGGGATCCCGCCGACCTGCCGGCCGAGCCCGAGCGTCTGCTCGATTCGGCCACCTACGACGGATTCCCGATCAAGCCGCTCTACACCGCTGCCGACGAACGTGCCGAGCCCGCCCTGCCGGGCCGGTGGCCGTTCGTGCGCGGCGGCGACGCCCTGCGGGACACCAAGTCCGGGTGGAAGGTCGCCGAGGCGTTCCCGGCCGAAGCCGGAAGCGTCGCCGAGGCCAACGGCGCCATCCTGCTGGCGCTGACCGAAGGTGTCAGCGCGCTGGTGCTGCGGGTCGGTGACACCGCCGGCGCGGTGGCGCCTGGGGACCTGGAGCGGTTGCTCGACGGGGTCTACCTGGACCTGGTGCCGGTTCTGGTGGAGGTCGCCGGCGACGGGTCGGCCTTCCGCGCCGCCGCCGATGCGCTGCTGGCGCTGCTCACCGGCCTCGACGGGGACCAGCGTTCGCGGCTGTCGATCGATCTCGGCGCGGACCCGCTGACGGCGCCGCTGGCCGGCCGCCCGGCGCCCGAGGCCGCCGACGTCGTGGCGATCGCCCGGAAGGCGCTGGAGTACGACACGCACGTGCGGGCGGTCACCGTCGACGGTCCGGCTTTGCACAACGCCGGCGCCAACGCCTCCTGGGAACTCGGTGCCTCCGTCGCCGCGGGCGTCGCCTACCTGCGGCTGTTGACCGACGCCGGGCTGTCGACGGCGCAGGCGCTCGGACAGATCAGCTTCCGTGTCGCCGCCGACGACGACCAGTTCATGACCATCGCGAAACTACGTGCTGCGCGCCAAGTCTGGGCCCGCGTCGCAGAGGTGGTCGGCGAACCCGAAGCCGGGGCGGCCACCCTGCACGCCACCACGTCGCTGCCGATGATGACCGCGCGGGACCCGTGGGTGAACATGCTGCGCACCACCGTGGCCGCGTTCGCCGCGGGAGTCGGGGGCGCCGACACGCTCGTGGTGCACCCCTTCGACGTCGCGATCGATGGTGGATTCCCCGGTACGGCACGCAGTTTCGCGCGCCGTATCGCCCGCAACACCCAGCTGCTGCTCCTCGAGGAATCCCACCTGGGGCAGGTGCTCGACCCGGCGGGCGGCTCCTGGTTCATCGAGGACCTCACGCGCAGCCTCGCCGAGCAGGCTTGGCAGAACTTCCAGGAGATCGAGGCCCGCGGCGGATTCGAGGCGGCGCGCGAGCACATCAGCGCCCGCATCGCCGAGGTCGCCGAGCGGCGCGCCGACGACATCGCGCACCGGCGCACCGCCGTCACCGGTGTCAACGAATTCCCCAATCTGGACGAAGTGCCGCTGCCCCAAGGGGATCCACTCCCGAACGTGCAGCGCTATGCGGCGGCCTTCGAGGCGCTGCGGCACCGTTCGGACGCCCATCTGGAGAAGACCGGTGCCCGGCCGAAGGCGATGCTGCTGCCCCTGGGGCCGTTGGCCGAGCACAACATCCGCACCACCTTCACCGCGAACCTGCTGGCCTCCGGCGGGATCGAGGCCGTCAACCCCGGCCCCCTGGACGCCGCTGCCGTCGGAGCCGCGGTCACGGAGGCCGGTGTCACCCAGATCGCGGTGATCTGCGGCACCGACGCCCGCTACGCCGGTGAGGTGTCGGCCGTCGTCGACGCTGCGCGCGCCGCCGGGGTGGCACACGTCCTGCTGGCGGGACCGGAAAAGGCGGTCGCCGAAGCCGATTCGAAGCCCGACGGCTACCTCACCGCGAAGATCGACGCGGTGAGCGCTCTGTCGGACCTGCTGACCCGATTGGGGGCATGACATGACCGTGCACGATGTCGCCGGCGAGCAGGCCGGCGCTGCCGGGGCGAACAGCATCCAGAGCTTCGCCGACGTCCCGCTGCAGGGGGACACCACGGTGAGCTCGCCGACCCCGTCGGACGTCGACGGCCAGGTGTCCGCGGCCGCGGCCGCACACGGGTACACCGCCGACCAGTTGGACTGGTCCACCCCGGAGGGCATCGACGTCAAGCCCGTCTACATCGGCGCCGACCGTGACTCGATCGTCGAGGCGGGTTACCCGCTGCACAGCCTGCCCGGCGAACCGCCGTTCGTGCGCGGCCCGTATCCGACGATGTACGTCAACCAGCCCTGGACCATCCGCCAGTACGCCGGGTTCTCGACGGCCGCGGAGTCCAACGCGTTCTACCGGCGCAACCTGGCCGCGGGACAGAAGGGTTTGTCGGTGGCGTTCGACCTCGCCACCCACCGCGGTTACGACTCCGATCACCCGCGCGTCGCCGGCGACGTCGGCATGGCGGGCGTGGCGATCGACTCGATCCTCGACATGCGCCAGCTCTTCGACGGTATCGACCTGTCCTCGGTGTCGGTGTCGATGACCATGAACGGAGCCGTGCTGCCCATCCTCGCGCTGTACGTGGTGGCCGCCGAGGAGCAGGGTGTGCCGCCGGAGAAGCTCGCCGGGACCATCCAGAACGACATCCTCAAAGAGTTCATGGTCCGCAACACCTACATCTATCCGCCGAAGCCGTCGATGCGGATCATCTCCGACATCTTCGGTTACACCAGCGCGAAAATGCCGAAGTTCAACAGCATTTCGATCTCCGGCTACCACATCCAGGAGGCGGGCGCGACGGCCGATCTGGAGCTCGGTTACACGCTGGCCGACGGTGTGGAGTACATCAAGGCCGGCCTGGACGCCGGGCTGGACATCGACAAGTTCGCGCCGCGGCTGTCGTTCTTCTGGGGCATCGGCATGAACTTCTTCATGGAGGTGGCCAAGCTGCGCGCCGGCCGGCTGCTGTGGAGCGAGATGGTGTCGCAGTTCGACCCCAAGAGCTCCAAATCGTTGTCGCTGCGCACCCATTCGCAGACCTCCGGCTGGTCGCTGACCGCCCAGGACGCGTTCAACAACGTGGCGCGCACCTGCGTGGAGGCGATGGCCGCCACCCAGGGGCACACGCAATCCCTGCACACCAACGCCCTCGACGAGGCGCTCGCGCTGCCCACCGACTTCTCGGCCCGCATCGCCCGCAACACCCAGCTGCTGCTGCAGCAGGAGTCGGGCACCACACGCCCGATCGACCCGTGGGCCGGTTCGTACTACGTCGAGTGGCTGACCTATCAGCTGGCGGAGAAGGCGCGCGGCCACATCCGCGAGATCGCCGAGCACGGCGGTATGGCGCAGGCCATCAACGAGGGCATCCCGAAGCTGCGCATCGAGGAGGCGGCCGCGCGCACCCAGGCGCGCATCGACTCCGGACAGCAGACCGTGATCGGCGTGAACCGCTACCAGGTCGACGAGGACCACGAGATCGAGGTTCTCAAGGTCGAGAACAGCCGGGTGCGGGCCGAGCAGATCGCGAAACTGGAAAAACTCCGCGCGGAAAGGGATGAGCGCGGGACACAATCCGCGCTGGCCGAGCTGACCCGGGCCGCCGCGGCGACCGGTACCGCCGGAGTGGATGGCCTGGGCAACAACCTGCTGGCGCTGGCGATCAACGCCGCGCGCGCCAAGGCCACCGTCGGCGAGATCTCGGATGCGCTGGAGAAGGTGTACGGCCGGCACCAAGCCGAGATCCGCACCATCGCAGGGGTTTATCGAGACGAGGTGGGTATGGCGAGCAACGTGAGCAGCGCGACCGAGCTCGTCGAGAAGTTCGCCGAGGCCGACGGCCGCCGGCCCCGCATCCTGGTCGCCAAGATGGGTCAGGACGGCCACGACCGCGGCCAGAAGGTCATCGCGACCGCGTTCGCCGACATCGGCTTCGACGTCGACGTCGGCTCGCTGTTCTCCACCCCTGAAGAGGTCGCCCGACAGGCGGCTGACAATGATGTCCACGTCGTCGGGGTGTCCTCGCTGGCGGCCGGTCACCTCACGTTGGTACCTGCGCTGCGCGACGCGCTGGCCGAGGTGGGCCGGCCCGACATCATGATCGTCGTCGGCGGGGTCATCCCCCCGGGTGACTTCGACGAGCTGTACGCCGCCGGCGCGACCGCGATCTTCCCGCCCGGCACCGTCATCGCCGATGCCGCAATCGGGCTGCTGAACAAGCTGGCCGAACGACTCGGGTACAGCTTGAGCTAGATGAATCAGCCGGTCCACGAGCTCGCCGACCTCGCAACCGCTCTGCGCAGCGGCGACCGCTCGGCCCTGGCGAGGGCGATCACGCTGGTCGAGTCGACCCGCCCCGACCACCGGCAGAAGGCACAGGAGCTGCTGCTGGAGCTCATGCCCGAAGCCGGCAGCGCGCTGCACGTGGGGATCACAGGCGTGCCCGGGGTCGGCAAGTCGACGACGATCGAAGCGCTCGGCATGCACCTCATCGAGCAGGGGCACCGGGTGGCGGTGCTTGCGGTCGACCCGTCCTCGACGCGGACCGGGGGATCGATCCTCGGTGACAAGACCCGGATGGCGAAGCTGGCGGTGCACCCGGACGCCTACATCCGGCCCTCACCGACGTCGGGAACCCTCGGTGGGGTTGCCAAGGCCACGCGCGAGACGATCGTGCTGCTCGAAGCCGCCGGCTACGACGTGATCCTGGTCGAGACGGTTGGAGTCGGGCAGTCCGAGGTGACCGTCGCCAACATGGTCGACACGTTCGTCTTCCTCACGCTGGCGCGCACCGGCGACCAGTTGCAGGGCATCAAGAAAGGGGTGCTCGAGCTCGCCGACATCGTGGTGGTCAACAAGGCCGACGGTGAGCACGCCGTCGAGGCCAAGGCCGCCGCGCGCGAACTCGCCGGGGCCATCAGGCTGATCTATCCCCGTGAAACGCTCTGGCGTCCACCGGTTCTGACGATGAGCGCGTTGACCGGCGCCGGGCTCGCGGAGCTCTGGCAGACGATTCTCAGACACCGTGACGTGCTCACCGGGGCCGGACAGTTCGAGGCCAGGCGGCGCACCCAGCAGGTGGAGTGGACATGGTCGATGGTCCGTGACACCGTGCTCGACCGAGTGCTGTCGAGTCCCGGGGTGCGCGCGATCCGCGGTGAGGTCGAGCGTCGGGTTCGCGACGGCGAGCTCACCCCGGCGCTGGCCGCGCAGCAGATCCTCGACGCGGTCGAACCGGCACCGAAAAGCTCCGGCTAACGAATAGGTAAACTCCCGTTAGTTTGCCGCGTGCCGGGGTAAATTTACCCTCGTGACGGGCGTAGACAACCCGGAGCGCGGTGCGGCGCTCTCTCACGGCCATGGTGCGGCTCTGCCCCGCGGCCTACAGGGCGCTGCCGACCCCAATTTCTCCTGCGCTGTGCGCGCGTTCGCGCAGCTTTTTCCGTGGCGCCGCCTCGGCGGCGGAGCGCTGTCGGTGTACCTCGACGGCGAGCCGGTGGTGGACGTGTGGACCGGGTGGGCCGACCGCAAAGGCACCCGGCGCTGGACCGCCGACACCGCACCGATGGTGTTCTCGGCGACCAAAGGGGTCGCGGCCACTGTCATCCATCGGCTGCACGACCGGGGCCTGATCGACTACGACGCGCCCGTCGCCGAGTATTGGCGGGAGTTCGGCGCAAACGGTAAGGCGACGATCACGGTGCGCGACGCCCTGCGTCACCGGGCGGGGCTGTCTCAGCTCAACGGTGTCGCCAAAGCCGACCTGCTCGATCATCTCGGGATGGAGGACAGGCTCGCCGCGGCGCCGCGAAGCTGGCTCCACGGCAAGCCTGCCTACCACGCGTTCACGTTCGGCTGGCTCCTTTCCGGACTTGCCCGTGCGGTTACCGGCAAAGGGATGCGGGAGCTGATCCGCACCGAAGTGGCCGCCCCGCTGAACACCGACGGACTCCATCTGGGCCGGCCGCCGGTGCAGGCCCCCACGCAACCCGCCCAGATCATCGGTCCGCAGACGCGGTTGCAGAATCCGGTGTTCAACCTGGTGGCTCCGCGCGTCGCGGCGTTGCCGTTCTCGGCCGCGTTCGGCGCGATGTACCTGCCCGGGGTCAAAGCGCTGGTGCAGGGAGACACCCCGCTGCTGGACAGCGAGATTCCCGCCGCCAACGGTGTCGCGACCGCGCGGGCGCTGGCCCGCATGTACGGCGCGATCGCCAACGGCGGACGGATCGACGGCACCCAGTACCTGTCCAGCGAGACCGCGGCCAAGCTCATCGGCAGGACGAGCCTGCGGCCTGACCACAGCATGATCATGCCGCTGTCGTTCCACCTGGGTTATCACGGTCTGCCCTTCCCCGGGATCCTGCCCGGGTTCGGTCATGTCGGGCTCGGCGGCTCGCTGGGATGGGCCGATCCGCAGACCGGGCTGTCCTTCGGCTACGTACACAACCGGCTGCTCACTCCGCTGGTCGTCAGCGATCAGGCCGGCTTCGTCACCACCGCGGCCCTGATCCGTCGCGGGGCCGCGCTGGCCCGCAAGAACGGCTACCGCCCGGTGCGCGAGTACGGCGCGCCGTTCACGGAGGTCACCTCCACCGCGGTATGACCGCCGGGCTCAGCGGTTCGCCGTGGTGAACCAGCGGGTCTTGATTCGCCACGAGTAGGCGGACGTCAACGCGAAACCAGCGCCGCAGGCGCAGGCGAACACCCAGACCAGCGTGGTGCCCTGGACGGTCTGCAGCTGGGGGACGAACGCGGTGGTGATGCGCACCACGCAGGCGCCGATCCCCATCGCCGACGCGAACAGGTAGACGTTGGCGACCTGCCGGGACCGCGGGTCGGTGCGCAGGACCATGAGCGCTCGGATGCCGTAGCCGAGCAGGTAGATCAGCATGCCGCAGAGCAGCAGCCAGTACACGTTGAGCCAGAAGTCGGTGGGCACGTCGAAGAAGTCCCGGCGGTAGACCGAGGCTCCGTTACCGAGCCAGAACGCGGCCAGCAGAAGCGGGATGCACACCGTCGCCGGACGCTCGATGTGCTGACGGAACCGTTGCTGCAGGGCGTGGTCCTGTTCCAGCCTGCCCAGAGTGTTGTAGACGACTGCCGACGCGGCGACGATGTAGCAATCGTGGCCGAGATAGTCCTCCAGGTTCCACTTCCCGGTCAGGGAGTACAACAGCGGGCCGAGGGTCTCCGAGGCCAGGGGCGACATCAACAACACCGCCATGCCCTGCAGCGCAATGTTGAGCGTCGCGGCGACCTCCCAGCGGCACGACCAGGTGACGCGGCGAATCCACAAGCTCCACGCGATGCACATCAATGTGATCGCGATGAGTGATGCCAGAGCCATAGGGAATCGCTTTCGAGCGGGCCGTTGTCAGCAAATTGTATGCGCTGAAAGGCCTAAAGGGGAGGAGCGTCCATCCGCGGTGTCAGTTCCGAGAGTCGCGTGCGGCGGGTTGTTTCCGCCTTGGTGGTGGTCCCCGGCAGGGTGCTCACCGCTGGGCCGACCGGGCCGGTCGCCTCGATGTACTGCCACACCTCCTGCCGGCTCATCAGGCCGAACTGAATCTGCAGGTCGGGGTAGCTAAGCGCGAAGCGGTCGGCGACCAGTCGCAGTTCCTCGGCCGAGGGGTAGTCGGCCTCTTTGATCCGCCGGTAATAGGTGCTGCTGGAGATGCCGAGCGCGTCAATGATGTCCTTGGCGTCGATCTCTCCGTCGAGGAGATAGTCGAGCAGGGCTTTCAGCTGTCTGCCGTTCTCATCAGTGCGGGGCATTTGTCCACCATAATGTGCGATCCCTCGTTTGGGCAGCCCCTCCCGGCAAATAGATAACACGCCCTTTATTGACATGGCCGTCACAGTTTTGGGAGCGGTCTCCCAAATTTGGGACATTCGCTGTACGGTTAGCCACATGGTCGCTCCATACATCTCGGACGAGGTCAAACAAGGGCCCGTCCACTCCGCGCCGGTAGCGCTGGAGGTGTTCGATCGCCCCGCGATCGACGTGCTGCCCGCTCGGTCACGCAAATTCGCCACCACGCCGTCGAGCGAACTGACCGAGGAACTCGACGGTGCGGCGGAATGGCTGGGCGTGCAGGTCGAGGAGATCTTGCTGGCCGCCCTCGCGCGCACCTTGGGCCGCACCCGCGGTGACGGGTCCGTCGCCGTCGACGTCACCGGCGGTCATCGCCGGCTCAACCACCGGGTCTCCATGTTGTGCGCGACGCAGATGCCGATGGCTCCGACCGAGATGCTGCAGGGCGCCCACAGCGCGCTGGCGGCGGCGCCTGGTCATCCGGTGGCGCAGTCCGAGGTGCTGCTCAACGTCGCCGACGGTGCGGACGACGGGCCGAGCGCCCGCGCGCTGGAACTCCGGGTCCAGCGGGTCTCCGGATTGCTGCACATCGACTGGTGGTACGACGAGTCCCGCCTCGACGAGTACTCCGTCCAAGAGATGGCCGAGCAGTTCCCGCTGGCCGTCATCGAGATCACCTCGGACGCAGCGGCGCCGCTGTAGACGCGCCCGCTAAACTGGGACGATCGGCGTCGATCCGGTCATCACCGGGGAGCCTTCGGAAGAACAGCGGGAGCCGCAGTGCTCACGCCCAGTAGAACCGAACGGGTGGGCCCGTCATCGCCCTGACTTGAGTGGCGCACCTTGGTGGTGCGCAAGCGGGGTGGTACCGCGGCGCTCGCGCACCGGCGCGACGTTCGTCCCCGTGCCTGAAGTCGACATGGCACGAGGAGCACGACGTCCGTGACCGCATATCCGAAGCCCGCCGCCGGCGCCCCGAAGTTTCCGGAGCTGGAAGCCGAGGTGCTGAGCTACTGGGACAGCGACGACACGTTCCGGGCCAGCATCGCGCGCCGCGACGGCGCCCCAGAGTACGTCTTCTACGACGGCCCGCCCTTCGCCAACGGGCTGCCGCACTACGGGCATCTGCTGACCGGCTACGTCAAGGACATCGTGCCGCGCTACCAGACGATGCGCGGATACAAGGTGGAGCGCCGGTTCGGGTGGGATACCCACGGTCTGCCCGCCGAGCTGGAGGTACAGCGCCAGCTCGGCATCACCGACAAGGCCCAGATCGAAGAGATGGGCATCGAGAAGTTCAACGAGGCCTGCCGTGAGTCGGTGCTGAAGTACACCGACGAGTGGCGGGCCTATGTCACCCGGCAGGCCCGCTGGGTCGATTTCGACAACGACTACAAGACCCTCGACATCGGTTTCATGGAATCGGTGATCTGGGCCTTCAAGCAGTTGTGGGACAAGGGTCTGGCCTACGAGGGCAACCGGGTGCTCCCGTACTGCTGGAACGACGAGACGCCGCTGTCCAGCCACGAACTGCGCATGGACGACGACGTCTACCAGAATCGGCAGGACCCGGCCCTCACGGTGGGGTTCCGGATCACGTCGGGCGATCTCGCGGGCGCCTACCTTCTGATCTGGACGACGACGCCGTGGACGCTGCCGTCCAACCAGGCGGTCGCGGTCAATCCCGACGTCACCTATGTCGTCGTCGAGTCCGACGGCAAGCGATTCGTACTCGCCGAGGCACGGCTCGGCGCCTACGCACGCGAACTCGGCGAGGAGCCGACCGTCGTCGCCACGTACCACGGCCGCGAGCTTCTCGACGTGCACTACGCGCCGCCCTTCCCGTATTTCATGGACTCGCCGAACGCTTTTCGAGTACTGCCTGCAGAGTTCGTCAGTACCGAAGACGGCACCGGTCTGGTGCACATGTCGCCGGCATACGGCGAAGACGACATGGCGACAGCGCAGGCCGGCGGCATCGAGGCCGTCACGCCGGTGGACGCCAAGGGGCGCTTCGACGCGAGTGTGCCCGACTACGCCGGTCAACACGTGTTCGACGCGAACCCGCAGATCATCCGCGACCTGAAGAACGGCACCGGGGCGGCGGCGGTCAACGGTGCGGTGCTGCTGCGCCACGACACCTACGAACACTCCTACCCGCACTGCTGGCGCTGCCGGAACCCGCTGATCTACCGCGCGGTGTCGTCGTGGTTCATCAAGGTGACGCAGTTCCGGGAGCGCATGGTCGAGCTCAATCAGCAGATCACCTGGTATCCCGAACACGTCAAGGACGGGCAGTTCGGCAAGTGGCTGGCCGGCGCGCGCGACTGGTCGATCTCACGGAACCGCTACTGGGGCACGCCGATTCCGGTGTGGAAGTCCGACGATCCGGCCTATCCGCGAATCGATGTCTACGGCAGCCTCGACGAGCTCGAGCGTGATTTCGGGGTCCGGCCGGACAACCTGCACCGGCCCTTCATCGACGAGCTGACCCGGCCCAACCCCGACGATCCGACCGGGAAGTCGACGATGAGGCGCATCGAGGATGTGCTCGATGTGTGGTTCGACTCCGGGTCGATGCCTTTCGGGCAGGTGCACTACCCGTTCGAGAACCAGGACTGGTTCGACGGAGTCGATTCCGCCGACCCTGACAAGCGGGTTGTCGGGCATTTCCCCGGCGACTTCATCGTCGAGTACATCGGCCAGACCCGCGGCTGGTTCTACACGCTGCACGTCCTGGCCACCGCGCTGTTCGACCGCCCGGCGTTCCGCACGAGCGTGTCGCACGGCATCGTGCTCGGCAACGACGGCCAGAAGATGAGCAAGTCGCTGCGCAACTACCCGGACGTGTCCGAGGTGTTCGACCGCGACGGTTCCGACGCCATGCGCTGGTTCCTGATGGCCTCGCCGATCCTGCGGGGCGGCAACCTTATCGTCACCGAACAGGGCATCCGCGACGGTGTCCGCCAGGTACTGCTCCCGCTGTGGAACGCATATTCGTTCCTGGCGCTCTACGCGCCGGAGAAGGGCACCTGGCGCACGGACTCGACGCACGTGCTGGACCGCTACATCCTGGCCAAGCTCGCGGTGCTGCGCGACGATCTGACCGCCTCCCTTGACGTGTGCGACATCTCGCAGGCGTGTGACCAGCTGCGGCAGTTCACCGAGGCGCTGACGAACTGGTATGTGCGACGGTCGCGTTCGCGGTTCTGGGAAGAGGACCGCGACGCCATCGACACGCTGCACACCGTGCTCGAGGTGACGAGCCGGTTGGCCGCGCCGCTGCTTCCGCTGATCACCGAGGTGATCTGGCGCGGCCTGACCGGGGAACGGTCGGTGCACCTGACCGACTGGCCGGAAGCCGGCGCGGTGCCCGCCGATCCGCAACTGGTCGCCGACATGGACCTGGTGCGCGAGGTCGCCTCCGCGGGGTCGTCGCTGCGTAAGGCGAAGAAACTGCGCGTGCGTCTGCCGCTGCTGAAACTGACTGTGGCCGTGCAGGATCCGAAGAGGTTGGAACCCTACCGGGATCTCATCGCCGATGAGCTCAACGTGAAGTCCGTCGAACTCACCGATGACATCGCCGGCCACGGCCGCTTCGAGCTGACCGTCAACGCCCGGGTCGCCGGACCGCGCCTGGGCAAGGACGTGCAAGCGGCGATCAAGGCGGTCAAGGCGGGGGAGGCGGTCGTCAACGACGATGGCACGCTCACCGCGGGCCCGGCTGTGTTGCAGCCCGAGGAGTACAGCTCGAGGCTGGTCGCCGCGGATCCCGAGTTCACCGCCGCGCTGGCCGACGGAGCCGGGCTGGTGGTGCTCGACGGCACCATCACCCCGGAGCTGGAAGCCGAGGGCTGGGCCAAGGACCGGATCCGCGAGCTGCAGGAGCTGCGCAAGTCCACCGGACTTGACGTCTCCGACCGCATTTCGGTGGTGATCTCGGTGCCGGCCGAGAACGAGCAGTGGGCCCGGACCCACCGCGATCTCATCGCGGGTGAGATCCTGGCGACCAGTTTCGAGTTCGGCGATCCCGCCGACGCGACCGAGATCGGCGACGGCGTGCGGGTGGCGATCAGCAGAGCGTGACGGCCCGCGCGGCGGTGGGCCGGCGAGGGTCACCCCGCGCTGACGCGGGCGCTGCGACCGGAGAACGCCACCACGTCACCCGGATGCAGCTGCCTGCCGCGGCGCTGCTCGGTGTCGCCGTTGACGGTGACCAGGCCGTCGGCGATCACCGACTTGGCGTCGGCGCCCGAATCGATCAGCCCTGACAGCTTCAGGAACTGACCGAGCCGGATCGATGCGTCCCGGATCGCGACGTCGGCCGGCTCACTACTCGGGTGTGCCATACCGCCACGGTATCCGGCACCGCCTAGCATCGGCGGATGTGGCCGCCCGATGGGTCCTGCACCTGGACATGGATGCGTTCTTCGCTTCCGTGGAACAGCTGACCCGGCCCACGCTACGGGGCAGACCTGTGCTCGTCGGCGGGCTGGGCGGGCGCGGGGTGGTCGCGGGTGCCAGCTACGAGTCTCGGGTTTTCGGTGCCCGCTCGGCCATGCCGATGCACCAGGCCCGCCGGCTGGTCGGCGCCGCCGCCGTCGTGCTGCCTCCCCGCGGAGTGGTCTACGGACTGGCCAGCCGCCGGGTGTTCGAGACCGTGCGGGCCAAAGTGCCTGTGCTCGAACAGCTGTCGTTCGACGAGGCGTTCGGCGAGCCGGCCGAGCTGGTGGGCGCCGCGCCGGCCGAGGTCGCCGCGTTCTGCGAGGAACTGCGAGCCGAGGTGGCCGAGGCCACCGGGCTGGTCGCCTCTGTGGGCGCCGGGTCGGGCAAGCAGCTGGCCAAGATCGCGTCGGGACTGGCCAAACCGAACGGCATCACGGTGGTGCCCCGCGACGAGGAGCGGGCGCTGCTCGACAGGCTGCCGGTGCGTCGGCTCTGGGGCATCGGGCCGGTGGCCGAGGAGAAGCTGCACCGGCTGGGTATCGAGACCGTCGGCGAGTTCGCCGCCCTCACCGACGCCGAGGTGGGCAACATCCTCGGCCCCACCGTGGGACCCGCGCTGCACCGGCTGGCGCGCGGTGTCGACGACCGGCCGGTCGCCGAGAACGCCCCGGCCAAACAGATCAGTGCGGAGTCGACCTTCCCCGAGGACCTCACCACGATGTCGCAGCTCGCCGACGCCGCGGGGCCGATCGGCGAGCACGCGCACCGGCGGCTGCTCAAGGACGGACGTGGGGCGCGCACCGTCACCGTCAAGCTCAAGAAATCCGACATGAGCATCCTGACAAGGTCGGCTACGTTGCCTTACGCCACCACCCACGCGGGCACCCTGATCGCAACAGCGCGCCGGCTGTTGCTCGACCCGGTGGAGATCGGGCCCATTCGTCTTATCGGCGTGGGCTTTTCGGGTCTCTCGGAGGTGCAGCAGGAGTCGTTGTTCCCCGACCTGGAGCTGATGGCCACCGAAGAGGTCGCCGGGGACGGCGCGCCACAACTGGCTGCGGATCTTGTCCCGGCCGCGCCGGCGTGGCGTGTCGGCGACGACGTCGCGCACCGCGACCTCGGGCACGGGTGGCTGCAGGGCGCCGGTCACGGGGTGATGACGGTGCGGTTCGAGACCCGAAGCAGCGGACCGGGACCGGCGCGCACGTTTCGCGCCGACGACCCCGACATCACGCGCGCGAACCCGGTGGACAGCCTGGACTGGCCGGAGTACGTCGAACAGCTCGCCCGCCGGGACAGCCCGTAGCGCTCAACCCCAGCGGGCGAAGACCGGTGCGGGGTCGGCCGCCGCGGCCAGCGACGCCATCAGCAGCACCCGGGCCTGCGGCGGCCGCAGCCGGGGCGCCACGAACGCGCCCGCGTCCACCAGAGCGCGCCCGGGCCCGTAACCGGGGCTGACCGCGCCGCCCGGGACACGGGTGGACACCGCGACGGCGAGCCCGCTGCGGCAGTGCCGGCGGACGCCCTCGATCAGGGCCGCGCCGGCGTTGCCCGCGCCGAGCCCCTGCAGCACGACGCCCCGGGCGCCGGCGGCCACGCACGCATCGAGTGCGACGGTGTCCGCGCCCGGGTACGCGGCGACGATGTCGACGCGCGGAGCGTCCGCGGCGCGCAAGGCGCCGAGATAAGGGCGGGTCTTTCCGCCGTCGACGCGATGCCCGGTGAAGCTCTGCAGGTCCGTGGTCGCGACCTTGCTCAGGCCGAGGGCGCCGAACACCTCACCGGCGAAGCTCACGACCACACCGCGTCCGCGGGACTCGGGTCGGGCCGCGACGGTCAGCGCGTCACGCAGGTTGGCCGGACCGTCGGCGTCCGCCGCGTCGGCGCTGCGCTGCGCGCCGGTCAGCACCACGGGTGCGGCGCCGTCGTAGGTGAGCTCGAGCCAGAGCGCGGTCTCTTCCATCGTGTCGGTGCCGTGGGTGATGACGATGCCGGTCGCGCCGGCGCGGGCCGCCTCGTCGACCGCGGCGCCGATCCTGTCCCAGTCGGGCGGGGTGAGTTGCGAGCTGTCCACCGTCAGCGCGTCGACGACCTCGACGTCCAAGCCGGCGGTCAGGTCTGCGCCGGACCGGGTCGGGCGCTTCACCCCCTCGGCGTCGGCGCTCGTCGAGATCGTGCCTCCGGTGGCGATGACAACCAGGCGACCCATGGGTGGGATTCTCGCCCATCACCGCTTTGCGATGATGGACGCGTGACAGACGAATCGTCGGGCCCGGTCGAACCCACGACCGGCGAGGAGTCGGCGGCGACGCCTGCGCCGCGCCGGCTGCGCCTGCTCTTCACCGTCGCCGGGGTGGTGCTCGTCCTGGACATCGTCACCAAGGTGCTCGCGGTCAAGCTGTTGACGCCGGGTCAGCCGGTGTCGATCATCGGCGACACGGTGACGTGGACGCTGGTGCGCAACTCGGGGGCGGCCTTCTCGATGGCGACCGGCTACACCTGGGTGCTGACCCTGGTGGCCACCGGGGTCGTCATCGGCATCATCTGGATGGGCCGGCGGCTGGTGTCGCCGTGGTGGGCGCTCGGGCTGGGTCTGATCCTCGGCGGCGCGATGGGCAACCTGGTCGACCGCTTCTTCCGCTCGCCCGGACCGCTGCGCGGCCACGTCGTGGACTTCCTGTCCATCGGGTGGTGGCCGGTGTTCAACGTGGCCGACCCGTCGGTGGTCGGCGGCGCGATCCTGCTGGTGGTGTTGTCGCTGTTCGGGTTCGACTTCGACACCATCGGACGGCGCCGGCCGGACGGCGGCGACGGCACCGTGGGGCCGCGCCCGCCGGAGGGCGGCGACGAGAACGGATGACGACGCGATCGATGCCGGTTCCCGAGGGGCTGGCGGGCATGCGGGTGGACGCCGGGCTGGCGCGCCTGCTCGGGTTGTCCCGGACGGCGGCCGCCGCGATCGCCGAGGAGGGCGGCGTCGAACTCGACGGAGCGCGGGCCGCCAAGTCCGACAAGCTGACCGCGGGTGCCTGGCTCGAGGTCACCCTGCCCGAGGCGCCCGCGCCGGTGGAGAACACCCCGGTCGATATCGAGGGCATGGAGATCCTGTACGCCGACGACGACATCGTCGCGGTCGACAAACCGCCGGGGGTCGCCGCGCATGCCACCGTCGGCTGGCACGGCCCCACCGTGCTCGGCGGGCTCGCCGCCGCCGGCTTCCGGATCAGCACCTCGGGCATTCACGAGCGGCAGGGCATCGTGCACCGTCTGGATGTCGGCACCTCCGGCGTCATGGTGGTGGCGCTGTCCGAGCGGGCGTACACCGTGCTCAAGCGCGCATTCAAGCAGCGCACCGTCGAGAAGCGTTACCACGCGCTGGTGCAGGGCCACCCGGATCCGTCCAGCGGCACCATCGACGCGCCGATCGGCCGGCACCGGGGCCACGACTGGAAGTTCGCGGTCGTCGAGGACGGCCGGCACAGCGTCACCCATTACGACACACTGGAAGCCCACCAGGCGGCCAGTCTGCTCGACATCGAGCTGGAGACCGGGCGCACCCATCAGATCCGGGTGCACTTCGCCGCGCTGCATCACCCCTGCTGCGGCGACGTGACCTACGGCGCCGACCCGACGCTGGCGAAAAGGCTTGGGCTGGAACGTCAGTGGCTACACGCCCGGTCGCTGGCGTTCGCGCATCCGGCCGACGGCAGACGGGTCGAGATCACCAGTCCCTATCCGGCCGACCTGCAGCACGCGCTCGACGTGCTACGCGGGCAACACCGGTGAGGTCGGGTCTGCTCTTCGGCGCGGGGGCCTACATGATGTGGGGTCTGTTCCCGGCGTTCTTTCCGCTGCTCAAACCGGCGGGAGCGGTGGAGATCCTCGCGCACCGCATCATCTGGAGCTTCGCGCTGATGGTCGTCGTCGTCGCGGTGGTGCGACGGCTCGGCGACCTGAAACAGATCGACCGCCGCACCTGGCTTCTGCTGATCGCGGCGGCCGGGCTGATCTCGGCGAACTGGCTGATCTACGTGTACGCGGTGAACAACGGGCATGTCGTGGACGCGGCCCTCGGCTATTTCATCAACCCGCTGGTGGCCATCGCGCTCGGGATGGTGATCTTTCGCGAGAAGCTCAACCGCTGGCAGGTCGCCGCGCTGGCGGTCGCGGTCGTCGCGGTGGTGATCCTGACGGTGCAGGTGGGGCAACCGCCGCTGGTGGGCCTCGGTCTGGCGCTGTCGTTCGCGCTGTACGGCGCGGTCAAGAAGTCGGTGCGCACCGATCCGCGGGTGAGCGTCGGCCTGGAGGCCGCGATCGCGACACCGTTCGCCGTTGCGTACCTGGTGGTGTTGCAGAGCGGCGGGAACGGCACGCTCACCGGCCACGGCGCCGGCCACGTCGCACTGTTGATCCTGTCCGGAGTGCTGACCGCGCTGCCGTTGCTGCTGTTCGCGGCGGCCGCACAGCGTCTGGCGATGGTGACGCTGGGGCTGCTGTTCTATGTGACGCCGGCGATGCAGCTGTCGTGGGGAGTGCTGGTCGGGGGCGAGCCGATGCCGCCGATGCGGTGGGTGGGTTTCGCCCTGATCTGGTTGGCGCTGGTGGTGTTCACCGCCGACGCGGCTCGCCGTACCCGCGCCGAGCGGCGGTCGTCCCAGCCCGCCCCGGTGTGAACTTTGCGCATTTTGCCGTTGACCGTCTCTCAGCTATGTCATAGCGTTTGCCCGTGGAGGACGACACCCCGGCGGCGCCTGCGGTTCGCAAGCGCGGCCGCCCAGTGGGTGCCGATTCCGAGCAGACCCGCCGCTCGATCGTGCGCGCAGCCCGCGACCTGATCGCCGACCGGGGCTACCACGCTGCGACGTTCCAGCAGATCGCGGCCCGGGCCGGGGTCAGCAGGCCGACGCTGCACTACTACTTCTCCACCCGCGAAGAGCTCTACGAGGTGCTGCTGGCCGACGCACGCGAGCAGCTGGAGCGCTGCGCCGCCGACGCGATGCGGGAGGTCTCGCTCCTCCCGCAGCTGGCGGCGTTCACCGCGGGAATGCAGCGACTGGGCGCCGCCCAGCCGGCACTGGTCAAGATGGTGATCACCGCCAGGATCGACCATCACCGCGGCACGCACCGCCACGACGCCGCGACCGCTGTCGTCACGGCCTCGCACGCGTTCTACGACGCTGTGGTCGTCGACGCGGTGCGCCGCGGCGAGCTGCCCCCCGACACCGACGCGCATGCGGTCGCCGACATGCTCGGCGCGCTGTTCTGGGGGCTGGCCTTCCATGCGGGGTTCGTCGCAGACGCCCACGGCGCACAGGACGCCGATCAGATTGCCAGGCAATTGTTTCTCGTGCTCGGCTGCGGATTGCTGAATCCGCAGAGGGCGGCAGCCGTCGACGCGTGATCGGAAGAACGCGAGACACGCAGCCCGACACGCCGGGCGCTGTCGGCGGGCGGTCCTAGACTGGCTTGCCTATGGCCGACCCGTCTGCTCTTCGCGCAAGCGCTCATCGCGCGTCATTCGTGCATCTGCACAACCACACCGAGTACTCGATGCTCGACGGCGCCGCGAAGGTCAAGCCGATGCTCGCCGAGGCCCAGCGGCTGGAAATGCCGGCGATCGGCATGACCGACCACGGAAACATGTTCGGCGCCAGCGAGTTCTACAACGCCGCCACCGACGCCGGCATCAAGCCGATCATCGGTGTGGAGGCCTACATCGCCCCGGCGTCGAGGTTCGACACCAAGCGGGTGCTGTGGGGTGACCCCAGCCAGAAGAGCGACGACGTGTCGGGCAGCGGCTCGTACACGCACATGACGATGGTCGCCGAGAACGCCACCGGGCTGCGCAACCTGTTCAAACTGTCGTCGTTGGCCTCGTTCGAGGGGCAGCTGGGCAAGTGGTCGCGCATGGACGCCGAGATCATCGCCGAGCACGCCGAGGGCATCATCGCCACCACCGGCTGCCCGTCCGGCGAGGTCCAGACCCGGCTGCGGCTGGGGCACCGGCAGGAGGCGCTGGACGCGGCCGCCAAGTGGCGGGAGATCTTCGGCCCGGAGAACTTCTTCCTCGAGCTGATGGATCACGGTCTGGAGATTGAACGGCGGGTTCGCGACGGCCTGCTGGAGATCGGGCAGAAGCTCGGCATCCCGCCGCTGGCCACCAACGACTGCCACTACGTCACCCGCGAAGCGTCGCGCAACCACGAAGCCCTGCTGTGCGTGCAGACCGGCAAGACGCTGTCGGACCCGACGCGGTTCAAGTTCGACGGCGACGGCTACTTCCTCAAGTCCGCGGCGGAGATGCGGGCGCTGTGGGACGACCAGGTGCCCGGCGCGTGCGACTCGACACTGCTGATCGCCGAGAGGGTGCAGTCCTACGCCGACGTGTGGACGCCGCGCGACCGGATGCCGATCTTCCCGGTGCCCGAGGGGCACGATCAGGCGTCCTGGCTGCACCACGAGGTGATGGCCGGCCTGGAACGGCGCTTCCCGGGGGCGGTGGGCCAGGAGTACATCGACCGCGCCGAGTACGAGATCAAGGTCATCTGCGACAAGGGCTTCCCGTCGTACTTCCTGATCGTCGCCGACCTGATCAACTATGCGCGCTCGGTCGACATCCGGGTCGGACCGGGCCGCGGGTCGGCGGCCGGGTCCCTGGTGGCCTACGCGCTGGGCATCACCAACATCGACCCGATCCCGCACGGGCTGCTGTTCGAGCGCTTCCTGAACCCGGAACGCCCGTCTGCCCCCGACATCGACATCGACTTCGACGACCGGCGGCGCGGTGAGATGCTGCGCTACGCGGCGAACAAGTGGGGCAGTGACCGCGTCGCTCAGGTCATCACCTTCGGCACCATCAAAACCAAAGCTGCACTGAAGGATTCGGCGCGCGTCAACTACGGCCAGCCGGGCTTCGCGATCGCCGACCGGATCACCAAGGCGCTGCCGCCGCCGATCATGGCCAAGGACATCCCGCTCTCGGGTATCACCGACCCGAACCACGAGCGGTACAAGGAGGCTGCCGAGGTTCGCAGCCTGATCGACACCGACCCGGACGTGCGGACCATCTACGAGACCGCGCGCGGGCTGGAGGGGCTGGTCCGCAACGCCGGCGTGCACGCCTGCGCGGTCATCATGAGCTCGGAACCGCTCATCGACGCGATCCCGCTGTGGCGCCGGCCGCAGGACGGCGCGGTCATCACCGGCTGGGACTACCCGTCGTGTGAGGCCATCGGGCTGCTGAAGATGGACTTCCTGGGGCTGCGGAACCTGACGATCATCGGGGACTGCATCGAGAACATCAAGGCCAACCGCGGTACCGATGTCGACCTGGAGTCGCTGGCCCTCGACGATCCGTTGGCCTATGAGTTGCTCGGCCGCGGCGACACGCTCGGGGTCTTCCAGCTCGACGGCGGGCCGATGCGCGACTTGCTGCGCCGCATGCAGCCCACCGAGTTCAACGACATCGTCGCGGTGCTGGCGCTGTACCGGCCCGGCCCGATGGGCATGAACGCCCACAACGATTACGCCGACCGCAAGAACGGCCGCCAGCCCATCAAGCCGATCCATCCCGAACTCGAGGAACCGCTCAAGGAGATCCTGGCCGAGACCTACGGCCTGATCGTCTACCAAGAGCAGATCATGTTCATCGCCCAGAAGGTCGCCTCCTACACCATGGGTAAGGCCGACGCGCTGCGAAAAGCCATGGGTAAGAAGAAACTCGAGGTGCTCGAAGCCGAGTACAAGGGTTTCCGGGAGGGCATGACCGCCAACGGTTTCAGCGAGGGCGCAGTCAAGGCGCTGTGGGACACCATCCTTCCGTTCGCCGGCTACGCGTTCAACAAGTCGCACGCCGCGGGGTACGGCCTGGTGTCGTACTGGACGGCCTATTTGAAGGCCAACTACCCGGCCGAGTACATGGCGGGCCTGCTCACCTCGGTCGGCGACGACAAGGACAAGGCCGCGGTCTACCTCGCGGACTGCCGCCGGCTGGGCATCACCGTGCTGCCGCCGGACGTCAACGAATCGGTGCAGAACTTCGCCTCCGTCGGCGACGACATCCGTTTCGGCCTCGGCGCGGTGCGCAACGTCGGCGCGAACGTCGTTGCGTCCCTTGTCCACACGCGCGACGAGAAGGGCAAGTACACCGACTTCTCGGACTACCTGAACAAGATCGACATCGCCGCCTGCAACAAGAAGGTGACGGAATCGCTGATCAAGGCCGGCGCGTTCGATTCGCTGGGCCATCCGCGCAAAGGTCTGTTCCTGGTGCACACCGACGCGGTGGACTCGGTGCTCGGCACCAAGAAAGCCGAGGCCATGGGTCAGTTCGACCTGTTCGGCGGCGGCGACGGCGGGACCGGCTCCGACGCGGTGTTCACCATCAAGGTGCCCGACGAGGAGTGGGAGGACAAGCACAAGCTCGCCCTCGAGCGGGAGATGCTCGGCCTGTACGTGTCCGGCCACCCGCTCAACGGGATCGCGCATCTGCTGGCCGCGCAGGTCGACACCCAGATCCCGGCCATCCTCGACGGCGACGTCGCCAACGACACCCAGGTCCGGGTCGGCGGCATCCTCGCCTCGGTGAACCGCCGGGTCAACAAGAACGGCCTGCCCTGGGCGTCGGCGCAGCTGGAAGATCTCACCGGCGGGATCGAGGTGCTGTTCTTCCCGCAGACCTACTCGATGTTCGGCGCCGAGATCGCCGACGACGTGGTGGTGCTCGTCGGGGCCAAGGTCGCGATCCGCGACGACCGCATCTCGCTGATCGCCAATGAGCTTGTGGTGCCGGACTTCTCCAGCGCGCAGGTCAACCGTCCGGTCGCGGTGAGTCTGCCGACGCGCCAGTGCACCGTCGACAAGGTGTCGGCGCTCAAACAGGTGCTGGCGCGGCATCCCGGCACCGCGCAGGTTCACCTGCGGCTGATCAGCGGAGAGCGCATCACCACGCTGGAACTGGACCAGTCGCTGCGGGTCACACCGTCCTCGGCACTGATGGGCGATCTCAAGGAACTGTTGGGGCCGGGCTGCCTCGGGGGATGACCGTTGCGGCGCCGGGGCTGGGCCGGGCCGATGCCGTACTCGTCGCTGTGTTCGCCGCGGTCCTCAGCGCCGCCGGCAGCGGCCGGCCGTCGTTGTGGGTCGACGAGGCCGCGACGCTCTCGGCTGTCACGCGCCCGCTCGACGAGTTGTGGGCGCTGTGGCGCAACGTCGACGCGGTGCACGGACTGTACAACTTGCTGTTGCACGGGTGGTTGGCGGTGTTCCCGGTCACCGAGTTCTGGGCGCGGCTGCCGAGTGCGCTGGCGGTGGGCGTGGCCGCCGGCGGCGTGGTGGTGTTGGGTCGGCAGCTGTGTGCGCCATCGGTCGGTGTCGCGGCGGGCGTCGTGTTCGCCGTCCTGCCACGGACCACCCGGGCGGGGGCCGACGCGCGGTCGAACGCGCTGAGCATCGCGTGTGCGGTGTGGTTGACCGTGCTGGTGCTGTCGGCTGCGCGTCGCGGTCGCGGACGGTGGTGGACCGCCTACGCGGTGGCCCTGATCGTGACGGTAGCCGTCAACGTGATGGCGGTCCTGATCCTGGTGGTGCACGCGGTGCTGGTCGGGGCGTCGGCGCGGTCGCGGCGGGAGGTGGCGGGCTGGGCGGTGGCGACGGTCGCCGCGCTGGCCGTGTCGGCGCCGCTGGTGTGGCTCATCGTCGGCCAGCAGGGGCAGGTCGCCTGGATCTGGCCGGTGAGCTTCGTGACGCTCGGGCAGATCTTCGGCGAGCAGTACTTCCCGTCGGTGTACTCCGACAGTCTGCGCGCGGTCGGCCCGGATCAGCAGCAGTTCACCGGTGAGCAGCTGGCTGTCGCGATGCGGGCGTGGGCGCGCGTGGCTCCGCTGATCGTGGTCATCGCCGGGGTTTCGGCGTGGGCCGTGCGCACGCGCAGCCGCGCTCGCGAGGTGTTGGGGACGAGTCCGCGGCTGCTGATCCTTGCGGCCGCGGTCTGGATCGTCGGACCGACTGCGCTGCTGGTCGCCGTTTCGGTGGTGGCGCAGCCGTTGTATCAACCGCAGTATCTGTCGTTCACGGCGCCCGGGGTGGCGCTGCTGGTCGGTCTGGCCGTGGTGGTCGCCGGGCGGGACGCGCGCCGGATCGGCGCGGTGCTGGTGGCGATAGCGGTGTCCGCGCTCCCGAACTACTTGGCCCAGCGCGGGCCGTATGCCAAGTTCGGTTCCGACTACAGCCAGGCGGCCGAGATCCTCGCCGCGGGCGGGAAGGCCGGCGATTGCCTCACCGTCGACGACGCCGCTCCGCCGTCGCTGGCTGGAGCGATGGAAGGGGCTCGGTTGCGGCACGACGACGGGCTGCGGGATGTGGACCGCACGCGCAGCGCGAGCGAGCGTGACCGGTTGTTCGCCGCCAGGTCGGCGCCCGCGGCGGCGCAGTTGAAAGGGTGTGCGGTGCTGTGGGTGGTCACCGACCGCGACCGCGGCCTACCTGACGGGTTCCGGCGGGTGGAGCGCTGGCGTTTCAACCAGACGGAGGTGATCCGTGCCGAGCGCGGCTAGTGGCGCAGCGAGCAGGCCAGGCCGAGTGTCAGCCACAGCACGGTGGCGACGCCGGCGCCGCTGAGCACTGCGGGACCGGCAGACAACGTGACCCCGCCGACGACGACGAACGTGAGCAGTCCGAGCAGCAGGGCGAGCACCTTGTACGCGGGCCACGCGACGCCGGCGATCGAGAACGACGCGGCCGGACGGGCCACGACGGCTCGGAAGTGTTCGGCGGTCGTCATGCGATTGACGATAGTTCGTATCAGAAGTTTCGGCCACCCGAAACACTGGTTGAGGAGCGGCTTATTTCGTTAGCTCGGCTAGCGGATCGACGCGGCGCATTTTCCCCGGGACGGGGTGCGGTGGCACCATTATCCGGTGTCCGCAGAGCTGAGCAGCAGTCCCCGTATCGATCCCGCCGCGCCGTTGCGCGCCGCGGACATCGACGAGGCCGCCAAGCGAATTTCGGGCGTCGTGTCCCAGACGCCGCTGCAGCTCAGTGACCGACTGTCGGCGCTGACCGGGGCGCAGGTGTACCTCAAGCGCGAGGACCTGCAGGCGGTCCGCTCCTACAAGCTGCGCGGTGCCTACAACCTGCTCATGCAGCTGAGCGCCGAAGAGAAGGCCGCCGGTGTGGTGTGTTCCTCGGCCGGCAACCACGCGCAGGGCTTCGCGCTGGCCTGCCGGTCGATGGGGGTGCGCGGCCGCGTGTACGTCCCCGCCAAGACCCCGAAGCAGAAACGCAACCGGATCCTCTACCACGGCGGCGAGTTCATCGAGTTGATCGTCGGCGGCAAGACCTACGATCTCGCCGCCCAGGCGGCCCTCGACGACGTCGCGCGTACCGGCGCCACGCTGGTGCCGCCGTACGACGATCTACGCACGATGGCCGGTCAGGGCACGATCGCGGTGGAGATCCTCGATCAGCTCGGCGCCGAACCGGATCTGGTGGTCGTGCCGGTCGGCGGCGGTGGCTGCATCGGCGGCATCACCACCTATCTGGCCGAGTGCACCGCGACGACGTCGGTGCTCGGTGTCGAACCCGCCGGAGCGGCGTCGCTGGTCGCTGCGCTGGCCAAGGGCGAACCGGTCACGCTGCCGGAGGTCGACCAGTTCGTCGACGGCGCGGCCGTCGCCCGGATCGGCGCCCGACCCTTCCAGGCGCTGTCAGCCGCCGGCGACATGGTCTCGATCACCACGGTCGACGAGGGTGCGGTGTGCACCGCCATGCTCGATCTGTACCAGAACGAGGGGATCATCGCCGAACCCGCCGGCGCGCTGTCGGTGGCGGCGCTGATGGATGCCGACATTCAGCCGGGGTCCACGGTGGTGTGCCTGATCTCCGGCGGCAACAACGACGTGTCCCGCTACGGTGAGGTGCTGGAACGCTCGCTGGTTCATCTCGGTCTCAAGCACTACTTCCTGGTCGACTTCCCGCAGGAGCCGGGCGCGCTGCGCAGGTTCCTCGACGAGGTGCTCGGACCGAACGACGACATCACCCTGTTCGAGTACGTCAAGCGCAACAACCGCGAGACCGGTGAGGCGCTGGTCGGCATCGAGATGGCCTCGGCGTCAGACCTGGAGGGTCTGCTGGCGCGGATGAACGCCTCGGAATGCCACGTCGAACTCCTGGAGCCGGGGTCGCCGACCTACCGTTACCTGACCTGACGCCGGAGCACTGCGACCGAGTGCCCCCCGATACGGGTGCGGCCGTCCTCGATCGCGGGTTCCTCCCAGGCCAGCACGACCTCGCCCGCCGCCGGGACCTCGACGGGGTCCGCTCCGAGGTTGCACACCACCGCGAGCGCTCCGCGATGCATCACGAACCAGCGGGCGGCCTCGTCATAGTCGATATCCAGATGGTCCAGCCACGGGTCGGCCATGTCGGGTTCACGGTGCCGCAGCGCGATCAGTCCGCGGTAGAACTCCAGCAGGCGCGCGTGCTCGCCGGTGCCGCGCTCGTCCCACTTCAGCTTCGACCGCTCGAAGGTCGCCGGATCCTGAGGATCCGGGATTTCGTCGGCGTCCCAACCGTGTTCGGCGAACTCCCGCTTGCGGCCCTCGGCGGTCGCCCGCGCCAGCTCGGGCTCGGGATGCGAGCTGAAGAACTGGAACGGTGACGAAGACCCCCATTCCTCGCCCATGAAAAGCATTGCGGTGTAGGGGGATCCCAGCGCGAGGGCAGCCTTGACGGCCAGCTGTCCGGTGGTCAGGTTCTGCGACGGCCGGTCGCCGATCGCCCGGTTGCCCACCTGGTCGTGGGTGAGTGTGTAGGCCAGCAGGCGGGTGGCCGGGATCTCGGAGGTGTCGAGCGGCCGGCCGTGCCGGCGACGGCGGAACGACGAGAAGGTGCCGGCGTGGAAATACCCGTGCCGCAGCGTCTGGGCCAGTGTCTCCAGGCTGCCGAAGTCACCGTAGTAGCCCTGACGCTCGCCGGACACCGCGGTGTGGATCGCGTGGTGGATGTCGTCGTCCCACTGCGCGGTCATGCCCAGGCCGCCCCGGTCACGCGGGGTGATCAACCGCGGGTCGTTCATGTCGCTCTCGGCCACCAGCGACAGCGGCCGGCCGAGTTCAGCTGCCAGAGCGTCGGTTTCGGCTGACAGCTCCTCGAGGATGTGGATCGCGGTGGTGTCGACGAGCGCGTGCACGGCGTCCAGCCGCAGTCCGTCGGCGTGGAATTCGCGCATCCAGCGCAGCGCGCAGTCCAGAATGTAGCGCCTCACCTCGTCGGCCCCGGCGTCGGCGATGTTGATCGACTCGCCCCACGGGTTGGAGCCGCTCGACAGGTATGGCCCGAATTTGGGTAGGTAGTTGCCGGAGGGGCCGAGATGGTTGAACACCGCGTCGATCAGCACCCCCAGCCCGCGGGCATGGCAGGCGTCGATGAAGCGGATCAGGCCGTCAGGACCGCCGTAGGGCTCGTGCACCGCGTACCACAGCACGCCGTCGTAGCCCCAGCCGTGGGTGCCGCCGAAAGCGTTGACCGGCATGAGCTCGACGAAGTCGACACCGAGATCGACCAGGTGGTCCAGTCTGCTGATCGCCGAGTCGAAGGTGCCTTCGGGGGTGAAGGTGCCGACGTGCAACTCGTAGATCACCGCGCCTTCGATCGCGCGGCCCTGCCATCCGGCATCGCTGGGCGCGTCGGGAGCGGACCGCCACAGCTGTGAGCGTTCGTGCACCCCGTCGGGTTGCCGGGGGGAGCGAGGATCGGGCAGCACCTTGGGGTCGTCGTCGAGCACGAAGCCGTACCGCGCATCCTGGGCGGCGTCGACGACGGCGCGCCACCAACCGTCCTCGCCGCGGCGCATCGGGTGCAGCGTGCCGTCGACGTCGAGCTGCACCCGTTCGGGACGCGGCGCCCACACGCGGAATTCGTGGTCAGGCATCGTCACGCACCAGCAGAGCCACGGGAAGGGCGGTGAACAACGTCGCGGCGGGCACTGAGCCCCGGTGCGTTGCGCCGGTCAGGCGGTCGGTCCAGGTCCCGTCGGGAAGTGTCAGGGCGGTGTCGCCCCAACCGGTCTCCTCCAGGCGTGCCGTCCAGCGGCCGGCCGCAACCACGACGTCGTCGCCGCGCTGGAAGGAGACGACGTGCTCTGCGGCGCCTCCGTCGGCGAGCAACGGGCGGTACCGGCCGGACAGGAACGTTTCGGGGCGTTCGCGGCGCAGGCGCAGGGCCGCGCGCACCACCCGGATCTTCGGATGGTCTCCGGCGGCCAGCGCCTGACGCCGGGCGTCATAGTCCACCGGACGCCGGTTGTCCGGATCGACGAGGCTGTCCTCCCACAGCTCGGTGCCCTGATAGACGTCCGGGATGCCGGGGGCGGTCAGCGCGATCAGCTTCTGGCCCAGGGCGTCGTTGCGGCCGTGGATGTCGAGGCGGGCCACCAGTGCACTCATCTCGAGCCCGATCGGACCGTCGATGACGGTGTCCAACCAGTCGTGTACGGCACGTTCGAACGATTCGTCGGGATCGTTCCACGACGTGTGCAGCGCTGCCTCGCGGATCGCCTTCTCCGTGTAACCGTGCAGGCGTTGCCGCAACGAGTCCGTGACGTTGCCGTCGGCGGGCCAGACTCCGAAGACGTTCTGCCACAGGAAAAGGCCGGTCACCGGGTCCGGCGGGGGAGCACTGCGCTGCCAGCCCTGCACGAGTTCGGACCACAGCGACGGCACCTGGGACAGCACCCCGATGCGGGCGCGGACGTCTTCGCCGCGTTTGGTGTCGTGGGTGGTCAGCGTCGTCATGGCCTGCGGCCACAGCGCGGCGCGCACCGAAGCGCGCTGGTGGAACTCGGCGACACTGACCCCGAAACGGTCCGGCTCGCCCCCGACCTCGTTGAGCGACACCAGCCGGGCGTCGCGGTAGAACAAGCAGTCCTCCATCGACTTCGCGGTGGCGGCGCCGCAGAGCTGCTGCAGCCGCACCTCGACCTCGCGATGGGGCAGTGCGGTGGCGAGCAGCGCCAGCGGCTCGGCCAGATCTGGTTGGGCGGAGGCGGTTTCGGCGATGGCCAGCGGCAGCACGCCCGACAGCGCCCGGTAGTCGGACCGGTAGACGCCGACGTGGCTGAGCAGCGCGGCGATCGACTCGGGCAGGCGGTCGTGGTCGCGGCCCACGGCGGCGGCGACGGTCCGGCGCAGCCGGGCGAGCTCACTGGCGAGCGTGACCGTGACGGCCTGCACCTTCAGTGCACGCGCGTGTGCGTGAGCCGCGGCGTGGTCCACCCCCGCAGACTCGACCAGTTCGGTCAGCGCCTGCGCCCCGGACGGGTCGATGAACACCCCGCCGCTCTCGCGCAATGCGTCGTAGCCGGTGGTCCCCGCGACGGGCAGCGCAGTGTCCAGCGCCTCGTCGACCGCGAGGATCTTCTCGATCACGATCCATGCCTGCGGTCCGGCCAGCTCCCGTAGCCAGTCGAGATAACCTGCGGGATCGGACAATCCATCCGGATGATCGATACGGATTCCGTCGACCAGGCCTTCATCGAACCACCGCTTGACCTCGGCGTGCGTGGCGTCGAAGACCGCACGGTCCTCCTGGCGCAGTCCGGCCAGCGAGGTGATCGAGAAGAACCGACGGTAGCCGCACACGTTGTTGCGCCAGCCGGTCAGCTTGTAGTGCTGCCGGTCGTGTACCTGCGCACCCGTGCCGTTGCCGGTGCCCGGTGCGATCGGCCAGGTCCGGTCACCGAGGCGCAGCACGCCGCCGTCGACGGTCAGATCCGCGACGTCGTCGTCGGATCCGAGCACCGGCAACACGATTCGGCCGTCGGGGTCCAAGGTCCAGTCGATGTCGAAGTAGGAGCTGTACTGCGATTCGCGGCCGTGGGTCAGCAGATCCCACCACCACGCGTTCTGCTCGGGTACCTCCACGCCGACGTGGTTGGGCACGATGTCAACCACGACCCCGAGCCCTGCCGCACGCGCCCGCTGCACCAGGCGTTCGAACCCTTCGGCGCCACCGAGTTCGGCGGAGATCGTCGTCGGGTCGGTCACGTCGTATCCGTGGGTGGAGCCTTCTCCGGCCGTCAGGATCGGTGACAGGTACAGGTGGGAGACCCCGAGGTCGGCAAGGTAGTCGACGAGGTTCTCGGCTTCGGCGAAGGTGAACGCCTCGCCGCTGGCCGGTCCGCGCATCTGCAGCCGGTAGGTCGAGAGCACGGCCATGTCAGGCCGTCTTACGCAGGACGAGAAGCGAGCGCGGTTCCACTGAGACCGTCTGCCCGGCAACCACTTCCAGCGTGCTCACGCCCTGCGGGTCGGCGGTGTCGATCGCGCCGGCCCACTCGTTGGCGTAGTCGCCGCCGGGTACCACGAACTCCAGCGCCTGGTCGTGGGCGTTGAAGCACAGCAGGAACGAATCGTCGGCGACCCGCTCGCCACGCTCGTCGGGCGCCGGGATCGCGTCGCCGTTGAGGAACACCGACACGCACTCGAAGCCCGAGCCCCAGTCTTGCTGGGTCATCTCGGAGCCCGACGGGTTCAGCCACGCAATGTCGCGGATCTGTTCCCCGGTGCGCAGCGGTTTGCCCTCGAAGAACCGGCGGCGGCGGAACACCGGGTGGTCGGTGCGGAACTTGATCACCTTGCGGGTGAATTCCAGCAGGTCGGCGTTTTTCTCACACAGCGACCAGTCCATCCAGGACAGCTCGGAGTCCTGGCAGTACACATTGTTGTTGCCCTGCTGGGTGCGGCCCATCTCGTCGCCGTGCGCGAGCATCGGGGTGCCCTGCGACAACATCAGCGTGGCCAGGATGTTGCGCATCTGCTTACCGCGCAGCGCGAGGATCTCCGGGTCGTCGGTCGGGCCTTCGACTCCGCAGTTCCACGAGCGGTTGTGGCTCTCCCCGTCGCGGTTGTCCTCACCGTTGGCCTCGTTGTGCTTCTCGTTGTAGGACACGAGGTCGTTGAGGGTGAACCCGTCGTGGCAGGTGACGAAATTGATGCTGGCACTTGGCCGTCGGCCGGTGGCCTCGTACAGGTCCGACGACCCGGTCAGCCGGGACGCGAACTCTCCTAGGGTTGCGGGCTCTCCCCGCCAGTAATCACGCACAGTGTCGCGATACTTCCCGTTCCATTCGGTCCACAAACCTGGGAAATTACCGACCTGATAGCCGCCTTCGCCGACGTCCCACGGCTCGGCGATCAACTTGACCTGACTGATCACCGGGTCCTGCTGGATGATGTCGAAGAACGCCGAGAGGCGGTCGACGTCGTAGAATTCGCGGGCGAGCGTGGAGGCCAGGTCGAAGCGGAACCCGTCGACGTGCATGTCCAGCACCCAGTACCGCAGGGAATCCATGATCAACTGCAGGGTGTGCGGGTGCCGGGCGTTGAGGCTGTTACCGGTGCCGGTGAAGTCCTTGTAGTAGCGCAGGTCGCCGTCGAGCAGACGGTAGTACGCGGCATTGTCGATTCCGCGGAAGTTGACCGTCGGCCCGAGATGATTGCCTTCGGCGGTGTGGTTGTAGACCACGTCGAGGATCACCTCGATCCCGGCTTCGTGGAACGCGCGCACCATGGTCTTGAACTCGGCCACCGCACCGCCGGCGCTGCGGGTGGCGGCGTACTGGTTGTGCGGGGCGAAGAACCCGAAGGTGTTGTAACCCCAGTAGTTTCGCAGTCCGAGATCGAGCAGTCGGTGGTCATGCATGAACTGGTGCACCGGCATCAGTTCGATCGCGGTGACGTTCAGTGACTTCAGGTGGTCGATGATCGCCGGGTGGGCGAGGCCGGCGTAGGTGCCGCGCAGTTCGTCGGGAACCCCGGGATGTGTTTGCGTCATCCCCTTGACGTGCGCTTCGTAGATCACGGTCTCGTGGTAGGGGGTGCGCGGCGGCCGGTCCGAACCCCACTGGAAGAACGGGTTGATCACCACGCTGGTCATGGTGTGACCGAGTGAGTCGATGCGCGGGGGGACTCCGCCGCTGGCTGGGTCGTCGGCCTCCAGATCGAACGAGTACAGCGCCTGCGAGAACCGGAAGTCGCCGTGGAACGACTTGCCGTACGGGTCAAGCAGCAGCTTGCTCGGATCGCACCGGTGTCCGGCGCCGGGATCCCACGGGCCGTATACCCGGAACCCGTACCGCTGGCCCGGGGTGATGGTGGGCAGGTAGCAGTGCCAGACGTACCCGTCGACCTCGTCGAGGTTCACCCGCTCTTCGCTGCCGTCCTTGCCGATCAGGCACAGTTCGACCCGTTCGGCGACTCCCGAGAACAGCGAGAAGTTGGTTCCGGCACCGTCGTAGGTGGCGCCGAGCGGGTACGGGCTTCCGGGCCAGACCGCGTAGACAGACGAACCCTCGGCCGAGGCCATCAGTCGGACCACCATCCGGTGGCGGCGGCGATCTGGCGGCCGAGTTCGGCGGTCATCGTGCGCATGTACGTCGACGAGATGTGGTGCGCGTCGTGATACAGCAAGACGTTGCCCTCCACAGCCCGGCAGTAGTCGGCGCGACACACCGCATCGCTCATGTCGAGCGGCTTGAGCAGCGGAAAGCGTTTGACATAGTCCAGCGTCGGGTTGCGATCCGACAGTACTTCGGAGCGCTCGATGCCGCACGACACGGCGTCGCCGCCGTCGGCGAGGCAGTCCGACGGGAAGAACGGTTCACCGTCCCGCACCATCCACGGGGTGTCACGCATGGCCAGAACCGGAATCTTGTGTTGCGAGAACGCTTTCCAGATACCGAGATAGCTCGATGGCATCACGTCGCCCGGTTTGATGTTCCACGGCCGGGTGGACGTGGTGAACACGAAATCCGGCTTGTTGGCGATGATCTTCGGCAGCACCCGGTCGTTCCACTGGCGGCACTTGGGATAGGGATCGTTGTTGCCCATCACCAGGGGCATTTCCTCTGTCGTCAGCGGGCAGCCCATCTTCAAGTAGGTGACGACCTTGAAGTGGTGGGTACGCCCCAGCAGGTCCAGCGCGGTGATCCAGTGCTCGGCGTGCGAGCCGCCGGCCAACGCGATGGTCCGGGAGGCCGACGGGTCACCGTAGGTGCAGTTGATGACGCCGACGTTGTCGAAGTCGCTGATGCACCCGTCCAGGGTGGATTGCGGGATGTCGTTTTTGGCCTCCAGTGCCGTCGGACGCATCGGCAGGGTCGGCACGCGGGCGTTGTTGACCAGCGCCAGTGCTCCCGGGTAGTCCCGCAGCGGCAGCGCGGCCAGTTCCTCGCCGTGGGCGCGTAACACCGTGACGTGCTCACGCCAGGTGAACGACGTCGCCGTGAGCGCCACGCCGAGCAGTGCGACGGTGGAGCCCAGCACGATCGTCGGGCGGCGCAGCCGCGCCGTGAACGGGACCTTGGTGATCGGCGCGGTGGCCGCCGCCGTACCGCGGGCACGCAGGGGCTCCTCGACGAAGCGGGTGGTCAGCCACGCGAGCACACCCGAGACCGCCAGGATGCCTGCACCCTCAAGGAAGGTGACCCGCGAACCGCCCGTCTGGGCCAGGTAGAAGATCAGCAGCGGCCAGTGCCACAGGTACAGCGAGTAGGCCATCGCGCCCAGTGCCACGAACGGTTTCGAGGCCAGCAGTCGGTTCGGCGCCGGGATACGGCCCTCGGTGTGCGGATCGGCGTATCGGTTGGCGGCGGTGAGGATGAACAGCACGGTCGCCCCGACCGGCACCAGAGCCCACGGCCCGGGGAACTCGCGTACCCCGTCGATCAGCGCGCCGCAGGACAGGATCGCGCCGAGGGCGACGACCGCCAGCAGCGTGCGCAGCCACATCGGGCAGCGCACGTAGGGCACCACCGCACCGATCAGCGCCCCGAGTAGCAGTTCCCAGGCGCGCGCGACGCTGTCGTAATAGGCCGTGGCCTGGTCGGCGGTGTGCGCGTGGATCGCGTACACGAACGACGCGACGATCAGCGCGATGAGCAGCACGACGAACGCGGCCCGTGCATGCCGGCCGAACAGCCGCCGAAACACCCACGCCGACACCATGATCAGCGCAAGGAACGCGATGTAGAACTGGCCCTGCACAGACATCGACCAGATGTGCTGCAGCGGGCTGACCGTCTCGCCGGCGCGCAGGTAGTCCGAGGCCGTGCGGGCCAGCTCCCAGTTCTGGTAGTAGCCGAGGCTGGCCAGGCTCTGGTCGGCGAAGGTCTCCCACCGGGTGGAGGGCTGGATCAGGATGGTCAGCACCGCCGACACCGCCAGCACCACGACCAGGGCGGGCAGCAACCGCCGGACCAGCCGGGTGACCTCGGGCACCGGACGCAGCGACACCCCCGGCGTCAGCGCTCCGCGTAGCAGCCGGCCACCGAAGAAGAAGCCGGACAAAACGAGGAACACGTCGACGCCGCCGGAGACCCGCCCGAACCACACGTGGAACACCGCCACCAGGGCGATGGCGACCCCGCGCAGACCGTCCAGGTCGTGCCGGTAGAAGCCTGAGTTGCGGGTGCCCATGCCGGAGCCGCGCGCCGTGCGCGCAGCCTGATTCGGGCCCGGGGCGGTGGGGGGCGCCGGCCGGGCGGGGGCGAGGGTCATCATGGTCGACGGCTAATCTACCGAAGGTGCCTGCGTTGACGCCTATCGAGATCAGCGCCATTGACGCCGCTCACATCTGGCATCCGTACAGCCCCATCGGCGCCGACGCGCTCGCACCGGTGGTCGCGGTAGGCGCCCGCGGAGCGTGGTTGACGCTGGTCCATCAGGGCCGTGAGGTCCGGGTTCTCGACGCGATGGCCTCGTGGTGGACGGCGGTGCACGGGCACGGCCACCCCGTGCTGGATGCGGCGATCACCCGGCAACTCGCGACGATGAACCACGTGATGTTCGGGGGATTGACCCACGAACCCGCTGCGCGGCTGGCCCAACTGCTGGTCGACATCACCCCGGCGGCCCTGGAGACCGTCTTCTTCAGCGACTCCGGGTCGGTGTCGGTCGAGGTGGCGGTCAAGATGGCGCTGCAGTACTGGCGCAGTACCGGTCACGTCGGCAAGAGCCGGTTGATGACCTGGCGCGGCGGCTATCACGGTGACACCTTCACTCCGATGAGTGTGTGTGACCCGCAGGGCGGCATGCACGAGCTGTGGACGGGGCAGAACTCGCTGCTCGCCGACCAGGTGTTCGCTCCGCCGGTGCCCGCCGGCTACGACCCCGACTACGTCGACGCGTTCGCCGCGCAGCTCGCCGCCCACGCGCACGAACTCGCGGCGGTCATCGTCGAACCCGTCGTGCAGGGCGCCGGCGGGATGCGGTTCCACGACCCCCGCTACCTGGCGGAGCTGCGCCGCCTGTGCGATGAGCACGGCGTGCTGCTGATCTTCGACGAGATCGCCACCGGCTTCGGCAGGACCGGCGCGATGTTCGCCGCGGATCACGCGGGGGTGTGCCCGGACATCATGTGCGTGGGCAAGGCTCTGACCGGCGGATACCTGACGCTGGCCGCCACCCTGTGCACCCGCGACGTCGCCGAGACCATCAGCACCAACCCGCCGGGGGCGCTGATGCACGGCCCGACGTTCATGGCGAACGCGCTGGCCTGCGCGGTGAGCGTGGCGTCGGTGGAGTTGTTGCTGTCCACGGACTGGCAGGCGCAGGTGCGCGGTATAGAGGAAGGACTGCGCGAAGGCCTCGCGCCGGCGGCGGCGCTTGCCCACGTCGCCGACGTCCGCGTACTCGGCGCGATCGGCGTGATCGAGCTCGACCGGCCGGTGGACCTGGCGGTAGCCACCCCGGTGGCGATCGAGCACGGAGTCTGGCTCCGGCCGTTCCGCAACCTGATCTACGTGATGCCGCCCTACATCTGCACCCCCGCGGAGATCGCGCAGATCACCTCGGCGATGGTCGAGGTCGCGCGTGCACTAACCTGAACGGTGTTCAATTGCCGGCCCGCCGGCGTGTTCAATTGCCGGCCCGCCGGCGTGTTCAATTGCCCCCGAGGAGCACCGTGACACGGGTAGACCTTTCGCCGTTGGCCTGGCTCGACGAGGTCGAGGTGCAGCGGCGTGCCGCCGGACTGCGGCGCTCCCTTCGCACCCGTCCACCGGTGGGCGCCGAACTGGACCTGGCCTCCAACGACTACCTCGGTTTCTCCCAGCACCCCCGCGTCATCGACGGCGGTGTCGCGGCGTTGCGCACCTGGGGCGCCGGTTCGACCGGCTCCCGGCTGGTGACCGGCAACACCGAGCTGCACGAGGAATTCGAGGACGCGCTCGCGAGGTTCGTCGGCGCCGAGTCCGCGCTGGTGTTCTCCGCCGGGTACACCGCCAACCTGGGTGCCGTTGTCGCCCTGTCGGGTCCCGGCTCGCTGCTCGTCTCCGACGCGTTGACCCACGCCTCACTGGTGGACGCCTGCCGGCTGTCACGGGCCCGCGTCAAGGTCACACCGCACAACGACCCCGCCGCCGTCGAGCAGGCGCTGGCCGACCGCTCCGAGGAGCGCGCCGTCGTGGTCACCGATTCGGTGTTCTCCGCCGACGGCGACCTCGCGCCGCTGCGCGCACTGCACGCCGCCTGCCGGCGGCACGGCGCGCTGCTGATCGTGGACGAGGCGCACGGGCTCGGTGTCCGCGGCGCGGGCGGTCGCGGGCTCATCGACGAGGTCGGATTGGCAGGTGCGCCCGACATCGTGATGACCACCACGCTGTCGAAGGCGCTGGGTAGTCAGGGCGGGGTGGTGCTGGGTCCCGCCGCGGTGCGCGCGCACCTCATCGACGCGGCCCGGCCCTTCATCTTCGACACCGGCCTGGCACCCGCCGCGGTCGGCGCCGCCCACGCCGCGCTTCAGGTGCTGATCGAGGAACCCTGGCGGGCCCAACGAGTCCTCGACCACGCCGCGACGCTCGCCACACTCTGTGGTGTGCCGGAGGTGCCCACCTCGGCCGTGGTGTCGGTGATCCTCGGCGAGCCGGAGGTCGCCTTCGGCGCGGCCGCCGCCTGTCTCGACCACGGGGTACGTGTCGGTTGCTTCCGCCCCCCGACGGTGCCCGCGGGTACCTCCCGGCTGCGGTTGACCGCACGCGCATCGCTGACCGACGACGAGATGGCCCTGGCCCGCGACGTCCTCACCCATGTGCTGGGCGCCCGATGAGCGTCCTGGTCGTCACCGGAACCGGGACCGGCATCGGTAAGACGGTCGCCACCGCTGCGCTGGCGTGTCACGCGCGCCTGGCCGGTATCGAGGTCGCGGTGTGTAAACCGGTGCAGACCGGCACCCAGGACGGCGACGACGACCTCGCCGAGGTGGCTCGACTCGCCGGAATCGGCGAACTGCATTCACTGGCGAAGTTCCCCGAACCTCTCGCGCCGCTGGCTGCCGCGCAGCGGGTCGGCGCCGAACTGCCCACCCGCTCTCAGATCCTGGACCTCGTCGCCGCCGCGGACCGTCCGGGCCGGCTCACCCTGGTCGAGGGCGCGGGCGGACTGCTGGTGGAGATCGGTGCCGACGGGACTACGCTGCGCGACGTCGCCGCCGACCTCGGCGCACCGGTGCTGACCGTGGTGGCACCGGGTCTGGGCACGCTGAACCACACCGTCCTGACGCTGGAAGCCTTGTCGCACCGGCAGATTCCGAGCGCCGGCCTGGTGATCGGCGCGTGGCCGGCCCGACCCGGTGTCGCCGAGATCGACAACCGCGACGCGCTGGCCCGTCTGGGCCCTGTCCGCGCGGCCTTGCCCGCCGGTGCCGGGTCGCTCGGACCCGCGGATTTCGAGCGTCTGAGCGTCGACGCGTTCGGCCGGATTTGGGTGGAGAGCCTGGTGGCCTGATGGTGCACTCCGTCGAGCTGCTGTTCGACGCCGGGACCGAGGTTGCGGTGCGCGAAGTCTGGGATGAGCTGGCCCGCAACGGGGTTCGCAGCTTGTCCGGACACCGCTCGCCGACAAACCGGCCACATGTGACACTGACCGTCGCCACCAAGATCGACGCCGGTGCCGACGATGCGCTGCGCCCGCTGCTCCGCGCGTTCCCGCTGAGCTGTGTGATCGGTGCGCCGATGGTCTTCGGCGGCGGACGCACCGTCACGCTGGTGCGCCTGCTGGTGCCGAGCCGGGAACTACTCGGCCTGCACGCCGAGGTTCACCGGGTATGCCTGCCGCACGCCTCCGAAGGTGTGCTGCCGCACTCCGATCCGGGCCGATGGACACCCCATGTCACGTTGGCGCGTCGGGTACCCGTCGAGCGGCTACCCGCAGTCTTCGCGCTGCGCGCGCTCTCCCGAGACATCGAGGCGACCGCGGTCGGTCTGCGGCGCTGGAACGGTGACGACCGCGTCGAGCATCGCATCTGAGAGCGGGCCGGGCGGCTCAGCCCCGCGGCCTGAGTCAGGAAGGCGTGTCCGCGCCATACCGGGTCAGCCTCGTTCCCGCGGCGGTATTCGTCTCGATGCCGTCGAGGAGCAGGTGCAGGCCGAACTTGAATCGGGCGCTGGGATCCTCGGTCCACACGGTCTCGACCACATCGGCCCCGACGGCATCCCACTGCAGGCGCGACTGTTCATCGACGGTGAAGCCCAGCACGTAGTAGAGGACCGTGCGGGCGGCCAGTTCGGCGTGGTCGGGGCCGACGCCCGCCTCAGCCGTCGCGTCGGCGAGACGGCCCAGCAGTTGCGTCATGGCATCGGACCGGCCGGCCGCGAAGCTGGCCGACACCAGCTCCGCCCCGTCGGTGTGAGAGAGCAGGGCGTCGCGCAGCTGTGCGCACGCGGTACTGACGCGCGTGCGCCAGTCACCGCCGACCTCACCGACAGGATGCAGGATCCGGTCGGCCACCGCGCCGAGAAGCTGCTGCTTGTCGGCGAAGTGCCAGTAGAGCGCGCCGGGGGAGACGTTGAGCTCACGGGCCAGCCGCCGCATCGACAGGTCGGCGATCCCGTACTCGTCCAGCAGTGACGTCGCCGCGTCGACCACGTCCCGTTTGTGGAGCTGCACGGCGATACCCTAACCTGAACGGTGTTCAACTGTCGGCCCGGCCGACGTGTTCAACATTCAGACGGAGGACTTTCGGTGACCGACATTCTGGCAGTGGCACGTGAGCAGGTCCTGGAGCGCGGCGAAGGCCTCGATCAGGACCAGACGCTGCAGGTGCTCCAGCTGCCGGATGACCGACTCGACGACCTGCTGGCCCTGGCCCACGAGGTGCGGATGGCGTGGTGCGGCCCCGACGTCGAGGTCGAGGGCATCATCAGCCTCAAGACCGGCGGCTGCCCCGAGGACTGCCACTTCTGTTCGCAGTCGGGCCTTTTCGCCTCGCCGGTGCGCAGCGCCTGGCTCGACATCCCGAGCCTGGTCGAAGCCGCCAAGCAGACCGCCAAGACCGGGGCCACCGAGTTCTGCATCGTCGCCGCCGTCCGCGGTCCCGATGAGCGGCTGCTCGCTCAGGTCGCCGCCGGCATCGAGGCGATCCGCAACGAGGTCGACATCCAGATCGCGTGCTCGCTGGGCATGCTCACTCAGGACCAGGTCGAGCGGCTCTCGGCAATGGGCGTGCACCGCTACAACCACAACCTCGAGACCGCGCGGTCGTTCTTCACCAACGTGGTGACCACCCACTCCTGGGAAGAGCGTTGGGACACACTGCAAATGGTGCGTGAAGCCGGCATGGAGGTGTGCTGCGGCGGCATCCTCGGCATGGGGGAGACCCTCGAACAGCGCGCCGAGTTCGCCGCCAACCTGGCCGAGCTCGACCCCCACGAGGTCCCGCTGAACTTCCTCAACCCGCGGCCGGGCACCCCGTTCGGTGACCTCGAGGTGCTGCCTGCCACCGAGGCGCTCAAGGCCGTCGCGGCGTTCCGGCTGGCGCTGCCGCGCACCATGCTGCGGTTCGCCGGTGGTCGCGAGATCACCCTGGGCGACCTCGGCGCCAAGCAGGGCATCCTGGGCGGCATCAACGCCGTCATCGTCGGCAATTACCTGACCACGCTCGGCCGGCCCGCCGAGGCCGATCTCCAGCTGCTCGACGACCTGCAGATGCCGATCAAGGCGCTCAACGCGACGCTGTAGTCCGACGGCACGGTAGAACCGATCAGGTGATGGTCACCGACAGCACAGAGCTCCCCACGCCGGTCGGCGCGGGCGTGTTCAACGTCTACACCGGCGCCCAGGCGGGCAGCGCGGTCCCCACCGCGGCCCAGCTGGGCCTGGAGCCGCCGCGGTTCTGCGCCGCGTGCGGCCGCCGGATGATCGTTCAGGTTCGCCCCGACGGCTGGTGGGCCAAATGCTCGCGGCACGGGCTGGTGGACTCCACCGACCTGGACCGGTACCGGTGACCGGTCAGGCCGCCGCGCCGGCGGTCTCCCGTACCCGGGCGATGCTGACCGTCGTGGCGGGGCTCGCCGCGTCCGGGATCGTCGTCGGCGCGCTGTGGGCCTGGCTGGCACCGCCGATCCACGGGGTGATCGCGTTGACCCGCAGCGGCGACCGGATCAAGGCCCCGCTCGGTGCCGAGTCCGACCACTGGTTCACCTCGGCCGCCCTCGTGGTCGGCATGCTCTCGGTGCTCGCCGTCGTGGCGGCGGTGCTGGTGTGGCAGTGGCGGGCGCATCGCGGACCGGCCATGGTCGCGGCCCTGGCGGTCGGTGCTGTCGCCGCGGCGGCGACCACCACCGGCGTCGGCGCGCTGCTCGCGCATCTGCGCTACGGCGGCATCGACCTCGCCGCCGCGCCGGTCTCCGAGCAGCAGCGGGTGCACTACATCACCGAAGCTCCGGCGGTGTTCTTCGGCCACTCACCGCTGCAGATCGCGGTGACGCTGCTCTATCCCGCGGCGGTCGCCGCGATCGTGTACCTGCTGGCCGCGGTGGCCACCCCGCGCGACGATCTCGGAGCGTGGCCGCCGGTCGAATATCCGGTCGGAACTACTGGTCGAACCGGGACAGGGGCTGACGTTCCACCCGTCGTCCCAACATCACCTGCGCCGTGATCTTGCCGAGGGTCAGCATGCCGCGGTAGGTCGACGGGTTCAGCAGCGTCGGCCACTTGGTGCGCGAGATGTGCGTGCGCAACGGCCGCCCGGCGAAGCGATCACGCAACCAGCGCAGAGTCATCGGCGCCGACATCGGGTGCAGCAGCAGGTGTTCGCTGAGTGCGTCGCGATGGTAGGTGACGCTCGCGCCGCCCCTGGTGTAGGTCTCGGTCAGCTCGTCGATGTCGTCGACCGAGATGATCCGGTCGTGGACGGCCTGAACGATCAGCACCGGGACCTTCGGCGCCGCGGTGCCGAGTTTGATGCTGTCGAACACGTGCTGGACTTCGGGCGAGAGGAGGATCTCCTCGAGCGGACGGTCGATCATGTGGGCCATGTCCTTGCCGGCGAGGCTGAGCATGGCGTGGGCGGTGGTCATCTTCTCGATGCGGGCGAGCATCGCCTTGCCGTCCTCGGTGGCGTGCTGCTGGATAATGCGGTTCAGGTCGGGATAGATGTGGGTGAGCGCGGCCACCACCATGGCCGGCAGCCCCGAGTAGATGCTGCCGTTGAGGCGGCGGAATGCGTGTCCGAGGTCTCCGACCGGTGAGCCCAGGACGGCGCCGACCACGTTGAGGTCGGGGGCGTAGCTGTCCTGGACCTCGGCGGCCCACGCCGACGCCAGTCCGCCACCGGAGTAGCCCCACAGGCCCACAGGGGCGTCCTGGGACAGCCCCAACGGCGCGTGGTTGACGGCCGCGCGGACCCCGTCGAGCACGTGGTAGCCGGGCTCGAACGGGGCGCCCCACATGCCGGCGGTGCCCTCGTGGTCGGGAACCGACACCGCCCACCCCTCGGCGAGTGCGGCGGCGACGAGCAGGAACTCGAACTGCGCGACGGAGCCGATGGCCTTGGCGCCGCGCCGCAGCGCGTAGGACGGGAAACATCGTCCCGCCACGGCGTCGATGGCGCACTGGTAGGACACGATAGGCATGGGGCGTTCGGAGGTCCGCTCGGCCGGGGCCACCACGGTCGTCACCGTGGCCTGCGGCTCGCCGTTGAGGTCGGTGGTGCGGTAGAGCAGCTGGGTGGCGTGGAATTTCTGAGGTATCACCCCGAGAAACGCGAGCTCGACGTCGCGGGAACGCAGCACTGTGCCGGGCCGGGCGTGTTCGAAGCCCTGCAGGGGTTCGTAGAAAGGATCCTCGGCCGGGATCGTCGGCCGGGACCTGGGCTGGAGTGGTTCATGAACCGGTTGGCCGATCCATTCAGCGTCGGTCGACCGTGCCACATTGCCCACGTCCATTTAGGCATTCTTACTTAAGAAGGCCTTAAGAAGCCAGTCGACTCACCCGGGCGGACGCAACGCGGCGAACTCGTCGGTGACGCGGTATCGCGAGTCGGTGAACCGGTAGAGGGAGGCCGGGCGACCGCCGCTGCGCCCGGAGCGGGCCGTGGTGCCGGTGCGGGTGATCACCCGGCGGCGCTCCAGCACGCGTTGCAAGTTTGTCGCGTCGACCGGGTGCCCGAGTGCCGCGCTGTAGATGTCACGGAGCGTCGACAACGCGAACTCCGCTGGCGCCAAGGCGAATCCGATGTTCGTGTAGGACAGCTTGGCGACCAGCCGGTTGTGTGCGTGCGCCACCATCGGACCGTGGTCGAACGCCGTTGCGGGCAGATCGCTGACCGGGTGCCAGCGGGTGTCCGGCGGTAGCTCGGGTGTGGCGGGGGAGGGTACGAGGCCGAGGAACGTCGAGGCGATGGTGCGCGGCCCGGGGACGCGCTGCGGTTCGGAGAAGACGGCCAGCTGCTCCAGGTGGGCCAGCTCACGCAGATCCACCTTCTCGGCGAGCTGACGCCGAACCGAACTCGTCAGGTCCTCGTCCGGGCCGAGGCGGCCACCGGGTAACGCCCAGCGGCCCTTCTCCGGACCCAGGCCACGTTCCCACAGCAGCACGTGAAGTGCGGGTTTGCCGCTGGTGGCCGGTGATTGACCTTGCCGGACCTGGAACACCGCGGCGAGTACCTCGTGCTCGGTGCTAGTATGAGCCATGTTTTCGATTGTAAGTCGAAAACCTCGATGACGTGAAGGAGTCAGCGATGACGGTGCTCGCTGGAAGGCTTGACGCGGAACTGACGGACCGCATCGTGGACGGCCCGGACGGTTTCTCGGGCGTCGACGGGGACGAGGCGTGGGCCGCCGAAGTGCGCCGTCTCCTCGATCTGCGGGGCGCGACGCTGCTCGCGCACAACTACCAGCTGCCCGCAATCCAGGACGTCGCCGACCACGTGGGCGATTCGCTCGCGCTGTCGCGGATCGCCGCGGAGGCCCCCGAGGACACCATCGTGTTCGCCGGCGTCCATTTCATGGCCGAGACGGCCAAGATCCTCTCGCCGGAGAAGACGGTGTTGATCCCGGATCAGCGGGCCGGGTGCTCGCTGGCCGACTCGATCACCGCCGAGGAACTGCGGGCGTGGAAGGCCGAGCACCCCGGTGCGGTGGTGGTGTCCTACGTCAACACCACCGCCGCGGTGAAGGCCGAGACCGACATCTGCTGCACGTCTTCGAACGCCGTCGAGGTCGTGGCCTCGATTCCCGAGGAGCGCGAGGTGCTGTTCTGCCCCGACCAGTTCCTCGGCGCGCACGTCCGGCGGATGACCGGCCGCAAGAACCTGCACGTGTGGGCCGGCGAATGCCATGTGCACGCCGGTATCAACGGTGACGAACTTGCCGACCAGGCGCGCAGCCATCCCGATGCCGAGCTGTTCGTCCATCCTGAATGTGGTTGCGCCACTTCGGCTCTCTACCTCGCCGGCGAGGGCGCCTTCCCCGAGGATCGGGTCAAGATCCTGTCCACCGGTGGCATGCTCGACGCCGCCCGCGAGACCGGGGCCCGCCAGGTGCTGGTGGCCACCGAGGTCGGCATGCTGCACCAGTTGCGGCGCGCCGCACCCGACGTCGACTTCAAGGCCGTCAACGACCGTGCGTCGTGCCGGTACATGAAGATGATCACCCCCGCTGCGATGCTGCGCTGCCTGGTCGAGGGGGCCGACGAGGTCCATGTCGATCTCGACACCGCCCGGCTGGCGCGCGCCAGTGTGCAACGGATGATCGAGATCGGGCAGCCCGGCGGCGGGGAATGACCGCGCCGGGGTGCGGCGGGGCAGGCGTGTGGCGCCAGCGCGCCGACGTCGTCATCGTCGGCACCGGGGTTGCCGGGCTCGCCGCCGCACTGGCGGCGCACCGCCGCGGCCGCAAGGTTGTGCTCCTGAGCAAGGCCGGTGAGACAGCCACCTTCTACGCCCAGGGCGGGATCGCGGTCGTCCTCCCCGACGCCCTGCGGGCAGACGGCGACTCGGTCGACGCCCACGTGGCCGACACGCTGGCCGCCGGCGCCGGGCTGTGTGATCCCGAAACGGTCCGCTCGATCGTCGCCGACGGCTCTCGCGCGGTCTCCGACCTGGTGGATGCCGGCGCCCGTTTCGACGAGACGACCCCCGGGCGGTGGGCGCTGACCCGCGAGGGCGGCCACACCCGGCGGCGCATCATCCACTCGGGAGGCGACGCCACGGGTGCCGAGGTGCAGCGTGCGCTCGACTACGCGGCCTCGACACTGGACATCCGTCGCAACCACGTCGCGTTGGACCTGGTGGTCGACGACAACGCGGTGGCCGGGGTGTCGGTGCTCAGCCCCGACGGGTTCGGCGTCGTGTACGCGCCGTCGGTGATTCTTGCGACGGGCGGTCTGGGGCACCTGTACTCGGCCACCACGAACCCCGACGGCTCGACCGGTGACGGCGTCGCGCTCGCCCTGTGGGCCGGCGTGCCGGTCGCCGACCTCGAGTTCATCCAGTTCCATCCGACCATGCTCTACACCGGCCCGGGCGGTGGTCGGCGTCCGCTGATCACCGAGGCCCTGCGCGGCGAAGGGGCGAAACTGATTGACGCCCGGGGGCGTTCAGTGACAGCAGGGGTGCACCCGATGGGGGACCTGGCGCCGCGTGACGTGGTGACGGCGGCAATCGAGGCGCGGTTGTCCGAGACTGGAAATCCGTGTGTCTATCTCGACGCGCGGGAGGTGGCCGATGTCACGACGCGGTTCCCGACCGTCTACCGGGCGTGCCTGCAGGCGGGAGTCGATCCGGTCCGGCAGCCGATCCCGGTGGTGCCCGGTGCCCATTACAGCTGCGGCGGCGTGGTCACCGACGTGCAGGGGCGCACGCAACTCCCAGGGCTCTTCGCCGCCGGCGAGGTCGCTCGCACCGGCATGCACGGCGCCAATCGGCTCGCCTCCAACAGCCTGCTGGAGGGGTTGGTCGTCGGCGGGCGCGCCGGTCAGGCGGCGGCCACCCACGCCGAGGCGGTCGGGCCCAGCCGGGTGATGGATCCCGCCCCGGCCATCCGGCCCGTCCTGGCGCGCGCCGAGCTGCAGCGGGTGATGACCCGGCACGCGTCGGTGGTGCGCCACGGTGACGGGCTGAGGGAGCTGATCCGCCGGCTCGATACGGCGACGCCGCGCGCGCTTCGGTCGCGGGCGGACTTCGAGGACGCGGCGTTGACCGCGGTCGCCGGCGCGGTGGCGGCCTCGGCCCTGGCGCGCGCCGAAACCCTTGGCTGCCACCACCGTTCGGACTTCCCCGACCCGGATCCGGAGGCGGTCGCCTCGGTAGGCGGGGCGGCCCGGGCCGCGGTGGCGGTGGGATGCCGATGACGCTCACCGACACCGAGCTCACCGAGGCTCGCGCCGTGATCGTGCGCGCGCTCGACGAGGACCTGCGCTACGGACCCGACGTGACGACACTGGCCACCGTGCCCGGCGAGGCGCGCACCACCGCGTCGATGGTGCCCCGCGAACCTGGTGTGGTTGCCGGCCTCGACCTGGCGCTGCTGGTGCTCGACGAAGTGCTCGGCGCCGGCGGGTACCAGGTAAAACACCGGGTCACCGACGGCACCCGGCTGGACTCCGGCGAGGTCGCGCTCGCCGTGGAGGGGCCCACGCAGGGCCTGCTCACAGCGGAGCGCACGATGCTGAACCTGGTGTGCCATCTGTCCGGCGTCGCGACCGCCACGGCGGCCTGGGTCGAGGCGGTGTCCGGCACCAGAGCGCAGATCCGCGACACCCGCAAGACGCTGCCCGGCCTGCGGGCGCTGCAGAAGTATGCGGTACGGGTGGGCGGCGGCACCAATCACCGGCTGGGCCTGGGCGACGCCGCGTTGATCAAGGACAATCACGTCGCCGCCGCCGGTTCGGTCGTCGCTGCGCTGCGCCAAGTACGTTCGGCGGCACCGGATCTGCCGTGTGAGGTGGAGGTGGACTCGCTGGAGCAGCTCGACGAGGTGCTCGCCGAGGATGTGGAACTGGTGCTGCTCGACAATTTCCCGGTGTGGCAGACACAGATCGCGGTGCAGCGCCGTGACGCACGCTCACCGCGCACCAAGCTGGAGTCCTCGGGCGGTCTGGCCTTGGAGAACGCCGCCGACTACGCCGGCACCGGCGTGGATTACCTGGCGGTCGGCGCGCTGACCCACTCGGTGCGGGTGCTCGATCTCGGGTTGGATCTGTAGACCATGAAGGTGTCGCCGGCCGTCGCGATGTTCGCGCTCACCACTGCGGTGCTGGCTCTGGGGGTCGCGGTGTGGGCACTGCTGCGCACCGTCGAATCCGGTCCCGACTACACCGACCAGCAGCGCGCCGAGGCCACGGCGGGGATCTGCGCGGCGTTCCACACCGTGCGTACCGGCGTCGCGACCAACACCAACGTCGAAGCGCCGGACGACATCGCCGGCGCGCTGGCGGCCGCGGCCAACGCCCGGGTGTCGCTGTTCGACGGCGGGCAGTACCTGCTGGCGCGGCTGGACCCGGCGACCCCCGGCGACCTGGCTGTGGAGGTGCGCCGGTTCGCCGACCAGTTGATGGACATCGGCGCCGCGGCCACCGCAGGTGTGCCGAACGACGATCCGGCGCAGGCGGCGCGGCTGCAGGACGCCGAGGCGGCCAGCACCGCGATCAGCGGCCGCTGCCGATAGCGGTCAGGCCGGCGCCGGCCCGCGCCGCAGCAGCGACAGCACTACGGCGGCGCCGGCGAACAGCCCGGAGAACACCCGGTTGAGCAGGGTCTGCTGACGCGGGGTGCGCAGCCAGGCCAGCAGGCGCACGGCCAGTCCGCTGTAGAGGCCCATCACCACCATGTCGACGGCGACCATCGTCACGCCGATCGCGATGTACTGCGGCAGCAGCGGCGCGGTCGGCACCACGAACTGCGGCATGACGGCGAGAAAGAACAGCAGACCCTTCGGGTTGGTCGCGTTGACCAAAAAGCCCCGCACCAGCAGCGACCTGCGTCCGCCCGGGACCGCTCGGTCCACCTGCGCGCTCAGGTCGACGGCCGCACTGCGCCACTGCCGCACCGCCAGATAGATCAGGTATGCGACCCCGATCCACTTGATGACGGTGAAGGCGAGGACCGAGTTGGCCACCGCCGCGCCGAGGCCGATCGCGACCAGGGTCAGTTGCAGCATCAGGCCCACCTCGAGGCCGGCGATGCTCCAATAGCCTCGCTTGACGCCGTGCGCCATGCCGGTGGCCATCGACTGAACAGCCCCGGCACCCGGCGACACCGCGATCGCGACCGCCGCGCCGACGAACGCCAGCCACATCTGCCACGTCATGGGATCGAGTGTGGCAGGTCCGGTCAAGCGATATCGGCGACGAAAACCCCCGACCGTTTCGCCAGCATCTGCGCCACCCGGGGCAGCGTCGGATCCTCGGTGCCGGCCGGCAACACCCGCGGCCGGACCAGGTGCAGTGAGCTGCGGCCGATCTGGATGTCGGCCTCCCCGGCTGCCAGCACGTTTTTGACCCAGTTCGTCTTGCCGTGCGCCAGCCCGATCGCGAGCACCGAGCCCTTGCGGTACGGCGTGACGATCGTCTCGTAGTCCGTACCCGAGGTGCGGCCTCGGTGCTTGATCACACCGAGTCCCGGCATCCTCTTCGACAGCGGCCGCAACAACGGGTTGATGTACTTGATCTGCAGTTTCTCGAACCACGGCGGGAAGATCATCGGCACGCCGGGCGCGTTGTTCGGGTGGGTGTTTTTGGGGGTCCGCTCGGACATGACGCCTCCGATACCGATTTGTGCAGCTCTGGGACAATGGTCAGCGTGAATGTATCGCCAGGGCTCCTGCGGCGCATCGATCTGCGCGGCACGACATTGTCGGCGGCCCGCCTGCGCTCGGCACTGCCGCGCGGCGGTGTCGACGTCGACACCGTCGTCCCCAAGGTCAGGCCCATCGTCGACGCGGTCGCCGCGCGCGGAACCGACGCCGCACTCGAATACGGCGCCTCCTTCGACGGCGTCCGTCCCGATCGGGTGCGGGTGCCGCAGGGCAAACTCGCCACGGCGCTCACCGTGCTCGATTCCGATGTCCGTGCCGCGCTGGAGGTCGCGATCGAGCGGGCCCGCGCCGTGCACGCCGATCAGCGCCGCACCGACACCACGACCACACTCGCCCCGGGCGCCACCGTGACCGAGCGCTGGGTACCGGTCGAACGGGTCGGGCTCTACGTGCCCGGCGGCAACGCCGTCTATCCGTCCAGCGTCGTGATGAACGTCGTCCCGGCGCAGACCGCGGGGGTGGACTCCCTGGTGATCGCGAGCCCACCCCAGGCGGGGAACACCGAGCCGTTCACCGGGCTGCCGCACCCGACGATCCTGGCCGCGGCCGCGCTGCTCGGCGTCGAGGAGGTGTGGGCCGTCGGCGGCGCCCAGGCCGTCGCGCTGCTGGCCTACGGCGGCACGGACACCGACGGGCAGACCGAACTGGCGCCGGTGGACATGATCACCGGGCCCGGCAACATCTACGTCACCGCCGCCAAGCGCATCTGCCGTTCACAGGTCGGTATCGACGCCGAAGCCGGTCCCACCGAGATCGCGATCCTGGCCGATCACACCGCCGATCCGGTGCACGTTGCGGCGGACCTGATCAGCCAGGCCGAACACGACGAGATGGCCGCCAGCGTGCTGGTCACCGACAGCACTGAGCTGGCCGATGCCACCGACCGTGAGGTGGCGGTGCAGCTGGAGACCACCGTGCACCGCCGACGGGTCACCGCGGCGCTGAGCGGGCAGCAGTCGGCGATCGTGTTGGTCGACGACCTCGACGCCGGGGTGCGCGCCGTGAACGCCTACGCCGCCGAGCACCTCGAGATCCAGACCGTCGAGGCCGCCGGCGTCGCAAGCAGAATCCGTTCTGCCGGCGCGATCTTCGTCGGGCCGTACGCACCGGTGAGTCTGGGTGACTACTGCGCCGGGTCGAACCATGTGCTGCCCACCGCCGGCTGCGCGCGGCATTCCAGCGGACTGTCGGTGCAGACGTTCCTGCGTGGCATCCACGTGGTGGACTACACCGAGGCGGCGCTCAAAGACGTGTCCGGTCACGTGATCACGCTGGCGCAGGCCGAGAACCTGCCGAGCCACGGCGAAGCCGTGCGGCGGAGGTTCGAACGGTGACGAATCCGGTCCCCGGCGCAGCGATCTCCCTCGACGATCTGCCGCTGCGCGACGACCTGCGCGGGAAGTCGCCCTACGGCGCTCCGCAGCTCTGTGTTCCGGTGCGGCTGAACACCAACGAGAACCCGCACCCGCCGACGCAGGCCCTGGTCGACGACGTGGCCGAGTCGGTGCGGGCGGTGGCAGCCGAACTGCACCGCTATCCCGACCGCGACGCCCTCGCCCTGCGCACCGACCTCGCCGCCTACCTGACCGCCAAGACCGGCAACCCGGTCGGCGTCGAGAACGTTTGGGCCGCAAACGGTTCCAACGAGATCCTGCAGCAGCTGCTGCAGGCCTTCGGTGGGCCGGGCCGCAGCGCGATCGGTTTCGTGCCGTCGTACTCGATGCACCCGATCATCTCCGACGGCACCCAAACCCGGTGGCTGGTGGCCCACCGCGGCGATGACTTCGGCCTCGACGCCGCGACCGCCGCGACCGCGATCAAGGAGCACCACCCCGACGTCGTGTTCGTCACCAGCCCCAACAACCCGTCGGGACAGAGTGTTTCGCTCGAGGACCTGGTGCTGTTACTCGACGAGATGACCGGCGGCATCATGATCGTCGACGAGGCCTACGGCGAATTCTCCTCGCAGCCCAGCGCGATCCGGCTGATCGAGTCCTATCCGACCAAGCTTGTCGTCAGCCGCACCATGAGCAAGGCGTTCGCGTTCGCCGGCGGCCGGCTCGGCTACCTGGTGGCCGCCCCGGCCGTGATCGACGCGATGCTGCTGGTGCGCCTGCCGTATCATCTGTCGTCGATCACCCAGGCCGCCGCGCGCGCAGCGCTGCGCCACGCCGACGACACCCTGGGCAGTGTCGCGGCGCTGATCGCGGAACGCGAACGGGTGTCCGAGGCGTTGACGGGCATGGGTTTCCGGGTGATTCCCAGCGACGCGAACTTCGTGCTCTTCGGTGAGTTCGCCGACACCCATGCCACCTGGCAGCGGTATCTGGATGACGGCGTACTGATCCGCGACGTCGGCATCCCCGGATACCTGCGCACCACCATCGGCCTGGCCGAAGAAAACGATGCGCTGCTGGCCGTCAGCGCCCGAATAGGAGCACCGTGAGCGAACCGATTCGTCCCGCCCGACGCGCAAGAGTCGAGCGCAAGACCAAAGAGTCCGACATCGTCGTCGAGCTCGACCTCGACGGCACTGGGCAGGTCAGCGTCGACACCGGCGTCCCGTTCTTCGACCATATGCTCACCTCACTGGGCAGCCACGCCAGCTTCGACCTGACGATCAAGACGGTCGGCGACATCGAGATCGAGGGCCACCACACCATCGAGGACACCGCGATCGTGCTCGGTCAGGCGCTCGCGCAGGCGCTGGGCGACAAGCGGGGTATCCGCCGCTTCGGTGATGCGTTCATTCCGATGGATGAATGCCTGGCCCACGCGGCGGTCGACGTGTCGGGCCGCCCGTACTTCGTGCACACCGGCGAGCCCGACTACATGGTGCAGTTCACCATCGCCGGTTCGGCCGCGCCGTACCACACGGTGGTGAACCGGCACGTCTTCGAATCGCTGGCCTACAACGCCCGCATCGCGCTGCACGTGCGCACCCTCTACGGCCGCGACCCGCACCACATCACCGAGGCCGAGTACAAGGCCGTTGCCCGCGCACTTCGTCAGGCTGTCGAGTACGACCCGCGTGTCACCGGCGTGCCGTCAACCAAAGGCAGCCTGTGACAAAGAAACTCGTCGTCCTGGACTACGGTTCGGGCAATCTGCGCTCCGCGCAGCGCGCGTTGGAACGGATCGGCGCGCAGGTCGAGGTCACCGCTGATCCCGACGCGGCCGCCAACGCCGACGGCCTGGTGGTGCCCGGCGTCGGCGCGTTCGGGGCATGCATGACGGGGCTGCGCGGGATCGGCGGCGAGAAGATCATCGCCGACCGGGTGTCGGCCGGTCGTCCGGTGCTCGGGGTGTGCGTGGGCATGCAGATCCTGTTCGCCCGCGGTGTGGAGTTCGGAGTGGAGTCGCGCGGGTGCGGGCAGTGGCCCGGCTCGGTGATCCGGCTGGACGCGCCGGTGATCCCGCACATGGGCTGGAACGTCGTCGACGCCCCCGCGGGCAGCGTGCTGTTCAAGGGCATGGACGCCGACACGCGCTTCTACTTCGTGCACTCCTATGCCGCCCAGCAGTGGGAGGGCGATCCCAGCGCGCTGGTGACCTGGGCCACCCACCATGTGCCGTTCCTGGCCGCGGTCGAGGACGGCCCGCTCTCTGCTACGCAGTTCCACCCGGAGAAGAGCGGGGACGCCGGCGCTGAATTACTGTCGAACTGGGTCGGGGGGCTAAGTTGACCGTCGTGAAAAGCGCCGGGGCGAATTCCTCCGCTCGACTGATCCTGCTGCCCGCCGTCGACGTGGTCGAGGGCCGCGCTGTCCGGTTGGTGCAGGGGCAGGCCGGCAGCGAGACCGAGTACGGCTCGGCGCTTGATGCGGCGCTGACGTGGCAGCGCGACGGCGCTGAGTGGATCCACCTGGTCGACCTCGATGCGGCGTTCGGCCGCGGCTCCAACCGCGAACTGCTCGCCGAGGTGGTCGGTCAGCTCGATGTCGCCGTGGAATTGTCCGGCGGGATCCGCGACGATGACTCCCTCGCCGCCGCGTTGGCCACCGGCTGTGCCCGGGTGAACCTGGGCACCGCCGCGCTGGAGAACCCGCAGTGGTGCGCGAAGGTGGTCGCCGAGCACGGCGAGAAGGTCGCGGTCGGCCTCGACGTCAAGATCGACAACGGTCAGTACCGGCTGCGCGGCCGCGGTTGGGAGACCGACGGCGGTGACTTGTGGACGGTGCTGGAACGTCTTGACCGCGAGGGATGTTCTCGTTTCGTCGTCACCGACGTAACCAAGGACGGCACCCTCAACGGGCCCAACCTGGAGCTGCTGGCCCAGGTCTGCGAACGCACCGACGCGCCGGTGATCGCGTCCGGCGGGGTGTCCAGCCTGGACGACCTGCGCGCCATCGCGACGTTGACAGACCGGGGCGTCGAAGGCGCGATCGTCGGAAAGGCGCTCTACGCCGGGCGATTCACGCTGCCACAGGCTCTCGACACGGTCCGCGCGTGAGCCCCGGGCCACAGCAGCTCGCTGACCTACTGGACACCGCCGCTGGCGTGCTCGACGCCGCCTCGGCCCAGTTCGTCGCCGGGCACCGCGCCGATTCGGCGGTGGCCAAGAAGGGCAACGACTTCGCCACCGAGATCGACCTGGCGATCGAGCGCCGTGTGGTCGCCGAGCTCACCCGGCTCACCGGGATCGGGGTGCACGGCGAGGAATTCGGCGGCGAGTCGGTGGAGGCCGAATCCGTGTGGGTGCTCGACCCGGTCGACGGCACCTTCAACTACGCGGCTGGATCCCCGATGGCTGCCATCCTGTTGAGCCTGCTGTCAAAGGGCGAGCCTGTGCTCGGCCTGACGTGGCTGCCGTTCATGGGTCAGCGCTACACCGCCATCGCCGGTCAGCCCGTGCACTGCAACGGCGATGCGCTGGACCGGCTCGTACCGGTTGCGCTGGCCGAATCGATGGTGGGCACAGGAACTTTCAATATCGACTCGCGTGGACGCTACCCGGGCCGCTACCGGATCAAGGTGCTGGAGAATTTGAGCCGGGAGTGTTCCCGGATGCGGATGCACGGCGCCACCGGCGTCGACTTCGCCTATGTCGCCGCTGGAATCCTCGGTGGTGCGGTCAGTTTCGGTCACCACATCTGGGACCACGCGGCCGGCGTCGCGCTGGTGCGCGCCGCGGGCGGCATCGTGACCGATCTGACGGGGGAGGAATGGACGGCGTCCTCGCCGTCGGCGCTGGCCGCCGCGCCGGGTGTGCACGAAGAGATCCTGGCGCTCGTCCGCGCCGCCGGCGACCCGCAGGACTACCTGTGAAGCCGGCAAGCGACGTCGCGACCCGGGTGATCCCGTGCCTGGACGTCGACGACGGCCGGGTGGTCAAGGGCGTCAACTTCGCCAACCTGCGTGACGCCGGCGACCCGGTCGAACTCGCCGCCGCCTACGACGCCGAAGGCGCCGATGAGTTGACGTTCCTCGATGTCACCGCGTCGTCGTCGGGACGTTCGACGATGCTCGATGTGGTGCGGCGCACCGCCGAGCAGGTGTTCATCCCGCTCACCGTCGGCGGCGGCGTGCGTTCGGTCGCCGATGTCGACGTGCTGTTGCGCGCCGGCGCCGACAAGGTGTCGGTGAACACCGCGGCGATCGCCCGTCCCGAGCTGCTCTCGGAGCTGTCGCGGCAGTTCGGATCGCAGTGCATCGTGCTGTCGGTCGACGCGCGCACCGTGCCGGAGGGCCAGGAAGGGAGTGTGCCCACACCGTCGGGCTGGGAGGTCACCACACACGGCGGCAGGCGCGGCACCGGCCTCGACGCCGTCGAATGGGCCGCGCTCGGGGCCGAACTCGGCGTGGGAGAGATCCTGCTCAACTCGATGGACGCCGACGGCACCAAGGCCGGGTTCGATCTGAAGATGCTGCGCGCGGTACGCGGGGCCGTCACGGTGCCGGTCATCGCCAGCGGCGGGGCCGGTGCCGTGGAGCATTTCGCTCCTGCGGTGTTCGCCGGCGCCGACGCGGTGCTGGCCGCGAGCGTGTTCCACTTCCGGGATCTGACCATCGGTGAGGTGAAGGCGGCGATGAAAGCCGAAGGGATCACCGTGCGATGAGCGCTTGCGCGAAGAGCCGAGGGCCGCGATGAGGGCTCTGGACCCCTCCATCGCGTCGCGGCTCAAGCGAAACGCCGACGGGCTGTTCACCGCGGTGGTGCAGGAACGCGCGACCGGGCAGGTGCTGATGGTCGCCTGGATGGACGACGACGCGTTGGCCCGGACGTTGGAAACCCGTGAGGCGACGTACTTCTCGCGTTCGCGTGGTGAGCAGTGGGTGAAGGGCCTGACCTCCGGGCACACCCAGCACGTGCATTCGGTGCGACTGGACTGCGACGGCGACACCGTGCTGCTCGAAGTCGATCAGGTCGGCTCGGCGTGCCACACCGGTGATCACACCTGCTTCGACGCAGACCTGCTGCTGGCACCTGAGGCCTAGAGGATCCGGGTCGCTTTCGCTCTGGCGGTCCAGCGGCCCTCGTCGTAGCCGACCGACACAGGATGGGCGAACGCCTCCGACACGGTGTCGGTGGTGATGGTCTGGCGGGCGGGCCCACTGGCCACCGCGCGTCCCTCCGCGATCAACAGCGCATGCGTGGTCGTGGTGGGGAGCTCCTCGAGATGGTGTGTGACGAGGATCGACGCGACCTCGGGGTGGGTCTGGTCGAGCGCGTCGAGGGTTTCCAGCAGCTGTTCGCGCGCGGCGACGTCGAGCCCGGTCGAGGGTTCGTCGAGCAGCAGCAACCGCGGTTCGGCGATCAGCGCCCGGGCGATCAGCGTGCGGCCCCGTTCCCCCTGGGACAGGGTGGGCCACACGTCATCGGCTTTGTGGGACAACCCGACCGACGAGATCATCGCCTCCGCGCGGGCGTTCTCCTTCACCGTCGGACTCCACCGCATCGGGGTGTCGATCGTGGCGGTGATGCCGGTCATCACCACCTCGCGGACGGTCAGCGAGTACTGCAGCTGATGGCGCGGGTTCACATGTCCGATGTGGTGACGCAGCCGGGCCAGATCCACCCGGCCCATCTGGTCACCGAGAATGCGCACCGTCCCCGACGTCGGAAACGTCACGGCCGCACAGAAACCCAGCAGCGTGCTCTTGCCGGCGCCGTTGGGTCCCAGCAGCGCCCAGTGCTCACCGGTGTTCACGGTCAGCGAGATGCCGTCGAGGATCTGCTTGCCGTTGCGCCGGAAGGTCACATCGACGAGCTCCAGCACCGGTGTCATGACCGGTTGCGCAGCGCCTCGAGGGCCTTGTCGGCGTGGGTGTCCATGCTGAACTCGCTGGCGATGACTTCGAGCACGGTGCGGTCGGTGTCGATCACGAACGTGGTGCGCTTGACCGGCATGAACTTGCCGAGCAGCCCGCGCTTGACGCCGAAATGTGTGGCGACGGCGCCGTCGTCGTCCGACAGCAGCGGGTAGTCGAACTTCTGCTGCTCGGCGAACGCGGCCTGCTTGGCGACCGGGTCGGCGCTGATGCCCACCCGGCTGGCGCCGACGGCGGCGAACTCGGCTGCCAGATCCCGAAAGTGGCACGCCTCCTTGGTGCATCCCGGTGTCATCGCGGCCGGGTAGAAGAACAGCACCACCGGACCGTCGGCGAGCAGCCCGCTCAGCGTTCTCGGCGCGCCGGTCTGGTCGGGCAGCTCGAAGTCGTCGACCCGATCGCCCGGTTTGAGGGGATTCATGTTCTCAACCGTACTTCTGGGACAATCTCTGCGTGCAGACGACCGCCACCCTGAGCGCGACGACCACGCGTGAGGACTTCCGGGCGCTGGCCGCCGAGCACCGGGTGGTCCCGGTGACCCGCAAGGTGCTCGCCGACAGCGAGACGCCGCTTTCGGCGTACCGCAAACTCGCCGCCAACCGGCCCGGCACGTTCCTCCTCGAGTCCGCCGAGAACGGGCGGTCGTGGTCGCGGTGGTCGTTCATCGGCGCCGGTGCGCCGTCGGCGCTGACGGTCCGCGACGGCGAGGCCGTGTGGCTGGGCGCCGTCCCGCAGGACGCGCCATCGGGCGGTGACCCGCTGCAGGCGCTGCGCGCGACGCTGACACTGCTGGAGACCGCGCCACTGCCGGGCCTGCCACCGCTGTCGTCGGGCCTGGTCGGGTTCTTCACTTATGACTTGGTGCGCCGTCTGGAGCGGCTGCCGGAGTTGACCGTCGACGACCTCGGGCTGCCCGACATGATGCTGCTGCTGGCCACCGACATCGCCGCGGTGGATCATCATGAGGGCACGATCACGCTGGTGGCCAATGCGGTGAACTGGAACGGCACCGACGAACGCGTCGACTGGGCCTACGACGACGCCGTGACCCGGCTGGACGTGATGACCGCGGCACTGGCCGAACCCCTGTCGTCGACCGTCGCGACCTTCGGCCGGCCGGCGCCCGTGCACCGGGCCCAGCGCACCGTCGAGGAATACACCGCGATCGTCGACAAGCTCGTCGGCGACATCGAGGCCGGCGAGGCGTTCCAGGTGGTGCCGTCGCAGCGGTTCGAGATGGACACCTCCGCCGACCCCCTCGACGTGTACCGGATGCTGCGGGTCACCAATCCCAGCCCGTACATGTATCTGCTCAACGTTCCCGATGAGCTTGGGGGACTGGACTTTTCGATTGTGGGGTCGAGTCCGGAAGCGCTGGTCACCGTCAAGGACGGCCGCGCCACCACTCACCCGATCGCCGGCACACGCTGGCGCGGCGACACCGAGGAGGAAGACCTCCTGCTGGAGAAGGAGCTGCTCTCCGACGACAAGGAGCGCTCCGAGCACCTGATGCTCGTCGATCTCGGCCGCAACGATCTGGGGCGGGTCTGCCGGCCGGGCACGGTCAAGGTGGAGGATTACAGCCACATCGAGCGCTACAGCCACGTCATGCACCTGGTCTCGACGGTCACCGGGTTACTGGCCGACGGCAAGACCGCGCTGGACGCGGTGACAGCCTGCTTCCCGGCCGGGACGCTGTCCGGCGCCCCCAAGGTGCGGGCGATGGAGCTCATCGAGGAGGTCGAGAAGACCCGGCGCGGCCTGTACGGCGGGGTGCTCGGCTACCTCGACTTCGCCGGCAACGCCGACTTCGCGATCGCGATCCGCACCGCGCTGATGCGCGGCGGCACCGCCTACGTGCAGGCCGGTGGTGGCGTCGTCGCCGACTCCAACGGGCCCTACGAGTACAACGAGGCCTCCAACAAGGCCCGTGCGGTGCTGGCGGCGATCGCGGCGGCCGAGACGTTGAGCGAGCCGTGACCCGCATCGCGCAGTTGCTCCTGGTGCTCGCCGCGGCGGGCCTGTGGGGGGCGTCCCGGCTGACATGGGTGCAGATCACCTCCTTCGACGGCTTGGGGCAGCCGAAGGCCACCGATCTGGCCGGGTCGACGTGGTCGACGGCGCTGATCCCGCTGGCCCTGCTGGTGCTCGCCGCTGCCGTCGCGGCGCTGGCCGTACGCGGCTGGGCGCTGAGGGTGCTGGCCGTGCTGGTGGCGGCAGCGAGCGCGGGAATGGGATACCTGGCGATCAGCCTGTGGGTCATGGCCGACGACGCGGCGCGGGCGGCGCGGCTGGCCGAGGTGCCGGTGGCCGACCTGCTCGATACCGAGCGGCACTACACCGGCGCCGTGATCACGCTGGTCGCCGCGGTGCTGTCGCTGTCCGGCGCGGTGCTGCTGATGCGCTCGGCGACCCACCGGCGCGCCGAGGCGGTGCGCTACTCACGCCGCCCGGCCCAGCCCGAGGATGGTGACGCGGACATGTCGGAGCGGATGATGTGGGACGCGCTCGACGAGGGCCGCGACCCGACCAATCCGGACAACCAGGGGCGGTGACGAAGCATGGCTCGGTTGCGACTACCCTTCATAACGAATCGAACGGCCGTCAGGGGAAGGGAAACGACGCCTATGGGTTCGGCGACCGTGCTCGACTCCATCATCGAGGGGGTGCGCGCTGACGTTGCCGCTCGCGAAGCCGTCGTCAGCTTGGACGAGGTGAAGGAGCGAGCCCAGCGCGCTCCGGCTCCGCTTGACGTGATGGCGGCGCTGCGTTCCCCCGGTATCGCGGTGATCGCAGAGGTCAAACGTGCCAGCCCGTCGCGCGGCGAGCTGGCCCAGATCGGCGATCCCGCCGAACTCGCCCGCGCCTACGAGGACGGCGGTGCGCGGGTCATCAGCGTGCTGACCGAGCAGCGGCGCTTCAACGGGTCGCTCGACGACCTCGACGCGGTGCGGGCCGCGGTGTCGATTCCCGTACTGCGCAAGGACTTTATCGTCCGTCCCTACCAGATCCACGAGGCCCGGGCCCACGGTGCGGACATGTTGCTGTTGATCGTCGCGGCGCTGGAACAACCTGTGCTGGAGTCGCTCCTGGAGCGCACCGAGTCCCTGGGCATGACCGCCCTGGTGGAGGTGCACACCGAGGAGGAGGCCGACCGCGCGCTGCAGGCCGGGGCCTCGGTGATCGGGGTGAACGCCCGCAACCTCAAGACCCTGGAGGTCGACCGGGACTGCTTTGCCCGCATCGCCCCCGGATTGCCGAGCAAGGTGATCCGCGTCGCCGAGTCGGGAGTGCGGGGCACCGCCGACCTGCTCGCCTACGCCGGTGCCGGCGCCGACGCGGTGCTGGTCGGGGAGGGCCTGGTCACCAGCGGGGATCCGCGCAGTGCTGTTGCCGACCTGGTGACCGCCGGTACCCATCCGTCGTGCCCGAAGCCAGCGCGTTAAGTGGTTGATTTCGCCGGGCCGGAACTGCCGCGCGCCAGCGCCGCGGTCGCCGAGCCCACGTCCCACGACCCCGACGAACGAGGGCACTTCGGTGTCTATGGCGGCAGGTACGTTCCTGAGGCACTGATGGCCGTCATCGAGGAGGTGACCGCCGCCTACGAAAAGGCCCGCGGTGACCAGGCATTCCTCGATGAACTCGACAGGCTGCAGCGCCACTACACCGGGCGGCCCTCGCCGGTGTACGAGGCCGAGCGGCTCAGCGAGCACGCCGGTGGAGCGCGCATCTTCCTGAAGCGGGAAGACCTCAACCACACCGGATCCCACAAGATCAACAACGTGCTGGGGCAGGCCCTGCTGGCCAAGCAGATGGGCAAGACCCGGGTCATCGCCGAAACCGGCGCCGGCCAGCACGGCGTGGCCACCGCGACGGCGTGCGCCTTGATGGGACTGGAATGCGTCATCTACATGGGTGCGGTGGACACCGCGCGGCAGGCGCTCAACGTGGCACGGATGCGGCTGCTCGGCGCGTCGGTGGTCGCGGTGGAGTCGGGTTCCAAGACGCTGAAGGACGCGATCAACGAGACGTTCCGTGACTGGGTCACCAACGCGGACAACACCTACTACTGCTTTGGGACGGCCGCCGGACCCCACCCCTTCCCGATGATGGTGCGCGACTTCCAGCGGGTGATCGGTCTCGAGGCTCGCGCCCAGATGCTCGACCAGGCCGGCCGGCTGCCTGATGCGGTGGCCGCGTGCGTGGGCGGCGGGTCCAATGCGATCGGCATCTTCCACGCGTTCATCGACGACCCCGGTGTGCAGCTGTACGGCTTCGAAGCCGCCGGAGACGGTGTCGAAACGGGTAGGCACGCCGCGACATTCACCGGCGGCTCACCGGGAGCCTTCCAGGGTTCGTACTCCTACCTGTTGCAGGACGAGGACGGCCAGACCATCGAATCCCACTCGATTTCAGCCGGTCTGGACTATCCCGGCGTCGGGCCCGAGCATGCGTTGCTCAAGGATTTGGGACGCGCGCAGTACCGCCCCGTCACCGACACCGAGGCGATGGACGCACTGTCGCTGCTGAGCCGCACCGAGGGGATCATCCCGGCGATAGAGTCCGCGCATGCGGTGGCCGGGACGCTGAAGCTGGGCCAAGAGCTGGGATCCGGGTCGATCATTCTGGTCAATCTGTCCGGTCGCGGCGACAAAGACGTCGAGACGGCCGCCAAGTGGTTCGGTCTGATGGAGGACGGGACGGCATGAGTCGCCTGGCCGGGTTGTTCGAATCCTGCCGCGCCGACGGCCGGTCGGCGCTGATCGGTTATCTACCGACAGGTTTCCCCGACGTCGATTCGTCGATCGCGGCGATGGTCGCTCTGGTCGAATCAGGTTGTGACATCGTCGAAGTCGGTGTCGCGTATTCCGACCCGGGGATGGACGGGCCCACGATCGCCGCGGCGACGGAGGTGGCGCTGCGCGGCGGTGTGCGGGTGTACGACGCGCTGCGTGCGGTCGAGGCGATCAGCGACGCGGGCGGTCGCGCCGTGGTGATGACCTACTGGAACCCGGTGCTGCGCAAGGGCGTTGACACGTTCGCCCGCGACCTGGCCTCGGCAGGCGGGCTCGGCATGATCACGCCGGACCTGATCCCGGACGAGGCGGGGGAGTGGTTGGCGGCTTCGGAGGCCCACGACCTGGACCGGATTTTCCTGGTGGCGCCGTCATCGACGCCGGAGCGGCTGGCCACGACCGTGCACGCGTCGCGCGGGTTCGTCTACGCCGCCTCGACGATGGGCGTCACCGGCGCTCGGGATGCGGTGTCGAACGCCGCGCCGGAGCTGGTGCGCCGGGTCAAGGCCGTGGCCGACATTCCGGTGGGCGTCGGGCTGGGGGTGCGCTCACGCGAGCAGGCGGCCGAGATCGGCGCTTACGCCGACGGGGTGATCGTCGGTTCAGCCCTGGTGTCGGCCCTCAAGGAGGGCATCCCGGCGGTGCGGGCGTTGACCGAAGAGCTCGCTGACGGTGTGCGGCAGAGGATCACTGCGTGACGACAACGGTCCTGGCGTTCATCCCCAGTCCGTCTCAGGGGGTCTGGCATCTAGGGCCGTTCCCCGTCCGCGCGTACGCGCTGTTCATCATCGCCGGCATCATCGCCGCGCTCGTGATCGGCGACCGGCGATGGGTGGCCCGCGGCGGTGAACCCGGCGTCGTCTACGACGTGGCGTTGTGGGCGGTGCCGTTCGGCCTGATCGGCGGACGCCTCTACCACGTGATGACCGACTGGCGAACGTACTTCGGTGAAGACGGTGTGGGCGCCATGGCCGCGCTGCGGATCTGGGACGGTGGTCTCGGTATCTGGGGTGCGGTGGCGCTCGGCGGTGTCGGCGCGTGGATCGCGTGCCGACGACGGGGCATACCGCTGCCCGCGTTCGGTGACGCGATCGCGCCGGGAATCGTTTTGGCACAGGGGATCGGGCGCCTCGGCAATTACTTCAACCAGGAACTGTACGGCCGTGAGACCACGCTGCCGTGGGGACTGGAGATCTACGAGCGGGTGAACGCGGCCGGCGTGCCGGATTCGCTCAACGGGGTGTCGACCGGTGAGCTGGTCCAGGTCGTGCATCCCACCTTCCTGTACGAGTTGCTGTGGAACCTGCTTGTGTTCGCGGTGCTGATCGTCGTCGACCGCCGGTTCAAGATCGGTCACGGTCGGCTGTTCGCGCTGTATGTGGCGGGGTACTGCGTCGGCCGGTTCTGGATCGAGCTGATGCGCAGCGACACCGCGACCGAACTGGCTGGCATCCGGATCAATTCGTTTACCTCGACGTTCATCTTCATCGGTGCCGTCGTGTACATCATGGTCGCGCCGAAGGGTCGTGAAGACCCGGCCACACTGCGCGGCCACGCCGCCGCCGAGGCCGGCGTCGAGGACCGGGCGAAGGATCTGGCTGTCGCCTCGGCCGTCGGGATCGTCGCCGCGGCGAAGGTCGCCGACGAGGACGAGGCCAGGGCGTCGGCGCAGGAGGACGCAGAGTTGGAAGCCTTGGTCGCCGAGTTGGAAGCCGCCGAGCCGGAGGATCGGAGCGCCGCCGCGTCCGCGGGTCTCGGGGCGGTGGAGGGCGATGAGGTCGCCGAGGCTGTCGCGGAGAGCCGGAGGCTCATGCGGCTGCCGTCGAGGGTGAGGGCGAGGCCGAGCTGTTGGCGGCCCGGGCTGACTCCATCAGTTCGGAAGCAGCTGAAGAAGGTCTCGAGGGTGTCGACGCCGTGGAGGTCGCCGAGGTCGATGTCGACTCGGTGATGGAGCCTCATGAGGCGGCTGAGGGTGAGGCGCAGGCTGACGAGTCGATCGTCGAGATCGAGGGTGAGTCACAGGCCGAGGCCGAGGCTGAGACCGTCGGTGTGGGTTCGGTGGAGTCCGATGAGGTGGCTGGGGCTGTCGCCCAGGCGTCGGAGGCTCATGAGGCCGCGGTTGTGGGTGTGGCCGATGCTGAGGCGTTGGTCGAGGATGAGGCCGACGCTGAGGGTGGCGGTGCAGCCGAGCAGGTTTCCGAGGAGACTGAGCCGGAGGCCGAGGCTGAGGCGTGGGTCGGTGAGGCTGAGGCCGATGTTGAGGCGTTGGTCGAGGATGAGGCCGACGCTGAGGGTGGCGGTGCAGCCGAGCAGGTTTCCGAGGAGACTGAGCCGGAGGCCGAGGCTGAGGCGTGGGTCGATGAGGCTGAGGCCGATGCTGAGGCGTTGGTCGAGGATGAGGCCGACGCTGAGGGTGGCGGTGTAGCCGAGCAGGTTTCCGAGGAGACTGAGCCGGAGGCCGAGGCTGAGGCGTGGGTCGATGAGGCTGAGGCCGATGCTGAGGCGCTGGTCGATGAGGATGAGGCCGACGCTGAGGGTGGCGGTGTAGCCGAGCAGGTTTCCGAGGAGACTGAGCCGGAGGCCGAGGCTGAGACCGTCGGTGTGGGTTCGGTGGAGTCCGATGAGGTGGCTGGGGCTGTCGCCCAGGCGTCGGAAGCTCATGAGGCTGCGGTCGAGGGTGAGGCCGAGGCTGAGGAGCTCCTCGCCGAGACCGAGACCGATGCTCAGGGTGGCGGTGTAGCCGAGCAGGTCTCCGATAAGGGCGAAGTCGCAGAAGGCGACACCGAAACCGGACATGCTGGGGAACCGGAGGACGCCGAGACCCAGGCCGAGGCCGGCGCCGAAGTGGCTGAAGGCGACGCCGAGTCGGTCCCGCAACCGGCGGATTCTTTTGGAGCAGAAGCGAAGCCAGAATCCACCCCCGACGAGCCGGAGGTCGCGCGGCGCCCTTCTCCCGCCCAATCGTTCGCCGGCACAGTCCGATCCGAGGTTGCGGGCCGAGTCCGTGAGTGGATTCGGCGTCGCCGCGATCGCTGACCGTCCGTCGGCGGTGCCACGGTAACCGGGCCGGGAAACCCGAAGGCCGCAAAATTCAGATGGTCACGCGGTAGCGTCGTCAGTTGCTGGCAGAGTCGCCGACCTGCCCGACGATCGGCGAACCCTTGGCGAGGTGGTGACGGGAGACAACCATGAAGCGCTGCATCGTCGGAGCATCGGCTGCCCTGCTGATACCCATCGGGCTCATCGCCTCAGCACCGCCCGCCGGTGCCGGTTGTCTGTACGGAGGACCCGTTATCAGCAAGTGCGATGGACCTGTCCAATCCGACGGCACCTGGCAACGCTGCGTGGCAGTGGCCCGCTGGGTGCCCAGCGGTTTCAGTTCGCATCTGGTGCCCGAGAAGCACTGCGGCCTGATGGGTCCCGGCCATTACACCCCGGATCTGGCGTTCGCCGACCCACCGACGCACATCAACGACTGAACGGCGGCCCAGCCTATTCGCCAGCCGGTCCGGTCGCGACCGAAACCGTTGTCCTGGTGTGATTCTCGATGGCGGTGACACCCACCCAGCACCACCACCCCCATCTCCAGATCCCGTGGTCAGCGGGGTCACATCCGGACCTGATCGGAGTAGACTGATCGCTGCGATCGGAGCAGGTCATGACCACAAAATTGCCTTTTGAGCTGGCGTGGATTCTGGCGTTGGGCATCGGGGTGCTGCTGTCCGCTTCTCAGGCGAACGCGATACCGCAGTGCGTCAACACAGCCCCAAACACCACGCAGTGCCAAACCAACGGTAGTTCGCAGATCACCACGCAACCCGGCCCCTGGACGTACAACTACGGTTGGCCCGGATGGGGCTGGGGGTTCGGTTGGCCCGTGTTCGGGTTCGGTTTCGGCTGACGCGCCCGCACGTCGGGCCGCGTAAGTCGGCCCGACGGTGGAGCGCGCCCGCGGGCGGAAACGCCCGCACCGCCACCTGCTGAGAGGTGGTGGGCTCTGGCATGCTGGTGTGATGACCGAGCCCCCGTACAGCGGTAACGACAGCGGAAATCCGCACACGCCACCACCGTCGCAGCCGGGCTATGCGACACCGGGACCGCAGTACGCACCCCCTCCCGGCGGCTATCCGCCGCCCGTGGGCGGTTATTCGGCCGGATACCCCGACCCTGCCGCACCGTGGGGCCGCCACCCGATCACCGGCGAACCGCTGTCGGACAAATCCAAGGTAGTAGGCGGGCTGCTGCAGCTGCTCGGCCTTGTCGGGCTGGTCGGCATCGGCCGCATCTATCTGGGCTACACGAAGCTTGGCGTCATCCAGCTCGTCGTGGGGCTACTCACGTGCGGCATCGTCGCCATCATCTGGGGCATCGTCGACGCAGTCCTCATCCTCACCGACAAGGTGCGCGATCCGGAGGGGCGTCCGCTGCGCGATGGGACCTAGCTCCACCTCACCCACCCGTCACCGACTGCTGCTCGGGCTCGGCGCCGCGACCGCGGCCGCCGGCGCGCTCGCCTACATCGGCATCGGTGACCCGCACAGCCCGACATTCGTGTTTCCGCCGTGCCCGTTCCAAGCTCTGACCGGGTGGAACTGTCCGGCCTGCGGTGGGCTGCGCATGACCCACGATCTGCTGCACGGTGATCTGGCAGCGGCGTTCGTCGACAACGCCTTCATCCTCATCGGTGCGCCGCTGCTCCTGGCCTGGGTTCTGCTGCGCCGTCGCCATGGCAGGCCCGCCTTCACCATGCCCACCTACGTGGTCGTCATCACAGCGGTCCTGGCGTGGACGGTGGTCCGCAATCTGCCTGGATTCCCGCTGGTCCCGACGGTTCTCGACGGGTAGCTCTGCTGCGGCGCTGATACACTCGACCGACGGGCCGGTGCAGTCCCTGATTCGAATTCAGGACTGGAGGCCGGTGTCCATGCTCTATTCGGCTTTGCCCGAACCCCAAGGTTTGTACGACCCCGACAACGAGGTGGATTCCTGCGGGGTGGCCATGGTGGCCGACATCCAGGGCCGCCGTTCACACTCGATCGTCGCGGACGGTCTGATTGCGCTGGAACACCTTGAGCACCGCGGCGCTGCAGGCGCCGAAGCCAGCAGCGGCGACGGTGCCGGCATCCTGATCCAGCTACCCGTCGAGCTGCTGCGTGAGGTCGCCGACTTCCCGCTGCCAGAACCCGCCGCCGACGGGGCCAACACCTTCGCCGCAGGCATGTGTTTTCTGCCGCAGGACCACAGCGCCCGCGAAAGCGCCCGCGAGACCGTCGAAGCCATCGCCGCCGACGAGGGCCTTGAGGTGCTCGGCTGGCGCGAGGTGCCCGTCGATCCTGCCGGAGCCGAGCTGGGTTCCACGGCGGTCAACTGCATGCCGCACATGGCGCAGCTGTTCGTCACCGCGCCCGCCCGTGGCGGGGTCCGGCCGGCCGGGCTCGAACTCGACCGGCTGGTGTATCCGGTGCGCAAACGCGCTGAACGTGACGGCGTGTACTTTCCGTCACTGTCCAGCCGCACCATGGTCTACAAAGGGATGCTGACCACACTGCAGCTGCCGCAGTTCTTTTCCGACCTCCGCGACCAACGCTGTGTCAGCGCGATCGCCATCGTGCACAGCCGCTTCTCCACCAACACGTTCCCGTCCTGGCCGCTGGCCCACCCGTTCCGCTTCGTCGCCCACAACGGTGAGATCAACACCGTGCGCGGCAACCGCAACCGCATGCACGCCCGCGAAGCCAAGCTTGCCAGCGCCACCATCCCCGGCGACCTGAGCAGGCTGTCGCCGATCTGCACGCCCGGCGCCTCCGACTCCGCGTCTTTCGACGAGGTCCTGGAGCTGCTCCACCTCGGCGGCCGCAGCCTGCCCCATGCCGTGCTGATGATGATCCCTGAAGCGTGGGAGAACACCACCACGATGGAACCGCCCGAGCGTGCCTTCTGGCAGTTCCACGCATCCCTGATGGAGCCTTGGGACGGGCCCGCCTGTGTCACCTTCACCGATGGCGCGCTCGTCGGAGCAGTATTGGACCGCAACGGATTACGGCCCGGACGGTGGTGGCGGACCATCGACGACCGCATCATCCTGGCCAGTGAGGCCGGTGTGCTCGACGTGCCGTCGGCCGAGATCGTCGCCAAGGGCCGGCTGCAGCCCGGCAAGATGTTCCTGATCGACACCGCCGCGGGGCGCATCGTCTCCGACGATGAGATCAAAGAAGAACTCGCCGCCGCCGAACCCTACGGCGAATGGCTGCATGCCGGTCTGCTGGATCTGAAGACGCTGCCCGACCGCGCCCGGGTGCATCCCAACCACGAATCGGTGGTCCGCCGGCAGGTCAGTTTCGGCTACACCGAGGAGGATCTGCGAATTCTGTTGACCCCGATGGCCGCCTCGGGCGCCGAGCCGCTGGGGTCGATGGGCACCGACACGCCCGCCGCTGTGCTGTCGCAGCGGTCGAAGCTGCTCTACGACTACTTCGTCGAACTGTTCGCCCAGGTGACCAACCCGCCGCTGGACGCGATCCGCGAGGAGATCGTGACATCGATGGCCCGAGTGATGGGGCCCGAGCAGAACCTGCTGGAACCGTCGGCCGCGTCCTGCCGCCAGATCCGGCTCAGCTGGCCGGTTCTGGACAACGACGAGCTCAACAAGATCGTCCATATCAACGACGACGGTGAACATCCCGGCCTGCGCACCGCGGTGCTGCGGGCGCTCTACGACGTCGAACGCGGCGGCGAGGGGCTGGCCGACGCGCTGGAGGACCTGCGCCTGCGCGCCAGCGAGGCCATCGCCAAGGGCGCGCGCACACTGGTGATCTCAGACCGGGACTCCGACCACACCAAGGCGCCGATCCCGTCGCTGCTGGCGGTGTCGGCCGTGCACCACCACCTTGTGCGTACCAAGGAACGCACCACCGTCGCGCTGGTGGTCGAGACCGGCGATGCCCGCGAGGTCCATCACATCGCGATGCTGATCGGCTTCGGCGCGGCCGCGGTCAACCCGTATCTGGCGTTCGAGTCCATCGAGGACCTCATCCGCGAAGGTGAGCTCACCGGGATCGAACCGGTCACCGCGGTGCGCAACTACCTCAAAGCGCTCGGCAAGGGGGTGATGAAGGTGATGAGCAAGATGGGCATCTCGACGGTCGCCTCCTATACCGCCGCGCAGGCGTTCGAAGCGATCGGTATCGACAAGAACGTCATCGACGAGTACTTCACCGGCACGCCCACCCAGCTCGGTGGCGTCGGTCTCGACGTCATCGCCGAGGAGGTGAAGCTGCGGCACCGCCGTGCCTACCCGGAGAACCCGACCGAGCGGGTGCACCGGCGGTTGGAGGTGGGCGGTGAGTACGCGTTCCGCCGCGAGGGCGAGCTGCATCTGTTCAGTCCGGAAGTGGTTTTCCTGCTTCAGCATTCGACCCGCACTGGCCGCTACGAGGTGTTCGAGAAGTACTCCGCCGAGGTCGACCGGCTGGCCCGCGAGGGGGGAGCGCTGCGCGGCCTGTTCGAATTCAAGAAGGGGCTGCGGCCCGAGGTCCCGCTCGAAGAGGTGGAATCCGTCGACTCCATCGTCACCCGCTTCAACACCGGTGCGATGAGTTACGGGTCGATCTCGGCAGAGGCCCACGAGACGATGGCCGTGGCGATGAACAACCTCGGGGGCCGGTCCAATTCCGGCGAGGGCGGAGAGGACGCCGAGAGGCTCTATGACCCGAAGCGGCGCAGTGCCGTCAAGCAGGTCGCCTCGGGCCGGTTCGGTGTCACCAGCGACTATCTGGTCAACGCGACCGACATCCAGATCAAGATGGCGCAGGGCGCCAAACCCGGTGAGGGCGGCCAGCTTCCGGGATACAAGGTGTATCCGAGCATCGCCAAGACCCGGCACTCGACGCCCGGCGTGGGGCTGATCTCCCCGCCGCCGCACCACGACATCTACTCGATCGAGGACCTTGCGCAGCTGATCCACGACCTGAAGAACGCCAACGCCGACGCGCGCATCCACGTCAAGCTGGTGAGCTCGGTCGGCGTCGGGACGGTGGCCGCCGGTGTGTCCAAGGCACACGCCGACGTGGTGCTGATCTCCGGCTACGACGGCGGCACCGGTGCTGCGCCGCTGACCAGCCTCAAACACGCCGGCGCGCCCTGGGAGATCGGCTTGGCCGACACCCAGCAGACCCTGATGCTCAACGGTCTGCGTGACCGCATCACCGTCCAGTGCGACGGCGGCATGCGCACCGCCCGCGACGTCATGGTCGCGATGCTGCTCGGCGCCGAGGAGTACGGGTTCGCCACCGCGCCGCTGGTGGTGTCGGGATGCATCATGATGCGGGTCTGCCACCTCGACACCTGCCCGGTCGGGGTGGCGACGCAGAACCCGGAGCTGCGCGCCCGTTACACCGGCAAGCCCGAATTCGTGGAGAACTTCTTCCGGTTCATCGCCGAGGACATCCGTCGGTATCTGGCCGAGCTCGGTTTCCGCAGCGTCGACGAGGCGGTCGGGCACGCCGAGATGCTCGACACCGCCGACGGCGTCGCGCACTGGAAGAGCAAGGGTTTGGACCTGTCGCCGATCTTCGCGGTGCCCGCCGACGCTCACACCGGCCGGCCCGCCGCCCGGCGCCGGGTCCGCGACCAGTACCACGCACTCGATCAGGCCCTGGACCAGACCCTGATCCAACTGGCCGAAGGCGCCCTCGAGGACGCGCACCCGGTGCGCCTGGAATTGCCCGTCCGCAACGTCAACCGGACCGTCGGAACCCTGCTGGGCAGCGAGATCACCCGACGTTACGGTGCCCAGGGACTGCCCGAGGACACCGTGCACATCACCCTGACCGGGTCCGCGGGACAGTCCCTGGGCGCGTTCCTGCCGCCCGGGGTCACACTGGAGCTCGTCGGGGACGCCAACGACTACGTCGGCAAAGGTCTTTCGGGCGGCAAGATCATCGTCAAACCGCAGGACGACGTGCTGTTCCTGCCGGAGGACAACGTGATCGCCGGCAACACGCTGCTGTTCGGGGCGACGTCCGGTGAGCTGTACCTGCGCGGCCGGGTGGGGGAGCGCTTCGCGGCACGGAACTCGGGTGCGCTGACCGTCGTCGAGGGCGTCGGCGACCACGCCTGCGAGTACATGACCGGCGGCCGGGTGGTGGTGCTGGGCAAGGTGGGCCGCAACATGGCGGCGGGCATGTCGGGCGGCATTGCGTTCGTGCTCGGCCTCGACCCGAAGCGGGTCAACACCGACATGGTGGAGCTGCAGCGGCTCGAACCGGAGGATCTCGCGTGGCTGCACGATGTCGTCACCCGGCACGCGCGGTACACCGGCAGCGCCGTCGCGACCTCGTTGCTGTCCGATTGGCCCAGGCGCAGCGCCCAATTCACCAAGATCATGCCGCGCGATTATCAGCGCGTGCTGCAAGCGACCCGGATGGCGAAGGCCGAGGGTCGCGATGTCGACTCTGCGATCATGGAGGCCAGCCGTGGCTGATCCGCACGGATTTCTCGAAGTCGCCAAGGTGGAGGCCGCCAAGCGGCCGGTCGACGAACGGGTCGGGGACTGGCGCGAGGTCTACGAACGTCAGGATCCGCACCAGCGCGCCGGCGAGGTGTCCCAGCAGGCCCGGCGCTGCATGGACTGCGGAATTCCGTTCTGCCACTCCGGAACTGCCGGCTGTCCGCTCGGGAACCTGATCCCCGAGTGGAACGACCTGGTGCGCCGCGGCCGGTGGGACGCAGCCAGCGACCGGCTGCATGCGACCAACAACTTCCCGGAGTTCACCGGCCGGCTGTGTCCGGCTCCGTGCGAGGCCGCCTGCGTGCTGTCGATATCCGAGGAGCACACCGGCGGCAGCGTCACGATCAAACGCATCGAGCAGACCATCGCTGACCAGGCCTGGATGGACGGCATGGTCGAGCCTCAACCCGCGGCGATCTCCACCGGAAAGAAGGTGGCGGTCGTCGGGTCCGGTCCGGCCGGACTGGCTGCCGCACAACAGCTCACCCGGGCCGGTCACGACGTCACCGTGTACGAGCGCGACGACCGCATCGGCGGGTTGATGCGCTACGGCATCCCCGAATACAAGCTGGAGAAGTCCACGCTGAACCAACGGCTGGCCCAGATGCGCGCGGAGGGGACCCGTTTCGTCACCGAATGCGAAGTGGGAGTGGACCTTCCGGTGGAACAGCTGAGGGCCCAGCATGACGCTGTCGTGCTCGCGGTCGGCGCGCTGCGGGCCCGGGACAACGACGTCGAGGGGCGCGGCCTCCACGGTGTGCATCTGGCGATGGAGCACCTGGTCCCGGCCAACCGGGAGTGTGAGGGCGACGGACCGAGCCAGATCAGCGCCGAGGGCAGGCATGTGGTCATCATCGGCGGCGGTGACACCGGGGCCGATTGCCTCGGCACCGCGCATCGGCAGGGCGCCACGTCGGTGACTCAGCTGGACTACAACCCCGAACCGCCCGAGTATCGCGACGAGTCGCGGTCGCCGTGGCCGACGTGGCCGATCGTGCTGCGCACCCGGTTGTCTCCGGCGCATGCCGAGGGCGGGCACCGGCGCTACGAGGTGGCGGTGCAGCGGTTCCTCGGCGACGATCGCGGCAACCTGCGAGCGATCGAGATCGCCGAGGTGAAGGTCGAGCGCGACGAGACGGGACGCCGGCACATCGTTCCGGTCGGCGACGCCTTGGAGATACCGTGCGACCTCGCGTTGCTGGCCATCGGGTTCGACGGGGTCGAGCGCATGACGCTGCTCGACGAACTCGGTCTGTCGCTGAACCGGCGCGGCACCCTCTCGTGCGGATCGGACTGGCAGACCGACGCACCCGGGGTGTTCGTCTGCGGCGACGCCCATCGCGGCGCGTCGCTGATCGTGTGGGCGATCGCCGAAGGTCGCAGTGCGGCGCACGCCGTGGACGCCTATCTGATGGGTGACTCGGATCTCCCGGCGCCGGTCCGGCCCGGTGCGCTGCCGCTGGCCGTCATCTGAATCGATCAACGACTATGCTCGGTAGCCGTGAATAGACGCGGGAAGATCGTCTGTACGTTGGGTCCGGCCACCGCCTCCGACGAGGCCGTCAGGCAACTCGTCGAGTCCGGGATGGACGTCGCCCGGCTCAATTTCAGCCACGGTGAGTACTCCGATCACGAAGCGAACTACAAGCGTGTCCGTGCCGCGTCCGACGCCACCGGGCGGGCCGTCGGAATCCTCGCCGACCTGCAGGGGCCGAAGATCCGGCTCGGCAGGTTCGCCGACGGACCCACCGTGTGGGCCAACGGCGAGACCGTCCGGATCACCACCGAGGACTTCCTCGGCAACCACGACCGGGTCTCCACCACCTACAAGCGGCTGGCCCAGGACGCCCGCCCCGGCGACCGGGTCCTCGTCGACGACGGCAACGTCGGTCTGGTCGTCGAGCACATCGACGGCACCGACGTGGTCTGCACCGTCACCGAGGGCGGCAAAGTCAGCAACAACAAGGGCATGTCCCTGCCCGGCATGAACGTCTCGGCGCCCGCGCTGTCGGAGAAGGACATCGACGATCTCGAGTTCGCGCTGCGCCTGGGCGTCGACCTGGTCGCGCTGTCGTTCGTGCGCTCGCCCGCCGACGTCGAACTGGTCCACGAGGTGATGGACCGTGTCGGCCGGCGGGTCCCGGTGATCGCGAAACTGGAGAAGCCCGAGGCCATCGACAACCTCGAAGCCATCGTGCTGGCGTTCGACGCGATCATGGTCGCCCGCGGTGACCTCGGCGTGGAGCTGCCGCTGGAGGAAGTTCCGCTGGTCCAGAAGCGCGCGATCCAGATGGCGAGGGAGAACGCCAAACCCGTCATCGTGGCCACGCAGATGCTGGAGTCGATGATCGAGAACTCACGGCCCACCCGGGCGGAGGCGTCCGACGTCGCCAACGCGGTGCTCGACGGCGCCGACGCGGTGATGCTGTCGGGGGAGACCTCGGTGGGTAAGTTCCCGTTCGAGACGGTGCGCACCATGGCGCGCATCATCTCCGCGGTCGAGGAGAACTCGGTGGCGGCGCCGCCGCTGACCCACGTGCCCCGCACCAAGCGAGGGGTGATCTCCTACGCCGCGCGCGACATCGGTGAACGCCTGGACGCGAAGGCACTCGTCGCCTTCACCCAGTCCGGCGACACCGTGCGCCGGCTGGCCCGGCTGCACACGCCGCTGCCGGTGCTGGCGTTCACCGCGCTGCCCGAGGTGCGCAGCCAGTTGGCGCTGACCTGGGGCACCGAGACGTTCATCGTCCCGCACATCGACACCACCGACGGAATGATCCGCCAGGTCGACCAGTCGATGCTCAACCTCGGCCGCTACAAGCGGGGCGACCTGGTGGTCATCGTCGCGGGTGCGCCGCCCGGCACAGTAGGCTCCACGAATCTGATCCACGTCCACCGCATCGGGGAGGACGACGTCTAGCCGCCGAGGGAGTGTCTGTGTCGCCACATGCCGACTTCGAGGAGCTGCTGGCGATACTCCACCTGGACCGGCTTGATGACGACACCTTCGTCGGCGTCCACCCGAGCAAGAACCCGGTCCGAACCTTCGGCGGGCAGATGATGGCGCAGGCGTTCGTGGCCGCCAGCCGCAGCCTGAACCATCCCACGCCCCCGAGCGCGCTGTCGGTGCACTTCATCGCTGGTGGTGATCCGGAGCAGGATCTGGAGTTCCGGGTGGTGCGGTTGCGCGACGAGCGGCGTTTCGCAAACCGCCGCGTCGACGTGATGCAGAAGGGCGAGCTGCTGACCACCGCGATGGTGTCCTACCTGGCCGGCGGAAAGGGTCTCGAACACGGCGTGGAGCCGCCGCCACCGACCGACCCGCTGTCGGTGCCGCCCATCGACGATCTGTTGCGCGGTTACGAGCAGGTGGTTCCGCATTTCGCCAACGCGTTGCGTCCCATCGAATGGCGGTACACCAACGACCCCGCCTGGATCATGCGGGACAAGGGTGACAAGCTCACCCACAACCGGGTGTGGATGAAGGCCCAGGGGGTACTGCCCGACGACCCCGTGCTGCACGCCGCGGCGATGGTGTACTCATCCGACACCACGGTGCTCGACTCGATCATCACCACCCACGGATTGTCGTGGGGACACGACCGGATCTTCGCGGTCACCACCAACCATTCGGTGTGGTTTCACCGGCCGGTGCGGTTCGACGACTGGGTGCTGTACTCGACGACCTCCCCGGTGGCCGCGGAGTCCCGGGGGCTGGGCAGCGGCCACTTCTTCGACCGTTCGGGTCAGCCGCTGGCCACGGTCGTGCAGGAAGGCATTGTCAAGTACTTCCCCGGGCGGGCTACGGCGTCGGAGTGACGGTGACGGAGAAGGACTCCTCGACCCGCTCGGTGAACTCGTCGGCACACCGCTGCACGGCCTCCTGATCGGACCCGGCCCGCTGCAGGCAGTCGACGTAGTCGCCGCCACCGAGGTCGTTGAACAGCGCGACCCCCAACGTCGCATAGATCACGACCAGGACGAGCCCGGCGACGATCGACACGGCGCCCAGCACGATGCCGGCCAGGGCGACGCCGCCGTTGGTGGCCTCACCTCGCTTGACCCGGCCCCGGGCGACGAAGCCGAGCACGATCGCAGCGATGCCGAGCAGCACGCCGCCGGCGACCGTCCAGCACAGCAGCAGACCGACGATGGCCAGCACCAGCGCCGCGGTGCCCAGACCGTTCTTCGGGGCCGCCGGCGTCGGCGGGTACCCGCCGTATCCGCCATAGCCGCCGTACCCACCGTAGGGCTGCGGCGGATAGCCGCCGGGGTAGCTGCCGGGCGGAGGAGGCGGCGGTTCGCTCATGCCGGTGAGATTACCGTCACAGGGACGTCCCGGGGCAGATGATGAGTGGCGACGACGACCGTGCGGCCGGAGTCGAACATCGCCCCCGGCGTGAGGATGTCGGTCAGCATCCGGTCGGCGTCGGCCGCGTCGAGGTGCTCGGTCGGTTCGTCGAGAAGGATCGTCGGGGCGGTGGACACCAGCGCTCGGGCAAGCAGCAACCGCCGGCGCTGCCCGGCCGAGACCGCGGCGGCGCCGCCGACGAGTACTGTCGACAGCCCCTCAGGCAACCCGTCGAGCCACGCACTCAAACCGACGCGCCGCAACGCATCCCGCAGCTCATCGTCGGTCGCGTCCCCGCGTGCCACGAGCAGGTTGTCGCGCACCGTGGTGGAGAACAGGTGGGCATCTTCGGCGAAGAACACCCCCGGTGTCTGCATCAGCAGGGTGGTCTTGCCGCTGCCGCTCGGCCCGACCACCGCGACGCGCTCGCCGGGCTTCAGGCGCAACGGGGCGACGACGGGCCTGCTGCGGTCGCCGTCTGCGGGTTCGGTGAGAGCGAGCAGACGCCGGGCGGCGATGCGCCCCCGGGTCAACGCCACGGCGGCGCCCGGCAACGCTGCGGTCGCCTCGAACGCCGCCAACGGCACCAGCATCAGGATCGCGAGGGTGGTGGGCGCGACGGTGCCCGCCAATGAGATTCCGGCGAACAGAGCCCCCAGCACGCTGACCCCGACGGCGGCGGTCGGTGCGGCCGCGGCGACGGCCGCCGGTGCCGCGGCCCGGTCGACCGCCCGGCCCCAGCGGCGCTGTTCGGCGCCCGCCTCGGCGATCACGTCGGCGAGTCGGCCGCTGACCCGCAGTTCGGGGGCGTGTTCGAGGGCCAGCATCACCGCGTTGTCGCGCTGTGAATGATGTTCGGTGGCAACGCTTTCCGCAGCTGAAGCGGCGCGGGCGGCCAGTGCCGGCGCCACCGCGCCAGCGATGAGGAGGCAGACCGTCAGCACCGCGGCCGTCGCCGGCGAGATGACGGCGATCACCGCGACGGCGGCCGCCCCCAGAACGGTGGCGACGCCGATCGGGACGACAGCCCGCACCACGACGTCGGACATCTCGTCCACCCCCGCACCGACGCGGGACACCAGTTCGCCGCTGCTGCGCCGCATCACGACGTTCTCCGAGCCGTCGGCCAGCCTGGTGAACAACCGTGCCCGGGCGGTGCCTGCCGCCCGCAGCGCGGTGTCGTGTGAGGCCAGCCGCTCGCAGTACCCCAGCACGCCGCGCGAGATGCCCAGGGCCCTCACGGTGACCGCGGCGACGGTCAGGTGCAGCACCGGCGGCATCTCCCAGGCCCGGGTGATCAGCCACGCCGACACCGCGGTCAACGCCAGCGCGCTGCCGAGTGACAAGGCCCCCAGCAGCACGGCCAGCGCGATTCGTGGCGCCCGCGGGGCCAGCAGAGGCCACGCCTGGACGAGGGGGTCAGGACCGGACACGGTCACCGCCCATGTCCACCACCACATCGCCGATCGCCAGGACGGAGGCGCGATGTCCGACCACGATCACCGTGGCCCCGCCGGCGGCGCGACGCGCGATCGCCTCCAGCACCCGCGCTTCGGTGGGTCCGTCGAGGTGGGCGGTGGGTTCGTCGAACAGAACCAGCGGCGCCCCGGATCCGAGTACCCGGGCCAGTCCGAGTCGCTGCCGCTGCCCGAGCGACAGCCCGACCCCGCCGCGCCCCACCACGGTGTCGAGACCGGCGGGCAGCGTGGCGAGCACCTCGTCCAAACAAGCGTCCCGGCAAGCGGCTTCGAGATCATTCAGCGGGCCGAACAGCTCCAGGTTCTGCCGCACGGTGCCCGGGATCAGCACGGGTCTCTGCGCCAGCCATCCCACCTGCGACCACCACTGCCGCGTATCCAGGTCACCCACGTCGAGGCCGTTGATCTGGATCCGCCCGGCCGTCGGGCGGTCCAGGCCGAGGATCGCCTGTAGCAGCGTGGATTTGCCGATGCCGTTCGGACCGGTCAGTACCGTCACGCGGCCGGGCTGTGCCGTCATCGCCGGGACGTCGACCTCGACGGTGACCGCAGCACCCGGCACCGGCGCGTCTCCGGCAGGCGGCTGCCGGGCGGCGTCGATGAACCGGAACGCCGCCTGCACCGCCGTCTTGCCGTCCTGGGAGGCGTGGAATGCGGCTCCGACCCGGCGCAGCGGCCAGAACACCTCCGGGGCGAGCAGCAGCGCGGTCAGCCCGGCGGTCAAGGTCATCTCACCGAACACCAACCGCATGCCGACCCCGACCGCGACCAGCGCCACCCCGAGCGTGGCCAGCAATTCCAGCACCAGCGCGGACAAGAACGCGATGCGCATCGTGGCCATCGCCGAACGGCGGTGCGCGGCACCCAGTTCGGCGATCCGCTCCGCGGCCCCTTCTGCTCTGCCCAGCGCCCGCAGGGTGGGCAGGCCCGCCACCAGGTCCAGTAGCCGAGACTGCAACGTCGACATCGCCGTCAGCGCCGCTGCCGACCGGTCCGCCGTGGCCAGACCGACTAGGATCATGAACACCGGAATGAGCGGCAGCGCGATCAGCACGATCACGGCGGATTTCCAGTCGTAGAGCGCGATGACCACCGCGGTGGCCGGGGTCAGCACCGCGGCCAGGAACAGCGAGGGCAGGTAGGCGATGAAGTACGCCCGCAACCCGTCGAGTCCCCGGGTGATCACCACCGCGGCGTCGTCGCGGTGGGTGGCGAGCTCGCGCGGCGGCAGCGAGGTGGCCGCCGTCAACACCTGTTCGCTCAGGTCGGCGATGACGGCGCTGGCCCCGTGCTGGGCGAGCCGGCCCTGCTGCCACTGCACCAGGGTGCGAGCCGTCCACAGCGCCGCCAGGGTCGTGATCTGGGCGGCGAGCGCGTCGACGCTGCGGGAGGCCGGGTCGGTGATCACCCGGGCGACCACATCGGCAAGGACGACCGCCGAGGCGATCGTGCACGCCGCGATGAGCACGCCGCAGACCGTGGTGACGGCCAGGAATCGGCGCGTCGCCGTCGAGGCTCGCCACAGTCGCGGGTCGATCGGGGCGCGGGTGGGATCGGTCAGGACGGCCGCCTCGACAGTCCGATGGATTCCGGAATGGCCTCGGCGGTGACGCGTTTGCGGAACACCCAGTAAGACCAGGCCTGGTAACCCAGCACCAGCGGCAGCAGGGTCAGCGACGCCCACGACATGATCTTGAGCGTGTACGGCGTCGAGGACCCGTTGTAGATCGTCACGTTCCAGTCCGGGTTCAGTGTCGACGGCAGCAGATTGGGATACATCGAGCCGAAGATGAGCACTGCCACCGCGGCGATCACGATCACCATGGACACGAATGCGAGCCCCTCACGGCGCTGTCCCCACATCAGGGCCACCGCGGTCAGCAACGCGAGCACCGCGACAGCGAGCGCCCACCAGGTCCAGGTGCGGCCGTAGGCCAGCTGGGTCCACAAGCCGAAGCCGCCGGCGAGCACGATCGTCGGCACCGACATGATGCGGCCCACGCGGAAGGCGTCCTCGCGCAGGGCGCCCGCGGTGCGCAGCGCGAGGTAGACCGAGCCGTAGAACACGAACAGCGTCGCCGTCGCAAATCCGCCCAGCAAGGTGTACGGGCTGAGCACGTCACCGATGCCGGCATGGGCCTGGCCGTCGGCGTCGATCGGCAAGCCGCGCAACAGAATCGCGAATGCGACACCCCACAGGAACGCGGGTAGCCATGAGCCGAGCGCGATCCCGACGTCGGCCCAGCGCCGCCACTGCGGATCGTTGATCTTGCCGCGCCATTCGATGCCGACGATCCGCAGGATCATGCCGAACAGGATCGCCAGCAGTGGCAGGTACAGCGCCGAGAACAGCGTCGCGTACCAGTTGGGGAACGCGGCGAACATCGCTGCGCCCGCGGTGATCAGCCACACCTCGTTGGCGTCCCAGACCGGGCCGATGGTGTTGAGGACCGCGCGGCGCCGGTTGTCGGGATCGCCGGGCCCCATGGTGCCCATCGGGGCCATCAGCATGCCGACGCCGAAGTCGAAACCCTCGAGCACCAGAAAGCCGAGGAACAGCACGGCGATCAGGACAAACCACAGTTCCTGGAGTCCCATGACAATCTCCTAGTAGGCGAACGACAGGGGTGCGACGTCGTTCTCGTCGGGCGGTGCCGGAGGCGCCGGTTCGGAGTCGTGTTCCTGCGGGCCTTCGGTCACGTATCGCCGCAACAGGTAGAACCACACCACCGCCAGCGCGCCGTACAGCAGCGTGAACACCGCCAGCGAGAACATCACGGTGCCTGCCGCGTGGTTGGACACGCCCTCCTGCACGGTCATCCGGACCATCGGGTCACCCGTGGGATTGGGGACCACCACCCAGGGCTGCCGGCCCATCTCCGTGAAGATCCAGCCGGCCGAGCTGGCCAGGAACGGCGTTGGAAGGGTCAGCAGTCCGAAGGTTCCGTACCAGCGCTGGTCGGGGATCCGTCCCCGGCGGGTCAGCCAAAGGCTCACCAGCGCGAACGCCACCGGCACCAGCAGCAATCCGATCATCGCGCGGAATGACCAGTAGGTCACGAACAGGTTGGGGCGGTAGTTGCCGGGACCGAACTTCTGCTCGGCCGCGCGTTGCAGATCCTCGACGCCCTGCAGCGTCACACCGGAGAACTTGCCCTCGGCCAGGAAGGGCAGCACATAGGGAACCTCGATGAGGTGGATGACGCTGCCGCAGTTGTTGTGCGTCCCCACGGTCAGGATCGAGAAGTCGGGGTCGGTTGCGGTGTAGCACAAGGATTCCGCCGACGCCATCTTCATCGGCTGCTGGTCGAACATGAGCTTGCCCTGGATGTCGCCGGTGAAGAACAAGCCCGCGGCGGCGATCAGTGCGACCAGACTGCCCAGGATCGTGGCGGGGCGGTACATGGTCCTGGCTTCGACGTCTTCACCGCCGCGCCGCTGTGCGCGCACCATCAGCCACGCGCAGATGCCGGCGACGAACGCCCCGGCGGTCAGCAGTGCCGCGGTGATGGCGTGCAGCGAGGCCCAGATGGCGGTGTTGTTGGTCAGCAACGCCACGAAATCGACGAGTTCGGCCCGCCCGGTCTCCGGGTTGTAGCGCGCGCCGACCGGATGCTGCATGAAGGAGTTCGCCGCGATGATGAAGTAGGCCGAGGCGTTGACGCCGAACGCGACGATCCAGATGCAGGCCAGATGGACCAGGCGCGGCAACCGGTTCCAGCCGAAGATCCACAGGCCGATGAACGTGGACTCGAAGAAGAACGCGATCAGGCCTTCGAAGGCGAGTGGGGCGCCGAAGATGTCACCGACGAAGCGGGAGTACTCGCTCCAGTTCATCCCGAACTGGAACTCCTGCACGATGCCGGTCGCCACACCTATCGCGAAGTTGATCAGGAACAGCTTGCCGAAGAAGCGCGTCAGCCGGTACCAGGCGGTGTTGCCCGTGACGTGCCAAACCGTCTGCATGACGGCGATCAGCGGCGCCAGCCCGATGGTCAGCGGGACGAAGATGAAGTGATAGACGGTGGTGATTCCGAACTGCCACCGCGACACATCCAATGCGTCCATGCGCCACTCCCAGGCTCTACAAGTCCGATTTACGACAAAGTGTAGTAGAGGTCGGGCGTCGCATGGCTAGGACTTTCGTCTCATTCCGGCGCGGACGTGACGACCGGATCTCTGGTCGGCGCGAGGTTCTTACTGGCCGAGCGGATGCCGAAGGCCGACACCACCTCGAACACGCCGAGCACGATCAGCCAGATGCCGACGACCATCGTCAACGTGGCCAACGAGTCGAAGGGCGAGGCGAGCATGATCACGCCGGCGATGAGGCTGACCACGCCGATGAAGATCTCCCACCCTCGACCGGGCAGAGTCGGGTCACTGATGGCCGACACCGCGGTGGCCACCCCGCGGAAGATGAACCCGATACCGATCCAGATGGCCAGCAGCAGGATTGATTCCTGCAGGCTGCGGAAGCACAGCACCGCCAGGATTAGGGCGGCCGCGCCGCTGAGGAACAGCAGTACCCGTCCGCCGGCGGACACGTGAAGGCTGAACGCGAAGACCACCTGCGAGACGCCTGCGATCAACAGATAGGCGCCGAAGAAGATCGCGGCCACCACCACGGTGATGGCCGGCCAGACGAGCACCATGACGCCCAGCGCGACGGCGAGAAGGCCGGACACCAGCGCCGACTTCCACAGGTGCTGCAACATGCTTGGGGGAGCAGCGGTTTCCATGCGCGCAGTGTGACACACGGGCGACATGCCTACCCTGTTTTCGCAGTACGGCTGTGATGTCTCCATCGTGTCGTTAATGTCCTGTTACCGGCGCTGCGCGCCGGATCATCGGTCGTTAACGTTCCTGGCTGGGAATGCCTGGTTCTGAGGGGACTCAGGCGGAAACGCGGACGACCCGAAGAAGAAAGTAGAGGCAAACCTGTGTTGGGTGGAATCCAAGACCGCCGGACCAAGATCTGGCGCATCGCGGCCATCTTCGCTGCGACCGGCGCCCTGGCCCTGTCGGGCTGTTCGAGCAGCTCGGAGGAACCTAGCGACGAGGGATCCCCGACCGCGGCCGCGCCCGCGGAGAAGGTCGAGGCGATCGCGAACACCGTGCCGGAGGCCATCAAGTCGACCGGGAAACTCGTCGTCGGCGTGAACATCCCGTACGCGCCGAACGAGTTCAAGGACGAGAGCGGCAAGATCGTCGGCTTCGACGTCGACCTGATGAACGCCATCGCCGGCACCCTGGGTCTCACCCCGGACTACCGGGAGGCCGACTTCGCCAAGATCATCCCGTCGATCCAGGGCGGCACCTTCAACGTCGGCATGTCGTCGTTCACCGACAGCAAGGAGCGCGAGCAGCAGGTCGACTTCGTCACCTACTTCTCGGCCGGCACGCTGTGGGCGCAACCCGCCGGCGGCGACATCGACCCGGAGAACGCGTGCGGCAAGAAGGTCGCGGTGCAGGCGACGACGGTCCAGGAGACCGAAGAGCTGCCCGCGCGCAGCAAGAAGTGCACCGACGAGGGCAAGCCCGCGATCGAGGTCATCCCGTTCGACAGCCAGGACGCCGCCACGAACGCGGTGGTGCTCGGCCAGGCGGACGCCATGTCGGCCGATTCCCCGGTGACGCTCTACGCGATCAAGCAGACCAACGGCAAGCTCGAACAGGCCGGCGAGACCTTCGACTCGGCGCCCTACGGGTGGCCGGTCGCGAAGGGTTCCCCGTTGGCGCAGTCGCTGCTGCAGGCGCTCGAGCATCTGATCGAGAACGGAAAGTACAAGGAGATCGCCGCCAACTGGGGGCTCGAAGAGGGCATGATCGACAAGCCGGTGATCAACGGCGCGGTCTCCTAGGAGACGTTGACAGCGATGAGTGATGCCGGCACGCCGCCACAGTCGATCGACGCCGTCCCGCTGCGCCATCCGTGGCGGTGGCTGGCGGCGGCCGTCATCCTCGTCATGGTCGGGCTGTTCCTGTACGGGGCGGCGACCAACCCGGCCTACGGCTGGTCGACGTTCAGGGAGTACTTCTTCCACGAACGCATCCTGCTCGGCGTCTTCAACACGCTGCAGCTGACCATCTACTCGATGATCATCGGCATCGTGCTGGGTGTCGTTCTCACCGTGATGCGACTGTCTGACAACCCGGTGCTCAGTTCCGTGGCGTGGGTCTTTCTCTGGATTTTCCGCGGCACGCCGATCTACGTGCAGCTGGCGTTCTGGGGCCTGTTCCCCACGATCTACCGGAACATTCAGCTCGGCGTACCGTTCGGCCCGTCGTTCTTCCACATTGAGCTACAAGACCTTTCGATTCCGTTTGTGCTCGCGGTGATCGGACTGGGCCTCAACGAAGCCGCCTATATGGCCGAGATCGTGCGTGCCGGGATCATGTCGGTCCCCGAAGGTCAGATGGAAGCGTCGACGGCGCTGGGCATGTCGTGGGGCAAGGCCATGCGCCGAACCGTCCTGCCGCAGGCGATGCGCGTGATCATCCCGCCGACCGGCAACGAGCTGATCAGCCTGTTGAAAACGACGTCACTGGTCACCGCCGTGCCCTACGCCTTCGACCTGTACAGCATCGCCACCCGCGAGATCGCCGCCCGGATCTTCGAGCCGGTGCCGCTGCTCCTGGTCGCCGCTGCGTGGTACCTGGTGATTACGAGCATCCTGATGGTGGGCCAGTTCTACCTGGAGCGGTACTTCTCCAGGGGAGCCTCGCGCAAGCTGACCACAAAACAGCTTGAGGCTCTCGCGTTGGCACAACTGCCTCCGGTGAAATAGAGGACGGGTATGACGGCAGATGCAATCAGTGCGACGCCGATGGTCAAGGCGGAGTTGGTGTGCAAGGACTTCGGTGCGCTCAAGGTGCTCAAGGGCATCACACTGGATGTGCACAAGGGGCAGGTGCTTGTCCTGGTCGGCCCCTCCGGATCCGGTAAGTCAACGTTCCTGCGGTGCATCAATCACCTCGAGACCGTCAGCGCCGGCCGACTCTACGTTGACGGATCGCTGGTCGGCTACAACGAGCGCGGCGGCAAACTGCACGAGATGAAGCCTCGCGACGTGGCGCGGCAGCGCCGCGACGTGGGCATGGTGTTCCAGCATTTCAACCTCTTCCCGCACCGGACCGCGCTGGGCAACGTCGTCGAGGCGCCCATCCAGGTCAAGGGGGTCGGGAAAAAGGAGGCCACCGAGCGGGGCCGGGAACTGCTGGCGCAGGTCGGTCTGGCCGACAAGGCCGAAGCGTATCCGGCGCAGCTTTCGGGCGGTCAGCAGCAGCGCGTGGCGATCGCCAGGGCGCTGGCGATGAATCCGAAGCTGATGCTGTTCGACGAACCGACCTCGGCGCTGGATCCCGAACTGGTCGGTGAGGTGCTGGGCGTCATGAAGAAGCTGGCGTCCGAAGGCATGACGATGATCGTGGTGACCCACGAGATGGGCTTCGCCCGCGAGGTCGCCGACCAACTGGTGTTCATGGACGGCGGTGTGGTGGTGGAGCGCGGAGATCCGCGTGAGGTGATGGCCAACCCTCAACACGAACGGACGAAGGCGTTTCTCTCCAAAGTGATGTGACGCCCGATCCGGCCACGCCGCTGTGGCGGGCCGCCCAGGTGTTCCGGCTGCTCAGCTGCGTGTACGCGTTGGGCTTCCAGCTCGCGGTCAACGACGATCTCGAACATCCCGCGGCCGGCTGGGTGCTGTTCGTACTGCTGATCACCTGGAGTGCGGCCTGCGCGGTCGCCTATCTTCGTGGTTTCGGGCGGCGCCGCGCCTGGGTGCTGGCCGAGATCGCTGTCGTTGTCGCCCTGATGCTGTCCACGGAGCTGATCGCCTCCGATCAATGGGTACTGGACAACCAGTCGTGGCCGACCACGTTGTGGGCCACCAACGCCACGATCTCGGCGGCCATCCTGTCCGGACCGGTCGCCGGAATGATCGCAGGGGTGGCGGTGGTCGCGGCCAGCGCCGCGCTGAAGGGGTACGTCAGCATCGACGTCGGCCGCAACGCCACCATCGTGATCGAGTTGGCGGTCGGACTCGCGGTCGGTCTGGCCGCCCAGACGGCCCGCCGTGCGCACGCCGAACTGGAACGGGCCGCCCGGTTGTCGGCGTCGTTGCAGGAGAGGGAACGACTGTCCAGGCAGGTTCACGACGGGGCGATCCAGGTGCTGGCGTTGGTGGCCCGCCGCGGGCGTGAGATCGGGGGAGACACCGCCGCACTGGCCGAGCTGGCCGGCGAGCAGGAGCGCGCGTTGCGCCGGCTGGTCAGCACCGCCGAGCCCGCATCGCGCGACAGCCCGGCGTCCGACCTCGCCGCGATGCTGCGGCGCAGGGCATCGGATCGGGTGTCGGTCAGCGTGCCCGCCGATCCCGTGTTGCTCGACGCCGCCGTCGCCGACGAGTTGTGCGCCGCGATCGGCAACGCGCTCGACAACGTGGACCAGCATGCTGGAGCCGGGGCGCACGCGTATGTTCTTGTCGAGGACCTGGGCGACACGGTGACCGTCAGCGTCCGCGACGACGGCGTGGGCATACCGGAAGGGCGGCTGGCCGAAGCGGTCGCCGAAGGTCGTATGGGTGTCGCGAATTCAATTGTGGGAAGGATGAATTCGTTGGGCGGTCAGGCTGTGCTGAACACCGGCCCGGGGTTGGGTGTGGAGTGGGAGCTAACTGTGCCGCGTACCCCGGACGCATCGCGATGACCGGTCAGCCCATCTCGGTGATGGTGGTCGACGACCACCCGATCTGGCGTGACGCGGTGGCACGGGACCTGGCTGACGAGGGTTTCGACGTGGTGGCCACGGCGGACGGCGTGGCCTCGGCGAAGCGCCGCGCCGCAGTGGTGAAACCCGCTGTGGTGCTGATGGACATGCGGCTGGGTGACGGGGACGGCGCCCAGGCGACCGCCGAGGTCCTCGCGGTGTCCCCGGCGTCCCGGGTGCTGGTGTTGTCCGCCTCCGATGAGCGCGACGACGTGCTGGAAGCCGTCAAGGCGGGCGCGACGGGATACCTGGTCAAAAGCGCTTCCAAGCAGGTGCTGACCGACGCGGTGCGCGCCACCGCGTCGGGTCGGGCAGTGTTCACCCCCGGCCTGGCGGGTCTGGTGTTGGGGGAGTTTCGGCGCATCGAGCGCGACACCCCGGCCGGGCCCACGTTGACCGAGCGCGAGATCGAGATTCTGCGCCATGTCGCCAAGGGGCTCACGGCCAAGCAGATCGCGTCGCGACTGTCCCTGAGTCATCGCACAGTCGAGAACCACGTCCAGGCCACGTTCCGCAAACTGCAGGTCGGCAACCGCGTCGAGCTGGCCCGCTACGCGATGGAGCACGGTCTGGACGAGTAGTTGTACTCATCCGCCGGGGCGTGCCCGTTGTGACGATGGCGGTATGACGCAACCGCACACCGCCGTCATCACCCGGCTCTCCGCGGACTTCGCCGCGATCTCACGGCAATTGGCCAGGGTCTCTGCCGATCTGGCCGAACTGGACCGGATCCTGGCCGACCGCCCGGTACCTGTGCCACCGTCAGCGGCCCCGGCCCCGGCCCCGCCGCCGTACTGGCCGCAGTATGCCCCGGCGCCGCAGCGACCTTGGCCACCGCCGGTGCCTCCCGCTGGACCCGCCGCGCCCAGAAAGCCCATGGAACGTTCGGAGGGCTGGATCGGCAAGCTGCTGGCTGTCGCCGGGGTGGCGGTCACGCTGATCGGTGTCGTGCTGCTGCTGGTGCTTGCCGCCCAGGCCGGAATCCTGCGCCCCGAGTTCCGGGTCGGCGCCGGTGCCGTCCTGGCCGCGGGCCTGGTTGCGGCGGGATGGTGGCAGGACAGCCGGCCCGGGGGACGGGTGGGCGCGATCGCCCTGGTCGCCACCGGGGTGGCTGCGGCCTACATCGACGTCATCGCTGTCACGGCGATCTATGACTGGATGCCTGCAGCCATCGGGCTGATCGTTGCATCCGCGGTCGCGGCCGGCGGTCTCGCCGTGGCGCGGCGCTGGGATTCCCAGCACCTGGGCCTGCTCGTGCTGGTGCCGCTGATCGGACTGGCCCCGATCGTGACCGACGGAATCTCGCTGCTGCTGGTCGGATTCATGCTGACGCTGGCGGCGGTGTCGTTGCCCGTCCAGCTGGGCAGGGACTGGCTGTGGCTGCACGCCGCACGCATCGCCGCCGCGGTGCTGCCGCTGCTGGCGGCCCTGGCGGCCCGGCACATCGCCGGCCGGCATGATCTCTGGCTCGCCGGCGCGTGCGGAATCGCCGCCGCGATCGCGCTGACCGCGGCGCTGATCCTGTTGCCCGGCACCAGGAATCGCGCCGCGCTGGCGCTGCTGACCGCGGCCGGTCTGCTGCCCGTGCTCTGCGTGGGGTTGGCGGTGGACCGCATCGTCGCGGCATTGATGGCCGCGGCACTGGCCGCGGCGCTGCTGGCCGTCGTGCTCGTCGCCGACCGTTTGCCCGGGGTGTCGGGTGTGGTGCGGCAGGTGTTCGCGGCGACGTCGGCGATCGCCGCGCTGATCGCCGTGACCGCCGCGTTCGACGGCCGCGTCGCCGGGCCCGTGCTGCTGGCGATGGCGGTGGTGGTGGCGGTGGCCGCACGGCGCGACACCGTCGCCCGCTGGGCGGCGATCGGCTTCGCGACCATCGGCGCCTGCGCGCACCTGAGCTATTCGCCGCCGGACATGTTGCTCGAGGCCACCCGGATCAGCACCGGCACCGGCGTCTCCACCCTGGTGTCCAGCCTCCTGCTGGCGGCTGCCGCGGTCGCGATCGTCTGGGCCTGGGATCCCACCGAGAGCGCATTGTGGCTGGGGGCCGCAGCGGTGGTCATCTACGCGGTCACGTCGTTCACGGTGACCGCCGGGGTGCTGATCTCCGACGGGGACGGGGGTTTCTTCGCCGGGCATATGGCCGCAACCATCTGCTGGATCGCGATGGCGGCGGCAGCGTTCGGCCTTGCCGCCCGCCTGCCGCGGGAGGCCCGGTCGGTCCCGATCAGCGGGGGATTGGGCCTGGTTGCCGCGGCCATGGCCAAGCTCTTCCTGTTCGACCTGGGCACGTTGGACGGGATGTTCCGGGTGGGGGTGTTCATCGCCGCCGGGCTCACCCTGCTCGGGATGGGCGCCGGGTACGCACGGTTGCTGGACAGGCAGGACAAGGAGGCTGTGACGAGGAACACCCGCTAAACTGGACTCAGTCTAAAAAAGGAGTGGTTGTCATGAGCATGAGCATCACGAAGAACGCACGCAGGACCGAAGCCGAGGTCGTCAATGTCCAGGCCTCTCCGGAGCTCGGCGCCGCACTTCAGCAGGTGTTGGTCGATCTGATCGAACTCCATCTGCAGGGTAAGCAGGCGCACTGGAACGTCGTCGGCACCAACTTCCGCGATCTGCACCTGCAGCTCGACGAGGTCGTCGACTTCGCGCGGGTGGCCAGCGACACCGTCGCCGAGCGGATGCGCGCCTTGGACGCGGTGCCCGACGGCAGGTCGGACACCGTCGCGGCGACGACGTCGCTGCCGGAGTTTCCCGCCTACGAGCACAGCACCGGTGACGTCGTCGACTTGATCACCGTCCGTGTCTACGCGGTGGTGGACACCCTCAGGTCGGTGCACGACACCGTCGACGCCGAGGATCCGAGCACCGCCGACATCCTGCACCAGCTGATCGACGGGCTGGAGAAGCTGGCCTGGCTGGTCAAGTCGGAGAACCGGAAGGTGTGACACCCTCCGCGGAGCGGGGAAGTCGGCCACCCTCCGCCGAGCGGGCGCATCTGCCAGAGTCGGCCCGATGCCCCACCAGGTACCAGGTGTGCATCGGGCCTTTGCCCTTGATGTCGACGACGCCGCGTTCCTCGAGGACGAACTCGTGGCGTAGTCGCTCCTGCACCGTGTCCGGCACCTGAATTCGGCCTTCGACGTCGGTGGTCTCCATCCGCGACGCGACGTTGACCGCGTCACCCCAGACGTCGTAGAAGAACTTCTTCGCCCCGACGACGCCGGCGACCACCGGTCCGCTGGCCATGCCGATCCGCAGCGGGACGTCGCGTCCCTGCGGGTCCTTCAGGTCGGCGACCGCGTCGGCCATGTCCAGGGCGAGGTCGGCCAGCGCCTGAAGGTGGTCCGGCCGGGGAGTGGGCACCCCGGCCACCACCATGTACGAGTCGCCGCTGGTCTTGACCTTCTCCAGGCCGTGCCGGTCGACGAGCGCGTCCAGGTCGGTGTACAGCCGGTCCAGGAAACGCACCAGGTCGGCCGGCGCGGTCTCGCTGGCACGCGCGGTGTAGCCGGCGATGTCGGCGAACAGGATCGACGCGTCGTCGTACCCGTCGGCGATGACCGTGCGCGTGGGTTCCTTGAGCCGCTCGGCGATGGTCTCGGGAAGAATGTTGGCCAGCAGCTGTTCTGAGCGGTCGTACTCGGCCTCCATGGCGGCCTCGGCCCGCTCGATCTCGCGCAGGGTGTACCAGATCGTGGCCACGATCATCACCGCCGACCCCACCACCGAGCTGACGAAGCCGACGGTCAGCGTCCAGGACGGCCCGAGCCCCCGGTCGTGGGGCACGGTCAGTTCCAGCGCGATCGTCAGGGCCACACCGACCGCGGCGATGGCCGAGGCCAGCGCGATCCGCTCGATGCCGAGGATCAGCACCACCAGCGAGGACGCGACCAGGAAGTAGAACTGCAGTCCCGAGCCGGTACCGACGGTGTAGCAGAAGAAGCCGACCGAGGTGTAGGCGAAGACCACGAACGTCAGCGGGGCTACGAGTGGCCCGAGCGGACACAGCCGTGGGATCGCCAAAAACACTACGCCGCAACAGATGTTGATCGCGCCCACCCACCACAGCGCGCCGCCGAGGATCAACTGGAAGATTCCGAAACTGATCGACACGGCCGCGGCGATCCAGCTGGCGATCACCAGCACGCGCAGCCGCCGGGCCACACGGTCGTCGCGGTGCCGGCTCGGTGACCAGGGACGGCGGCCCAGCGTCACCTCGGGCACACAGACCGGCCGTAGGTTCCGCACCCGCAAAGGTTATCGCCGCGACGCCTGTCGACCTGGCGGAATAGGCGGATCGTCAGAGGCGCGAGTGCGCCGACCAGGTGGTGCCCTCGGTGAGATTCGAACTCACACTGTACGGGTTTTGAATCCGTTTCCTCTGCCAGTTGGGATACGAGGGCGCGCGGCCTACCACCATAGAGGATGGCCCCGCGCTCGCTCATCCCGCCTGCGCCGTTCACAATGTTGTCCATGTCTTCTGCTCCCGCGTCGCCGTCCGACTCCGTCGTCACGCCGCGCCGAGTCCTCGTGGCCGAGGACGAGGCCCTCATCCGGCTCGACCTGGCGGAAATGCTGCGCGAGGAGGGCTACGAGATCGTCGGTGAGGCCGGCGACGGTCAAGAGGCCGTCGAGCTGGCCGAGGCGCTGCGCCCGGATCTGGTGATCATGGACGTCAAGATGCCGCGCCGCGACGGTATCGACGCCGCCTCGGAGATCGCCAGCAAGCGCATCGCCCCGATCGTGATCCTGACCGCGTTCAGCCAGCGTGAACTCGTCGAACGCGCCCGCGACGCCGGGGCGATGGCCTACCTGGTCAAGCCGTTCAGCGTCACCGACCTCATCCCGGCGATCGAGGTCGCGGTCAGCCGCTTCAGCGAGATGGCCGAGCTGGAGAAGGAAGTCGCCAACCTCTCCGACCGGCTGGAGACCCGCAAGCTCGTCGAGCGGGCAAAGGGTTTGCTGCAGACGAAGCAGGGGATGACCGAGCCTGAGGCGTTCAAGTGGATCCAGCGCGCGGCGATGGACCGTCGTACCACGATGAAGCGGGTGGCCGAGGTGGTCGTCGAGACGCTGGACCCGCCCACCGACACGCCGTCGTAACCGGCGAAAATCCGGCGCGGCGCGGCCGCGCCGTTAACTCTGCGTTTCCACGCCGCGTCTTTTGACCGGTCACGCCGAATTATCCGCGCGACGCGTTTTCCAACAGCACGCACCGCGGGCATGCGTTGGTTATGGTCGTCGGCGAAGCATCGCCGCCGTGTCGTTTCGGTTTCTGGACGGTCCGGCCGACGGCGTCGAGCAGAACACTGAACCGGAGGTGATACGTGCGCGGTCGCGTGGCACGCAAGGCATTTGCTGTCGGAAGCGCGGGTCTGGTTGTGCTGGCCTTGGCCGGCTGCAGTCAGGGCACGCCCGAAGAAGAGGCGTCGCAGACGAACCTCAAGATCGTGGAAAAGGTGCAGATCGACGAGAACGGCGCCGAGGTCGCCGCGTCGCAGGGTGCTACGCCTGCCGACCCGGCCGGCGACGGAAACGCCACCTGCCCGCCGGTGTCCATCGCGATGGCCGGAGCGCTCAACGGCCCCGACGCCGCACTGGGCATCAACATCAAAAACGGTGTGCAGTTGGCGGTCGACAAGCACAACGCCGCCAACCCGGGCTGTCAGGTACAGCTCATCCCGTTCGACACCGAGGGAGATCCGCAGAAGGCCACCGGCATCGCCCCGCAGATCGTCAACGATCAGTACACGATCGGTCTGGTGGGACCGGCTTTCTCCGGTGAGACCAAGGCCACCGGCGGCGTCTTCGACCAGGCCGGTCTGGTCGCCGTCACGGCGTCGGCGACCAACGTCGACCTGTCCAAGAACGGCTGGAAGACGTTCTTCCGCGGGTTGGCCAACGACGGCGTGCAGGGCCCGTCGGTCGCCAACTACCTGAAGAACTCCCTGGGACACAAGAAGGTCTGCGTCGTCGACGACAGCACCGACTACGGTCTGGGTCTGGCACAGGCCGTTCGCGAGACGCTCGGGCCGGTGGCCGACTCGGCCTGCAACATCTCGGTGAAGAAGGGTGACAAGGACTTCTCGGCGGCTGTCACCCAGATCAAGGGCGCCGCTCCCGATTCGGTGTTCTTCAGCGGCTACTACGCCGAAGCGGCTCCGCTCGCGCAGCAGCTCAGGGACGGCGGCTTCGAGGGCGTCTTCGCCAGCGCCGACGGCACCAAGGACCCCGAGTTCGTCAAGCAGGCCGGCGAGTCGGCCAAGGGCGCTGTGTTGGCATGCCCCTGCGGGCCGGCCACCGGGTCTTTCGCCGATGAGTACACCGAGAAGTTCAATCAGGAGCCCGGTACCTACAGTGCCGAGGGTTACGACCTGGGCACGATCCTTCTGAAGGGCATCGACTCGGGTGCGATCACCCGGCCCGCGCTGCTCGACTACGTGCGTAACTACCAGGGCCAGGGTGTGGCCCGCGAGTATCAATGGACTCCGGAAGGTGAGCTCACCACCACTCTGATCTGGATCTACGACGTCCAGTAAGGGCTGAGGCGAAGCGCGTTCGAGACATCCGACTCGGGCGCGCTTCGTCGTTGTCGCACAAGAACTTCCGCATCGCTGAGGAGCCCACCGCCGGATGAACCTGGCCGCAAACATCAACTTCAACGTCGGAGCGCTGGTGGACAGCTTCTGGCAGTTGACGATCGACGGCCTGTCATGGGGAGCGATCTACGCCTTGGTCGCTGTCGGCTACACCCTCGTGTTCGGTGTGCTGCGACTGATCAACTTTGCGCACTCGGAGATCTTCATGCTGGGCATGTTCGGCGCGTACTTCGCGCTGGACGTCATCCTGGGTTTCACGCCGAGCGGCAACGCCTACAGCAAGGGCGTAGCCCTGACGATCGTCTATCTGGGCTTCGCGATGCTGTTCGCGATGCTGGTGTCCGGCAGCGCGGCCGTGGGATTGGAATTCATCGCCTACCGCCCGCTGCGCAAGCGCAATGCGCGGGCGTTGACGTTCCTGATCACCGCGATTGGGATGTCGTTCGTGCTGCAGCAGTTCGTGCTGTTCATCCTGCCCAAGCTGATACCGGGCTACGGCGGTCCGAACGCCCAGCAGCCCATCGTGCTGGTGCAGCCCAAGACCCAGTTCGAGCTCTTCGGGGTGGCCGTCTCGAACGTCACGGTCGTGATCGTGGTCTCAGCGCTCGTGCTCGCGGTGCTCACTGACACCGCGATCAACCGCACGAAGTTCGGCCGCGGCATCCGTGCCGTCGCGCAGGACCCGACCACGGCCACGTTGATGGGGGTCTCGCGGGAACGCATCATCATGACGACGTTCCTCATCGGTGGGTTGCTCGCCGGCGCCGCCGCGCTGCTGTACACCCTCAAGGTCCCGCAGGGCATCATCTACTCGGGCGGATTCCTGTTGGGTATCAAGGCGTTCTCGGCCGCCGTGCTCGGCGGGATCGGCAACCTGCGCGGGGCGCTGCTCGGCGGTCTGCTGCTCGGCGTGATGGAGAACTACGGGCAGGCCGTGTTCGGCACCCAGTGGCGTGACGTCGTCGCGTTCGTGCTGCTGGTGCTCGTACTGCTGGTTCGTCCGACCGGCATTCTCGGTGAGAGCCTCGGGAAGGCACGCGTATGACACGAGTGATGGACTGGTGGGACGGACTGACCCGTCCGCAGAAGTGGGTGTTCGGGATCATCCTGTTCACCGGGATCGCGCTGTCCCCGCTCTTCACGCCGGCGTTCCTGGACACTCCGGGTATCAGCTTCGGCGGCACCATGGCCCAGTTCGCCATGGTGGCGATCATCGCGATCGGCCTCAACGTCGTCGTCGGTCAGGCCGGTCTGCTCGATCTCGGCTACGTCGGGTTCTATGCCGTGGGCGCCTACACGGTGGCGCTGCTCACCAGCCCCGAGAGCCCGTGGAACCAGATGAGTCCGAAGGGCATTCTCACCACGCCGTGGGCGTGGCTGGCCTGTGTGCCGCTGGCGATGGCGGTCACCGCGCTGTCCGGACTGATCCTCGGTACCCCGACACTGCGGCTGCGCGGCGACTACCTGGCGATCGTGACCCTCGGCTTCGGCGAGATCATCCGGCTGCTGGCCGACAACCTCGCCGACATCACCAACGGGCCCCGGGGACTCAACGAGGTCGCGTTCCCGCACTTCCGGGAGGACGCGCAGCACCCCGAAGGGGTGTTCTCCGTGGCGAATTCGAGCGGCGACGCGAACTACGGCACGTGGTGGTTCTGGTTGGGGCTCATCCTGATCGTCGGCATCCTGCTGCTCGTCGGCAACCTCGAGCGCAGCCGTGTCGGGCGCGCCTGGATCGCTGTGCGGGAGGACGAGGACGCCGCCGAGGTGATGGGGGTCAACGCCTTCAAGTTCAAGCTGTGGGCCTTCACCATCGGCGCGGCGATCGGCGGGCTTTCGGGCGCGCTGTACGCCGGGCAGGTTCAGTACGTGGCTCCGCCGACGTTCAACATCATCAACTCGATGCTGTTCCTGTGCGCGGTGGTGCTCGGCGGGCAGGGCAACAAGCTGGGTGTGATCCTGGGTGCGTTCATCATCGTGTACCTGCCCAACCGCCTTCTCGGCGTTCACTTCCTGGGCATCGACATGGGCAACCTGAAATACCTGTTCTTCGGGTTGGCGTTGGTGGTGCTGATGATCTTCCGGCCGCAGGGTCTGTTCCCGGCACGCCAGCATCTGCTCACCTACTCCAGCGCCGCGCGCAAACTGCTGCGCACCCAGCCGACCGATACGGAGCCGGTCAAATGACGTCGCCCGACGAAGAGGTGTTCGAGGAGAGCATCGCCGAGATCGCCGGCGTGCACCGCGAGATCCGGGCTGACGAAGGCGAGGTCCTGCTGCAGACCACGGATCTGACCGTGAAGTTCGGTGGGCTCACCGCGCTGGATGCCGTCACGTTCAACATCCGCCGCGGGGAGATTCTGGGATTGATCGGACCCAACGGCGCCGGTAAGACCACCTGCTTCAACGCGATCACCGGTGTCTACCGACCGACCTCGGGATCGGTGACGTTCGACGGCTCGACGATCGAGCGGATCAAACGCCACCAGATCACCCGGCTGGGGATCGCCCGCACGTTCCAGAACATCCGGCTGTTCGGTGAGATGACCGCGCTGGAGAACGTCATGGTCGGTACCGACGCCCGGCACCGCACCTCGGTCCCCGGGGCGTTGATCCGCTCGCCGCGGCACCGCCGCGAAGAGCGGTCGGCGATCGAAAGATCGGCTGCATTGCTCCATTTTGTGGGGATTGCGCACCGCGGCGAGGAGAAGGCGAAGAACCTGCCCTACGGCGACCAGCGCCGGTTGGAGATCGCGCGGGCGCTGGCCACCGAACCCAAGCTGCTCTGCCTCGACGAGCCGGCGGCCGGCTTCAACCCGAGTGAGAAGTCGGCGTTGATCGACCTGATCCGCAAAATCCGCGACGAGGGTTACACCGTGTTGCTGATCGAACACGACATGCGACTGGTGATGGGGGTGACCGACCGCATTGTGGTGCTGGAGTTCGGCCGTAAGATCGCCGACGGACTGCCGGCCGAGATCCGCGAGGACCCGAAGGTCATCGCCGCCTATCTGGGAGTGCCCGACGATGAGCTCGCCTGAAAACACCGCCGCACAACCTGATTCCCGTCCGGTGTTGCTGGAAGTGCGCGATATCGTCGTGCACTACGGCCGGATCAAAGCTCTGCACTCGGTGTCGCTGACCGTGCACGAGGGTGAACTGGTCACGCTGCTCGGGTCCAACGGCGCGGGCAAGACCACGATGATGCGCGCGATCTCGGGCCTGCTGCCGCTGACGTCGGGGTCGGTCTGGTTCGACGGCAGAGACATCAGCCGGGTCAAGGCGCACAAGCGGGTGGCCGACGGTTTGATCCAGGCGCCGGAGGGCCGTGGTGTCTTCCCGGGTATGACGATCATCGAGAACCTGGAAATGGGCTGCTACGGACGTAAATTCGCCTCGAAGGGCGAACACGACGAGCGCCTCGCCTGGGTGTTGGAGACGTTTCCGAGGCTCGCGGAGCGTCGAAGCCAGGTCGGGGGAACGCTTTCGGGCGGGGAGCAGCAGATGCTGGCAATCGGCCGGGCGTTGATGGCGCGGCCGAAAGTGCTGCTGCTCGACGAGCCGTCGATGGGGTTGGCGCCGATGGTGATCTCGCAGATCTTCAAGATCATCGCCGAGATCAACGGGACCGGCACCACGGTGCTGCTGGTCGAACAGAACGCCCAGCAGGCGTTGAGCCGCTCGGACCGGGCCTACATCCTGGAGACCGGGGAGGTCACCCGCACCGGCGATGCTCGGACATTGTTGGCAGACAAGAGTATCCGCGCGGCCTACCTCGGCGTGGCCTGATCTCTCCCCTTTTTTTTGGGTGCCCTTTCCTACTCGCGAGCGTGCGTGTCTGCGGGCGACATGCCGGGTAATTCGGCGATTCTGCGCACGCTCGCGCGGGGTGGGGGTGTTTTAGGTGGCGAGGATGACTGAGGAGCCGTGGCCGAAGAGGCCTTGGTTGGCGGTGATGCCGACGGTGGCGCCTTCGACTTGGCGGCCGGTGGCTTGGCCTTTGAGTTGCCAGGTCAGTTCGCAGACTTGGGCGATGGCTTGGGCGGGGATGGCTTCGCCGAAGGAGGCCAGCCCGCCGGAGGGGTTGACCGGGATGCGGCCGCCCAGGGTGGTGGCGCCGGTGCGTAGGAGGTGTTCGGCCTCACCTTTGGCGCACAGGCCGAGGTGTTCGTACCAGTCCAGTTCCAGCGCGGTGGACAGGTCGTAAACCTCGGCCAGACTCAGGTCTTCGGGGCCGATGCCGGCTTCGGCGTAGGCGGCGTCGAGGATCTGGTCTTTGAACACCCGCTCGGGTCCGGGGACCACGGCGGTGGAATCGGTGGCGATGTCGGGCAGCTCGGGCAGGTGCTGGGGGTATTGGGGGGATTGCAGGCTGATCGCGCGCACCGAGGGGACTCCCTCGACCGAACCCAGGTGTTTTTCGGCGAAGGCTTTGGAGGCCACGATGAGGGCGGCGGCGCCGTCGCTGGTGGCGCAGATGTCGAGCAGGCGCAGCGGGTCGGACACCACCGGGGAGGCCAGCACATCGTCGACGGTGGCTTCTTTGCGGTAGCGGGCGTTGGGGTTGGCCAGGCCGTGGCGGGCGTTTTTGACTTTGACCGCGGCGAAGTCTTGCACGGTGGCGCCGTAGAGGTCCATGCGGCGCCGTGCCAGCAGGGCGAAGTAGACGGTGTTGGTGGCCCCGATCAGGTGGAAGCGTTGCCAGTCGGGGTCGTTTTTGCGTTCCCCGCCGACGGGGGCGAAGAAACCTTTGGGGGTGGTGTCGGCGCCGATGACCAGGGCGACCTCGCACAGTCCGGCCAGAATGTGGGCGCGCGCGGACTGCAGGGCTTGCGAGCCCGAGGCGCAGGCGGCGTAGCTGGAGGTGATCGGGATGCCGTTCCAGCCCAGTTTCTGGGCGAAGGTGGCCCCGGCGACGAAGCCGGGGTAGCCGTTGCGGATGGTGTCGGCGCCGGCGACGAGTTGGATCTGGCGCCAGTCCAAGCCGGCTTCGGCCAGGGCGGCGCGCGCGGCCACGACCCCGTATTCGGTGAAGTCGCGTCCCCATTTGCCCCAGGGGTGCATTCCCGCACCCAGGATGTAGACCGGTTCCGGGCTCATCGGGCCTGACCTTCCGTGGTTGTCTCGGCGATTTTCCAGGCGTGCACGATGCGTTGCACCCCGTCGTCGTCGACATACAAAGGCATCGTGGTCAGTTCCATCTCCATGCCCACTGTCAGGTCGGCGGCCAGGGTGCCCTCGATGACCTTGCCCAACACGATCAGCCCTTCGGCGGCCAGTTCGACCGCCGCGACGGCGAAGGGCTCGAACGGATCCGGGGACGGATACGGCGGCGGCGGGGCATACCGGTTCTCGGTGTAGCTCCACAACCGGCCCCGCCGCGACAACGGCACCTGGGCCAGCTCATCACCCTCACACCCGGGATTCGGGCAATTATCGGCCCGCGGCGGGAACACAAACGTCCCGCACAGATGACACTTACCACCGATCAGATACGGATCCCCCGACCCATCCGTGGCGAACCACCCGTCGATCGCAGGTTGCGTAGAAGCTGACACGCGGGTCAGCGTACCGAGTCCGGCCGGGAAACTGAAACGTGTTCCAGTTTGGTGTCGTCCGGTCAGTTCCCGGCGGCGCGTCCGCTCAACGAGCGGGCCGGCGCGATGATTGCGGCGACGGGCGCAGCTGCTGTCGGCCCAGATGCCTAGAGTGATGTCCGTGAGCCCTGCCAAGACTGCATCGGAGACCAGAGCCGGTAAACCGGAGGCCGGCGCCAAGCCCACCCTGATGCTGCTGGACGGCAACTCGCTGGCCTTCCGGGCGTTCTACGCGCTGCCCGCCGAGAACTTCAAGACCCAGGGCGGGTTGACCACCAACGCGGTGTACGGGTTTACCGCCATGCTGATCAACCTGCTGCGCGACGAGCAGCCCAGCCACATCGCAGCCGCGTTCGACGTGTCCCGGCAGACGTTCCGCAAGGACAAATACCCGGACTACAAAGAGGGCCGCTCGGCCACGCCCGACGAATTCCGCGGCCAGATCGACATCACCAAAGAGGTGCTCGGCGCGCTGGGAATCACGGTGCTGGCCGAGCCCGGTTTCGAGGCCGACGACATCATCGCGACGCTGGCGACGCAGGCCCAGAGCGAAGGGCACCGCGTCCTGGTGGTCACCGGCGACCGCGACGCGCTGCAACTGGTCAGCGACGACGTCACGGTGTTGTACCCGCGCAAGGGCGTCAGCGAGTTGACGCGGTTCACCCCCGAGGCCGTCCAGGAGAAGTACGGGCTGAGCCCCGCGCAGTACCCGGACTTCGCGGCGCTGCGCGGCGACCCGAGCGACAACCTTCCCGGCATTCCCGGGGTCGGCGAGAAGACGGCGACGAAATGGATCGCCGAGTACGGCTCGTTGCAGTCGCTGGTCGACAACGTCGACAAGGTCAAGGGCAAGGTCGGCGACGCGCTGCGCGCGCACCTGTCCAGCGTCGTGCTCAACCGCGAGCTCACCGAGCTGGTCAAGGACGTGCCGCTGGCGCAGACCCCCGACACGCTGCGCATGCAGCCTTGGAACCGCGACCAGATTCACCGCCTGTTCGACGACCTCGAGTTCCGTGTCCTACGCGACCGGCTCTTCGATACGCTGGCCTCGGCCGATCCCGAGGTCGACGAGGGGTTCGAGGTCCGCGGTGAGGCGCTGGAACCCGGCACGCTGGCCGGCTGGCTGACCGACCACAGCGACGGCCGGCGCTTCGGACTGGCCGTGGTCGGCAACCACCTCGCCTTCGACAGCGACGCGACCGCGCTGGCGATCGTCGCCTCAGGCGGCGACGGGCGCTACATCGACACCGCCCGTCTCGATCCCGAGGACGAGAAGGCGCTGGCGTCCTGGTTGGCTGATCCAGAAGTGCCGAAGGCGCTGCACGAGGCCAAGCTTGCGATGCACGACCTGCAGGGGCGGGGCTGGACGTTGGCCGGGGTCACCTCCGACACCGCGCTGGCCGCGTACCTGGTTCGTCCCGGGCAGCGCAGTTTCGCCCTCGACGATCTGTCGCTGCGCTACCTCAAACGTGAACTGCGTGCGGACAACCCTGAGCAACAACAGCTTTCGCTTCTCGACGACGGTGACGGTGTCGACGACCAGGCTGTGCAGACCTTGCTGCTGCGTGCCAGCGCGGTGACCGACCTCGCCGATGCGCTCGACGAGGAACTCGCGCGCATCGACTCCACAGCGCTGCTGGGCAACATGGAGCTGCCGGTGCAGCGGGTGCTGGCAGAGCTCGAGACCGCGGGCATCGCCGTCGATCTGGAGATGCTGTCGGGGCTGCAAAGTGAGTTCGCGGCCCAGATCCGCGACGCTGCCGAGGCGGCCTATGCCGTGATCGGCAAGCAGATCAACCTGGGCTCACCGAAGCAGCTGCAGGTCGTGCTGTTCGACGAGCTGGAGATGCCGAAGACGAAGCGGACCAAGACCGGTTACACCACGGACGCGGACGCGCTGCAGTCGCTGTTCGACAAGACCGGGCATCCTTTCCTGCAGCATCTGCTGGCTCACCGCGACGCGACCCGACTGAAGGTCACCGTCGACGGGCTGCTCAACGCGGTCGCCTCCGACGGCCGGATTCACACCACGTTCAACCAGACGATCGCGGCCACCGGGCGGTTGTCCTCGACGGAACCGAACCTGCAGAACATCCCGATCCGCACCGAGGCGGGGCGCCGGATCCGGGACGCGTTTGTGGTCGGCAAGGGCTACGGCGAGTTGATGACTGCCGACTACAGCCAGATCGAAATGCGGATCATGGCTCACCTCTCCCGGGACGAAGGTCTCATCGAGGCGTTCAACACCGGCGAGGATCTGCACTCGTTCGTCGCCTCCCGGGCGTTCTCGGTGCCGATCGACGAGGTCACCGCCGAGTTGCGGCGCCGGGTCAAGGCAATGTCCTACGGACTGGCCTACGGGCTGAGCGCCTACGGGCTCTCACAGCAGCTCAAGATCTCCACCGAAGAGGCCAAGGAACAGATGGAGCAGTACTTCGCCCGGTTCGGCGGGGTGCGGGACTACCTGCGCGACGTGGTGGACCAGGCCCGCAAGGATGGCTACACCTCGACCGTGTTCGGCCGTCGGCGCTATCTGCCCGAGCTTGACAGCAGCAACCGGCAGGTGCGTGAGGCCGCCGAACGCGCCGCGCTCAACGCGCCCATCCAGGGCAGCGCCGCAGACATCATCAAGGTCGCGATGATCAACGTGGACCGGGCGATCAAAGACGCAGGTCTGTCGTCACGCATACTGCTGCAGGTGCACGACGAGCTTCTGTTCGAGGTTGCCGACGGCGAGCGCGACCAGCTCGACGCGCTGGTGCGCGAGCAGATGGGCAGCGCCTATCAGCTCGACGTGCCGTTGGAGGTGTCCGTCGGCTACGGCCGCAGCTGGGATTCCGCGGCGCATTAGCCGGACCCGTGCGGTCGACGGGGCTTCCGCTCAGGCCACGGTATTATGTAGGGTTGCATACATAATTGGCGGAAGGATCGTGCATGCCGAAACACTCGTTCGGGGCGGCGATCGAACTCGAACCCACCGAGTCGAGGGGAGTGCTGCGCGGACACACCAGCCCGGATTGGGCGAACATGGTCGGCCCGTTCGGCGGGGTGACCGCCGCCGCGCTGCTGCGTGCCGTCCAATTGCAGCCCGACCGCGCCGGTGACCCCGTCGCGTTGACGGTGAACTTTGTGGCGCCTGTGCTCGACGGTGAATTCGACATCGCCACCAAGCCCGTGCGCACCAACCGCACCAATCAGCACTGGCTGATCGAGTTGTCGCAGGAAGGTTCGATCAGGACCAACGCCACCGCGGTGTTCGGGTTCCGCCGAGACACCTGGTCGGACACCGAGCGACAGCCACCTTCGGCGCCCGCCCCGGAGGACATCGTGCCGACCGGTCTGCCCGAGATGGTGGTGTGGGCCGGCAATTACGACATGCGCTACGTCGAGGGCGCCGTCCCCGGGCCGGACGGCGGGCCGGTGGACTCGTCGACCACCACGTTGTGGGTGCGGGACCGGCAGGGGCGCGCCGTGGACTTCCCGTCCCTGGCCGCGCTCAGCGACATCTTCTACCCGCGGGTGTTCCTGCGTCGCGGCGCGCTGTGTCCGGCCGGAACCATCTCGTTGACCACCTATTTCCATGTCGACGCGGATGAACTGTCCGCGGTCGACGGCGAATTCGTGCTGTGCCGGTCCCGTGCGAACCGGTTCGCGCGCGGCTACTTCGACCAGTCGGGCGAGATCTGGAGCAGGTCGGGCGACCTGCTGGTCACCACCCACCAGGTCGTCTACTTCAAGACCTAGGAAGACCTAGGCCACTGCGGCGCGTGGGTCCGGAAACCCGCCATCCGCTGTAGCGCCGGAGACGCCGACCTGGCGGCATGCACGGCATGGGTGTCCTCGTACAGCAGCGCCGTCACCCGGTCGTCGCCGAAGCCGCGATCGATGCGATCGCGGACGAAAGCCAGTCCGGCGACTTCGTGGGCGAACCGCTTGACCGACTTACCGGCCTCCTTTCCGCCGAAGCGGGTGGCCTCGGCGACGGCCTGCTTGCGGGTCCCCATCGACCCCAACCATGTGGCCTCGTTCGGCGTGACGACGCCCGCGGAAACCATCCCGGGGAGCTTCTCGGTGACGATGCGCTGCTCTCGACGCCGGCTGTTGACCGCCAGGGCGATCGCAAGTGCGAATACCGGCATCATCCAGAACACGTACATCCCGAAGTACGCGCCGGTGCCCAGCAGCGACGAGCCATTCCACATCGCATGCAGCGCGACCGCCCCCGCGTAACCCAGCAGGATGCAGCCGGCCTTTCCGGCGCCGCTGCGTCGCTGCAGCGCGAACCAGACGCCGAGCGCGAACAGCGTGGTGAACAGCGAATGCGCGAACGGCCCCATGACCAGCCGCAGCGCCGCGGTCACCAGAGAGTCCGCCAGCGACTCACCGTTGGCGATGTAGAGAATGTCTTCCAGCCAGGCGAAGCCGGCCCCGACCAGCCCGGCGTACACCAGGCAGTCGGTCAGCGAATTCATCTCGTTGCGTCTGGCGCCGGTCATCATCAGCAGCAGGAACAGTCCCTTGGCGGCCTCCTCGGTCACCGGTGCGCCGATGACCAGCGTGAATGGGCTGACGCCGGTCGCGTCGGGATCCACCGCGGGATTGAGCCACGCGTCCAGAAAGATCTGCAGGAGCGCCGAGACGACGACCGCCACGGACGTGCCCCAGATGAACGCCAGCAGAAGTAGTCGCGGTGGCTCAGGCTCGAAGCGGTCCAGCCACAGATAGGCCAGCACCACCACGGCCATCGCCAGGCTGGACAGCACGAACCCGATCGCGGTCCCGACCGGGTTGGCCAGTGTCAGCAGGATGACGATCAGCCCCGCCAGGGTGCCCAGCGCGATGAGCAGGCCCAACGGTGCGCCGACCGTGCGGACTCGACGCGCGAACGGCGCTCCGAGATGACGGAATCGGTGAGGCCCCCCAGGAGCGCCGGCGTACGCCACGACAGCAGGGTAGCGGGTCAGGGGAGGCGGGTTTGTCCTGCATGGACCCAGTCGAGTAGCCTCGACGTGTACCTGTGTGTGCGATTCGCGGGTGCCGCCAACAAAACACTCATCTGTCCCTACGATTAAACCTGTCCGGAGCAACCCACCACATGCCAAGTCCCTCCGTCACTTCCCCGCAGGTAGCCGTCAACGACATCGGCTCCGCGGAAGACTTCCTCGCCGCCATCGACAAGACCATCAAGTACTTCAACGATGGCGACATCGTCGAAGGGACCATCGTCAAGGTGGACCGCGACGAGGTCCTGCTCGACATCGGTTACAAGACTGAAGGCGTCATCCCTTCCCGTGAGCTGTCCATCAAGCACGACGTCGACCCCAATGAGGTTGTGTCCGTCGGCGACGAGGTCGAAGCTCTGGTCCTCACCAAGGAGGACAAGGAAGGCCGCCTGATCCTGTCCAAGAAGCGCGCTCAGTACGAGCGGGCCTGGGGCACCATCGAAGAGCTCAAGGAAAAGGACGAGGCCGTCAAGGGCACCGTCATCGAGGTCGTCAAGGGCGGCCTGATCCTCGACATCGGCCTGCGCGGCTTCCTGCCCGCCTCGCTGGTGGAGATGCGTCGCGTCCGCGATCTGCAGCCGTACATCGGCAAGGAGATCGAGGCAAAGATCATCGAGCTCGACAAGAACCGCAACAACGTGGTGCTGTCCCGCCGCGCCTGGCTGGAGCAGACCCAGTCCGAGGTGCGCAGCGAGTTCCTCAATCAGCTGACCAAGGGCGCCATCCGCAAGGGTGTGGTGTCCTCGATCGTCAACTTCGGCGCGTTCGTCGATCTCGGCGGTGTCGACGGTCTGGTGCACGTCTCCGAGCTGTCCTGGAAGCACATCGACCACCCGTCCGAGGTCGTCCAGGTGGGCGACGAGGTCACCGTCGAGGTGCTCGACGTCGACATGGATCGGGAGCGGGTTTCGTTGTCGCTCAAGGCGACCCAGGAAGACCCGTGGCGTCACTTCGCCCGCACCCACGCGATCGGTCAGATCGTTCCGGGCAAGGTCACCAAGTTGGTGCCGTTCGGTGCGTTCGTCCGCGTCGAGGAGGGCATCGAAGGCCTGGTGCACATCTCGGAGCTGTCCGAGCGTCACGTCGAGGTGCCCGACCAGGTGGTCCAGGTCGGCGACGACGCGATGGTCAAGGTCATCGACATCGACCTGGAGCGTCGCCGGATCTCGCTGAGCCTCAAGCAGGCCAACGAGGACTACTCCGACGAGTTCGAGGCCTGGAAGTACGGCATGGCCGACAGCTACGACGACCAGGGCAACTACATCTTCCCCGAGGGCTTCGACGCCGACACCAACGAGTGGCTCGAAGGCTTCGAGAAGCAGCGTGACGAGTGGGAGGCGCGGTACGCCGAGGCCGAGCGCCGCCACAAGATGCACACCGCGCAGATGGAGAAGTTCGCCGCTGCCGAGGCCGCCGAGGCCGCCAAGCCGGTCGCCAACGGATCGTCGCGGTCCGAGGAGTCGACGGGTGGCTCGCTGGCCAGCGATGCTCAGCTCGCCGCCCTGCGGGAGAAGCTCGCAGGCAACGCCTGACAATTCCGATCGAAGGCCCCGGCTCCGTGGAGTCGGGGCCTTCGTCGTCTCCGGATCCGACAGGTGCACGTATCGCTTTTTGACAATGATTTTCATTAACGTGTTGGATCGTGCCCATGACGACAACCCGACTGTTCGCTGTCCTGTCCGCGGCCCTTCTCGGTGCCGGCTGCGCCACGCCGGAGAGTGCGCCGCCCATCGAGCAGTCCGAATCGCGCGTTCCGGCCGCACAGACCGAGGAGTCGTCACCGACGCCGCGCCTGGCGTTGAGCTATGACGGGGGAGTGCTGGTTCTCGACGCGGCCACGCTGCAGCAGATCGCCGACATCCCGCTGGACGGGTTCGTCCGGCTCAACGCCGCCGCCAACGGACGCCACGTCCTGGTCTCCCAGGCCGACGGCTTCGCGGTGCTCGACATGGGGACCTGGACGGACGCGCACGGTGATCACGGGCACCACTACACCGCCGAACCCGCGTTGACCGACCTGCGGTTCGGCGGTGACGAGCCCGGCCACGTCGTCGCGCACGACGACCGGCTGACCCTGTTCAGCGACGGCACCGGGGCCGTCGACGTGGTTGACCCGCACGCGCTGCTCGACGGCGACGGGGACGCCGAAAATGTGCTGACGACAAGTCCGCATCACGGAGTCGCGGTGGCGCGACAGGACGGCACCGTGGTCGTCAGCGTCGGTGACGAGCGCGGGCGCACCGGCCTGGAGACCCTCGACGCGGCGGGAACCCGGATCGCCGCGACCGATGAGTGCCCGGGTCTGCACGGCGAGGCGGCGGCGGCCGGCGGAGTGCTGACGTTCGGCTGCGAGGACGGCCTGCTCATCGTGCGCGGCAACGACATTCAGAAGGTCTCCAGCCCAGATCCCTACGGCCGCATCGGAAACCAGGCCGGCAGCGAGGAATCCCCGGTCGTTCTCGGTGACTACAAGACCGAGCCCGAAGCCGACATCGAACGGCCGCAACGGTTCACGCTGACCGACACCGCGACGGGCTCGTTGCGCGTGATCCCGCTGGAGGCCAGCTACAGCTTCCGTTCCCTGGACCGCGGCCCCGAAGGGGAGGCCGTGATCCTGGGCACCGATGGTGCCCTGCATGTGTTCGATCCGGTCAGTGCGCAGCGCATCGGGTACTTCCCGGCGATCGGGGCGTGGACCGAGCCCGACGAGTGGCAGTCTCCGATGCCGAACCTGCACGTCCAGGACGGCGTGGCCTACGTCAGCGATCCGCACGCACGGCGTCTGGTCGCAATCGACCTCGCGAACGGTTCGGTGGTCGCCGATACCGCGCTGAGCCACCGGCCGGTCGAGCTGACGGGGGTCGAAGGCTGACGGCACGGCCTGACACACTGATGCAGTGCTGCGCATTGGGTTGACCGGAGGAATCGGGGCGGGCAAGTCGACGGTGTCGGCGACGTTCAGCGAGCTCGGCGGGATCGTCGTGGACGGCGACGTGATCGCCCGCGAGGTGGTCGAACCGGGGACCCCCGGCCTGGCCAAATTGGTCGACGCGTTCGGCGAGCAGATCCTGCTGCCCGACGGCGCATTGAACCGGCCGGCGCTGGCGGCGATCGCGTTCAGCGACCAGGACAAGCGGGCCACGCTGAATGGGATCGTGCATCCCCTTGTGGGGCAACGCCGTTCGGAGCTGATCGAGGCCGCCGCGCACGATGCCGTGATCGTCGAGGACATCCCCCTGCTGGTCGAATCGCAGATGGCGCCGATGTTCCCGCTGGTGGTGATCGTGCACGCCGACGAGGACGTGCGGGTCAAACGCCTGATCGAGTACCGCAATTTCTCCGAGGAGGACGCCCGGGCGCGCATCGCGGCACAGGCCACCGAAGAACAGCGCCGCGTCGTGGCCGACGTCTGGCTGGACAACTCGGGCAGCGCCGGCGAACTCGTGGAGAAGGCCCGCGCGTTGTGGCATGAGCGCATCCAGCCGTTCGCCCGCAACCTCGAGGCGGGCACCCCGGCGTCATCGGCGCCGCAGCTGGTCCCGGCCGACCCGCAGTGGCCGGCGCAGGCGCAACGGATCCTGGCCCGGTTGCGGACCGCTTGCGGTCACCGCGCCTCGCGGGTGGACCACATCGGCTCGACCGCGGTACCAGGCCTGGACGCCAGGGACGTGATCGACGTGCAGGTGACCGTGCCGTCTCTGGAGGTCGCCGACGAACTCGCCGAGGCGATGCGGGGCGCCGGGTATGTGCCCACCTCGGTCACCTCCGATGTCGGCAAGCCCGACGGGCCCAGCACCGTGGCCGAATTCGACCACTCCGACAGCGCCGACCGGTGGGGCAAGCGGTTGTACTGCTCGGCCGACCCGGGACGCCCGACCAACGTGCACGTGCGGGTGGACGGCTGGCCCAACCAGCAGTTCGCGCTGCTGTTCGTCGATTGGCTGAAAGCCAACCCCGCTGCTCAGTCCGAGTACCTCGAACTCAAGCAGGGCGTCACCGCGCGGGAGCATCCGACCACGGGGGCCTACGCCGACGCGAAGGAGCCGTGGTTCCTCGACAATTACCGCCGGGCCTGGGAGTGGGCGCAGGCCACCGGCTGGCGGCCGTCGGGCTAGGGAGCGTCCGCAACCGCCGGCTCGGCGGGCGCAGGCGACCCGCCATCGATCGGAAGGTTCAACGGTGCACCGCACTGCAGGACCCCGTAGAGCGGATCGTCTTTCGGCCGGAACAGTCGCGGCGCGATGAACTGATCGGCCTTCGCCACGATCTGATCGTCCACGAGGATCTCGCAGTGCAGGTTCGATCCGTACGGCCACTCGATCGACAGCTCCATGCCCGCCTTTGCGGGATCGGCGAGCACGGCGTTGATCTCGAAGGTCTGGCCGGGCAGCAGCGTGGGCTGCGCGCTGTTGACGTTCTCGTCGTCCATCCGGTACGCGACCACCGCGCCCCGAGAGGTGCCGTCGGCGCGGGCCCGGTAGAGGACGTTGTGAAGCACCTCCGGCTCGGCCGGGGCCGGCTGGATCTCGGTGGCGGGGTCCTGCGGTTGAGCCGAGGCGACCGGGGCCGCCAGCACGGCGGCCACCAGGGCGGCGGCGGTCGTAACAGCGGTCCGCGTGCGCGGGGCGGCAACCATGAAACGAGAGATTACCGTCCGTCTTTGCTCGGTCGCATACACAGTCATGGCCATCGGAATCAAGATCGCAGGCGCACCCGCGACCGTTACAGACCGCGCCAGGTCAACGGCATCCCGAGCCCGGACAACCACCGGTCGAGGTCGTAGTCGTGTCGGGCCAGCGCCTCGACGGTGGTGACCGCCGTGCGGATCGCACGTTCGCCGGCCTGCCGGTCGAGCAGCCCTTCGGCGAGTGCGGTGGCCAACTCGTCGATGTCGCTGACCTGCACGTCCTGTCCGGTGCGCACCACGAGGTCGACATAGTGGTCTGTCCCCTCCCAGCAGGTCGGGCCCGGGCGGTAGACGCCGACATCGAGATAGAAGTCCTGATCACGCTCGTGCCCCGGGTTGAAATGGAACACCGTCACCCGCAGATCGAGGGTGGGCAGCATCCACGACTCCAGGTAGTGGAACTGAGCACGCCCGGGTGCCGGCCGGGCCATGTACAGCCCCCACGGCCGAACGGTGTACCGCTCGACCGCCCGGACGATGCCCTTGGGGTCGGTGTTGGTGCCGGCCGCAAGGTCGAAGGTCTCGTGCTTGGGAGGGTGGATGCCGACCAGGATAAGCGCAGGCGGCTGCTGGTCGCGTGCTGCAGGAACAGAACGTGTCGGTATCAGGTTCTACCCTGGTGAAATGGCTTTTGCGACCGAACACCCAGTGCTTGCGCACTCGGAGTACCGCCCCGTGGACGAGATCGTCCGCACCGGCAGGCGCTTCGAGGTGGTCAGCGAATACGAGCCCGCCGGCGATCAGCCCGCCGCCATCGACGAGCTGGAACGCCGCATCCGGGCGGGGGAGAAGGACGTGGTGCTGCTGGGCGCCACCGGCACCGGTAAGTCGGCGACCACCGCCTGGCTCATCGAACGGCTTCAGCGTCCCACCCTGGTGATGGCGCCGAACAAGACGCTGGCCGCGCAGCTGGCCAACGAGTTGCGGGAGATGCTGCCCAACAACGCCGTCGAGTACTTCGTCTCCTACTACGACTACTACCAACCCGAGGCGTACATCGCGCAGACCGACACCTACATCGAGAAGGACAGCTCGATCAACGACGACGTGGAGCGCCTACGCCACTCGGCGACGTCGAACCTGCTGTCCCGCCGCGACGTGGTGGTGGTCGCGTCGGTCTCGTGCATCTACGGTCTGGGCACCCCGCAGTCCTATCTGGACCGCTCGGTCGAGCTCAAGGTCGGCGACGAGGTGCCGCGCGACGACCTGCTGCGGCTGCTGGTCGACGTGCAGTACACCCGCAACGACATGGCGTTCACCCGCGGTACCTTCCGGGTCCGGGGCGACACCGTCGAGATCATCCCGTCCTACGAAGAGCTCGCGGTGCGCATCGAGTTTTTCGGCGACGAGATCGAAGAGCTGTACTACCTGCACCCGCTCACCGGCGACATCATCCGCAAGGTCGACTCGCTGCGGATCTTCCCGGCCACCCACTACGTCGCCGGACCCGAGCGCATGGCCCAGGCCATCGCAAGCATCGAACAGGAACTCGAGGAGCGCCTGGCCGAGCTGGAGGGGCAGGGCAAGCTGCTGGAGGCCCAGCGGCTGCGGATGCGCACCAATTACGACGTCGAGATGATGCGCCAGGTCGGCTTTTGTTCGGGCATCGAGAACTACTCGCGGCACATTGACGGCCGCGGTCCGGGCACCGCGCCCGCCACGTTGATCGACTACTTCCCCGAGGACTTCCTCCTCGTCATCGACGAGTCCCATGTGACCGTGCCGCAGATCGGCGGCATGTACGAGGGCGACATGTCCCGCAAGCGCAACCTCGTGGACTTCGGATTCCGGCTGCCGTCGGCGGTGGACAACCGTCCGCTGACCTGGGAGGAGTTCGCCGACCGGATCGGTCAGACCGTGTACCTGTCGGCGACGCCCGGTTCCTACGAGCTCAGCCAGGCCGACGGTGAGTTCGTCGAGCAGGTCATCCGTCCGACCGGGTTGGTCGACCCCCAGGTCATCGTCAAGCCGACCAAGGGCCAGATCGACGACCTGATCGGTGAGATCCGCAAGCGGACCGAACGTGACGAGCGCGTGCTCGTGACGACACTGACCAAGAAGATGGCCGAGGACCTGACGGACTATCTGCTGGAGATGGGGATCCGCGTTCGCTACCTGCACTCGGAGGTCGACACCCTGCGTCGGGTGGAGCTGCTGCGTCAGCTGCGCCTCGGTGAGTACGACGTGCTGGTCGGCATCAACCTGTTGCGAGAGGGTCTCGACCTGCCGGAGGTGTCCCTGGTGGCGATCCTCGATGCCGACAAGGAGGGGTTCCTGCGGTCGCCGCGCAGCCTGATCCAGACCATCGGTCGTGCGGCGCGAAATGTCTCCGGCGAGGTGCACATGTACGCCGACAAGGTGACCGATTCGATGAAGCAGGCCATCGACGAGACCGAGCGCCGCCGCGCCAAGCAGATCGCCTACAACACCGAGCACGGCATCGATCCGAAGCCGTTGCGCAAGAAGATCGCCGACATCCTTGACCAGGTGTACCGGGAGGCCGACGATACCGAGGCGGTGGAGGTCGGTGGCTCCGGCCGCAACGCGTCACGGGGCCGGCGCGCGCCCGGTGAACCGGGCCGTGCGGTGAGCGCCGGGGTGATCGAGGGCCGCGACACCTCCAACATGCCGCGCGCCGAGCTCGCCGACCTGATCAAGGATCTGACCGCGCAGATGATGGCCGCGGCACGAGACCTGCAGTTCGAGTTGGCGGCCCGCATCCGTGACGAGATCGCCGACCTGAAGAAGGAACTCCGTGGCATGGACGCCGCGGGTCTCAAATGACTTGATCTCAACCGCTGTTGAGGTCCTACGGTCGAGACCGTGACCGAGACCGAAACCGTGGCCGCAAACAGCTGGCGTGAACTGCTCGGCCCCAAGAACCTCGGTGCCTCGACGGTGCTCGCCGGTGGTGTTGCGTTGTACGCCACCAATGAGTTCCTGACCATCAGCCTGATGCCCAGTGCGGTGGCCGACATCGGCGGTTACCGGTTCTACGCGTGGGTGACGACGGTGTACCTGGTCGGGTCGGTGATGGCGGCGGCCACCGTGCATCCGGTGCTGATGCGTGTGGGGCCGCGGTCGGCCTACCTGCTGGGCCTGACCGTGTTCGGGCTCGGCAGCCTCGGATGCGCTGCCGCGCCGGCCATGGAGTGGCTGCTCGTCGGACGCACCGTGCAGGGCGCCGCGGGCGGCCTGCTGGCCGGCCTCGGGTACGCGGTGATCAACACGGTGTTGCCGCGCGCGCTGTGGACCAAAGCGTCGGCACTCGTATCGGCGATGTGGGGGGTGGGCACGCTGGCCGGGCCGGCCGCCGGCGGCTTGTTCGCCCAATATGCTTCATGGCGTTGGGCTTTCGGTGTTCTGGTGGTGCTGACCACCGTGATGTCGGCGCTGGTGCCGCTGGCCCTGCCATCGCGTTCCGGCATCGCCGCGGCCGCTCGGCAGCCCTTCCGCGCGCCGCTGCAGTCGCTGATGCTGCTCGGTGCGGCCGCGCTGTCGGTCAGCGTTGCCGGGGTCGCGGACGATCCGCGGCTCACCGTGGCGTTGGTGGCCGTCGGTGTCGGCCTGGTGGTTGTGTTCGTCGTCATCGACAAGCGGGCCGGTGCTTCGGTGTTGCCGCCCAGTGCTTTCAAGCCGGGACCGCTGAAATGGATCTACCTGACGCTCGGCGCGCTGATGGCCGCGACGATGGTCGACATGTATGTGCCGCTGTTCGGTCAGCGGCTCGCGCATCTGACACCGGTGGCGGCCGGATTCCTGGGCGCCGGACTTGCGATCGGGTGGACGGCGAGCGAGATCGCCAGCGCTTCGCTGACGGGGCAGCGCACGATCCGGCGCACGGTCGCGGTCGCACCGCTGGTGATGGCCGCCGGACTGATGATCTGCGCGGTGATCCAACGCGGCGACACCGGGCCGGTGCTGGTCGCGATCTGGGCAGTGGGTCTGATGATCAGCGGGGCGGGGGTGGGTATGGCGTGGCCGCATCTGTCGGCGTGGGCGATGAGCAAGGTGGACGATCCGGCCGAGGGGCCCGCGGCCGCGGCGGCGATCAACACCGTGCAGGTGATCTCGGCGGCGTTCGGTGCGGCGCTGGCCGGAGTCATTGCCAATCTGGCGAGCGCGGGCGACGCTGCCGCGGCGCGGTGGTTGTTCGGCGTCTTCGCCATGCTCGCCGCCGGCGCGACGGTGGCTTCGACCTTCAGTAGTCGCTCACGATCACGCTGATCCGAACTGTTCCCGCACCGACAGCGCACTGCGACACTCGTATTCAGTGCGGGTGTGGCTGAGTGGCTAGGCACCGGCCTGCAAAGCCGTTTACACGGGTTCGAATCCCGTCACTCGCTCGCATGAAGTATCCGTGGTCCCCGCCGGTTTACTTTACCAACCGGACGGTAAAGTAAACCGGTGACTTCGACCCCTCCGGTCCGCGGGCGCCCATCGTCGCTGACGAGCATCCTCGACACCGCCCGCGACCTGCTCGACGCCGGCACCCCGGTTTCCTTCGACTCCGTGGCGCAGGCGTGCGGGCTGACCAAGCCGGGACTGCTGTACCACTTTCCGACGAAGTCCGCGCTGATGGAGGCGTTGGTCGACCACATCGTGGACTCCCAGGAGCGGCAATTGGCCCATTGCCTCGACGTTCCACTCGACGCGGCGTCGCCGCGGCAACGCCTGAGCGCCTACCTGCGGTGGGCGCTGCTGACCCGGCATCGGCGGTCGGACCTGGTGATGCTCAGCGACCCGAAGACGGCCGACCGCATGCTCGCCCGCTGGACCGAGCGTTTTCACCCTTGGGTGCACGTCCCGTCCGGTCTGCCGCCGCAGGAGCGCGCCCGCCTGCATGCGGCGAGGATGCTCGCCGACGGTGCGTGGCTGTCCGATTCGTCCGCCACCTTCCCGCTCGCTGAACACGAACGGCCGCAGGTGCTTTCGCTGGCGCTTGAGTTGCTGGGGGAGAAGGCCTGATGACATGGCTGTACCTGGGACTGGCCATCGGCAGTGAGGTCGCGGCGACGCTGTCGCTCAAAGGGTCGGCCACCGCACCGGCGCTCTACATCGTCGTTGCGCTCGGCTACCTCGCGTCCTTCGTCTTTCTGGCGATTGTCCTCAAACGGGGGATGGGACTCGGTGTGGCGTACGCGATCTGGGGCGCCGCAGGTGTGGCGTTGACCGCGGTGCTGTCCGCGGTGCTCTTCGGCGAGGCACTCACGGCGGTCATGGGTGTCGGCCTGCTGTGCATCATCGGCGGCGTGGTGCTGGTCGAGACCGGCTCCCGGCATGAGGCGCAATGATGCAGTACCTCTTCCTGATCGCAGCCATCGCCAGCGAGGTCACCGGGACGCTCGCGTTGCGGGTCGCCGCCAGAGGGCGGTCGTCGTTCTACGCGATCGTGGCCGTCGGGTATGTGCTGGCCTTCACGCTGCTGTGGTTCTCGCTGCGCCACGGGATGCCCCTCGGTGTCGCCTACGGCATCTGGGCAGCGGCCGGGGTGGCGTTGACGGCGCTGGCGTCGAGATTGCTGTTCGATGAGCCGCTGAACCGGCGGATGATGGGCGGGATCGTACTCATCGCTGTCGGGGTGCTGCTGGTCGAGCTCGGATCCAGCCACTGAGCTGGGTGGCGCGATTATCCGCATGCTGACGGCAATGCACATTTTGTTGCAGCACGGAACGGCATCTATTGGATCACCGTTGCGTTGCCGTGTAGTTCAACTTTGCTAGAAGTGTGTCAGCGTTGTCGCGTGCGCGCATGCCAGGTGGTCCGATCGCTGTGTGTTGCGGTGGTGACGGCCTCGGCGCTGTCGGTCTCCACCGCGGCTGCTCCTGTTGCTGGGGCTGTGTCATGCCCTGATGTCGAGATCGTTTTCGCCCGCGGCACGAGTGACAAGCAGGGTTTCGGCCCGGTCGGGAGGGCGTTCGTCGATGCCGTGAAGAAGAAGCTGCTCGGGAAGAAGGTCTCGGCCTACGCGGTCAATTATCCGGCGAGCTGGAACTTCTCGAAGTCGACATCGGCCGGCGCGGTGGATGCCAACAAGCACGTGCAGTACGTGGCCGGCATGTGTCCCCAGACCAAGATCGTCCTCGGGGGGATGTCGCAGGGTGCCGGGGTCATCGACCTGATCACCATCGGTAACCGCAAGATCTGGTTCTTCACCCCCGCACCACTTCCCGACGCGATGGTCAACCACGTGGTCGCGGTTGCGGTGTTCGCCAACCCGTCTCGGGACCAGGCCATGCTCGGGCCGCTGACCGAGATCAGCCCGCAGTACGCGCACATGACGATCGACCTGTGCGCCGACGGAGACCCGTACTGCTCTCGTGGTAACAACATGTTTGCCCACTGGTCGTATCCGTGGAACGGAATGGTGAACGAGGCGGCGACTTTCGTCACGAATCGGGTTCTCGGCCGGGATTCGTGAGCGAATTTGCCGGATTTGCAACGGTTCTGGTCTGCGTAGATCGTCGGGTCACCATGCGAGGTCTGAGCGGTATCGGTTCGGTAACCGATCCGTCAATTGATCGTGATTCCCGCTAGGTTTTCACTACGGGTGGGGGCACCGTTGGAAGCACGAGGAAAGACGATGTCACCCATGGTCGACCGCATCGGCGTCGCTGCGCTCGCACTCAGCGTCATATGGCCGGCCATCTACTGCGCACCCGCTGCCGCCGAACCCAGCCCCGGCGTCCCGTGCCTGGAGATGGTGCAGCAGTTGGCCGCCGAACCGCCCAGCGTTCCCGAGACCCTCGACACCGCCGCCAACGCGCTGGGCAATGTTGTCCCCGAGGAGCCGCCGGCGATGCCGGCCATTCCCGTCGCCGATGTCGTGCACGGTGTCGCAGCGCTCGCGGCACCGGGTCCGCTGCCACCTCCGGTGGAGGCCGCTGCCGTCATTCACGCCGCGGCGGTGCCTGCGCCCCCCGCGGCCGCGTCCGTCCCCGTCGTGCCCGCGGTTCCCGTTGCGGCACCGCCGATTCCGGTAGTCGTCCCGCCGGCGGGGCCGCCGGTGGTGACTGCCGGTGCCCCACCGGTACCGCTCGCGGCGCCGGTGGAGTTGGCCGCGGTGGCGCCCGCGCCTGAGCCGGCGGCAGCCCTGCCGGTGGCTTCGGCGCCGGCGGTCGTCGAACCTGTTGCTGCAGCGCCACTTCCGGCCGTAGAGGCACCCGCTCCGGTATCGGCATCCGCCGAACCAGCAGTGCCACCGGCAATACCCGCGCCGGTTGCGGCGGCGCCGGCCGCCGACGCTGTGGTGCCCGCCGAATCGGCGCCGGTGCTGCATGCGGCGTCGGTACCCCCGGCGGCGCCCGGTCCCGTCGTCCCGGTCGTCCCGGTGCCCGCGGCGGCACCGGTGCCGGCGGCGCCTCTGGGTCTGCCGCCCGTGCCGTTGGGCGACGCGGTTCCTGCGTTGCCGCTGTTGCCCGCCACCCTGCCGGTCCCGCGTGACCTGGTCTGCGAGGGCACCGCGTGGTCGGCCGGTGCGCCACCGGGCGGCGAACCCGCACTGCAGGAGGTCGGGCCGAAGCGGAACCGCGAGCAATGGTGAGGCACGGCAATTCTCGTGGTGGCGCACTGTGTGATTGCTCGTCGTGTACCGGGCGTCACGTCACGTGCGTCGAGTGACGTTGCCTGCATGTGATGGAATGAAAACCGGGCAACTGCCATCGTTGTGTGGTGATTCGCACCCAGGTTCGCCTGCCAGCAGGCTACTGTCTCGGGTGGCGTTGCAACTGACCCTGGGAGGATATGGATGAGCGCCTATCAAACGGTGGTGGTTGGTACGGACGGATCTGATTCGTCGCTGCGTGCCGTGGACCGCGCCGGTCAGATCGCTGCCGGGGCGAACGCGAAGCTCATTGTCGCGACCGCCTACTTCCCTCAGAACGAGGACGCGCGCGCCGCGGACGTGCTCAAGGACGAGGGCTACAAGATGTCCGGCAACGCTCCGATCTACGCGATCCTGCGGGAGGCCCGCGACCGGGCCAAGGCCGCCGGTGCGCAGGACATCGAAGAGAAGGCGATCGTGGGAGCGCCGGTGGACGCGCTCGTCGATCTCGCCGAGGAGGTCAAGGCCGACCTGCTGGTCGTCGGCAACGTGGGCCTGAGCACGATCGCGGGCCGACTGCTCGGATCCGTTCCGGCCAACGTGGCGCGACGATCCAAGAGCGACGTGCTGATCGTGCACACCTCCTGACCTGGAACGAACGACTGATCTGGAACTAACGAGAAAGAACCCTGGGCCGGCACCGCCGGCCCAGGGTTCTTTTCATGTCGCAGATCAGGTGTTCGACGCCTTGGCGATCGCGGTGATGGCGGCGTCCAGCGCGGCGTTGAACTCGTCGTCGCTCTGCTGGGCGGTCAGCCCCTCGGTCAGCGCACGGGAGAAGCTGGCGATGACGCCCTGGTTGGCTGCGAGCTTGTCGCAGGCCTGATCCCGGTTGTAGCCGCCCGACAGCGCGACGACGCGCAGCACCTTCGGGTGCTCGACGAGCTCGCGGTAGAGATTGTCGACGTCCGGCAACGTCAGCTTCAGCATGACGGCCTGATCATCGCCCAGGCCGTCGAGCTCCTTGAGGATCGCGGCCTTCAGCTGTTCCTCGGCCTTGCCCTTCTCGGGGCTGTGGATGTCCACCTCCGGCTCGATGATCGGCACCAGGCCGGCGGCCAGGATCTGCCGTCCGATCTCGAACTGCTGCTTGACGACCTCCTCCAGGCCTGCGCCCGGGAGCTTGATCACCGACCGCATCTTGGTGCCGAAAACACCCTTGTCGCGGGCTCGGGCGAGCAGATCGTCAAGGCCGGGGATCGGCTTCATCACCTGAGCGCCGTCCTTCTCCTCAGCCAGGCCCTTGTCGACCTTCAGGAACGGGACGATCTGCTTGACGTTCCACAGGTAGTCGGCGGTGTCGCGGCCTTCGATCTGCCGGTCCATGGTGTCCTCGAAAAGGATGGCCCCGAGGATCCGGTCACCGTCGAAGCTCGGGCTGGTGATGATGCGGGTCCGCATCTGGTGCACCAGATCGAACATCTCGGCGTCACCGGAGTATGCGTCCTCGGCGATGCCGTAGAGCTTGAGCGCCTTGGGCGTGCTGCCACCGCTCTGGTCGAGTGCGGCAATGAACCCGGCCCCCCGTTTGGCCTTGCTGAACTGATCGCTGCTCATGATCCCTTCCTGAACCTTCTTCTCGATACCGCGGTCACCAACCGCGCTCGCGCCATTCGCCCAGACGGGGGCGTTCGGTCCCGAGCGTCGTGTCGTCGCCGTGTCCTGGATACACCACGGTCTGATCACCGAAGACGTCGAACACGCGCTCGGTGACATCGCCGAGAAGCTGTTCGAAGTCGCCTTCCTTCCAGGTCTTGCCGACACCGCCGGGGAACAGGCAGTCACCGGTGAACAGGTGCACCCTGCCGTCGGTGGCCGGCCCGCTCAGCGCCAGAGCCACCGATCCGGGTGTGTGGCCGCGCAGATGGATGACGTCGAAGTTCAATTGCCCAACGCTGAGGGTGTCGCCGCCGGACAGCAGTCGGTCCGGCTTCACCGGAAGCGGACCGGCGTCCAGGCTGTGCGCCGCCGTCGGAGCGTCGGTGCTGTCCACAATGTCCTTCAACGCCAGCCAGTGGTCCTGGTGCTGATGGCTGGTGACGATCAGCGACAGCGTCGGGGCGTGCTTGTCGATGAGCTCGAGCAGGATGCCCGCGTCGTTGGCGGCATCGATGAGTAACGTCTCACCGGTCTGGGAACAGGTGATCAGGTAGGCGTTGTTGTCCATAGGGCCCACCGACACCTTGATGATCGACGCGCCCGGAAGTGTGCGTCGCGCCGCTCGCTGGGGCTCGACGTGGCCCGTGTAGTTGTCGTCGACGACTGTCATGGGCACTCACGTTACTTCGTGCTCTCCGGGCGGCGGCGGCACCGTCGCAGAATGCGGCGGCGGCACCGTCGCAGAAGGCTTGTCGGTGGTCAGACCTAGCATGGTTCTGTACTGCGCCCACGCACGAAACAGGGCCGAGAGACATTTGAGTATCAGAAGGGGCATCGGTGGCTGACCGCCTAGTTGTCAAGGGTGCCCGGGAGCACAATCTGCGCGGAGTCGACCTCGACCTGCCGCGCGACGCCATGATCGTGTTCACCGGGCTGTCGGGGTCGGGCAAGTCGTCGCTGGCCTTCGACACGATCTTCGCCGAGGGCCAGCGGCGCTACGTCGAATCGCTGTCGGCGTACGCCCGCCAGTTCCTCGGGCAGATGGACAAACCCGATGTCGACTTCATCGAGGGTCTCTCCCCGGCGGTGTCGATCGACCAGAAGTCCACCAACCGCAACCCGCGTTCGACGGTCGGCACCATCACCGAGGTGTACGACTACCTGCGCCTGCTGTATGCCCGCGCGGGCACCCCGCACTGCCCGGTGTGTGGCGAGCGGATCGCCAAGCAGACCCCGCAGCAGATCGTCGACCAGGTCCTCGCGATGGACGAGGGACTCCGGTTCCAGGTGCTCGCGCCGGTGGTGCGCACCCGCAAGGGCGAGTTCGTGGACCTGTTCGACAAGCTCAACACGCAGGGCTACAGCAGGGTGCGGGTCGACGGGGTGGTCTATCCGCTGAGCGAGCCACCGAAGCTGAAGAAGCAGGAAAAACACGACATCGAAGTGGTGGTGGACCGACTGACGGTCAAGGCGAGCGCCAAGCAGCGCCTGACCGACTCGGTGGAGACCGCGCTGAACCTCGCAGACGGCATCGTCGTGCTGGAGTTCGTCGACCGCGACGACGATCACCCGCACCGCGAGCAGCGCTTCTCGGAGAAGCTGGCCTGCCCGAACGGACACCCGCTGGCCGTCGACGATCTCGAGCCCCGGTCGTTCTCGTTCAACTCGCCCTACGGCGCATGCCCAGAATGCCTGGGCCTCGGCATCCGCAAGGAGGTCGACCCTGACCTCGTGGTGCCCGATCCCGACCTGACCCTGGCCGAGGGGGCGATCGCGCCTTGGTCGATGGGCAACACCGCCGAGTACTTCACCCGGATGCTGTCCGGTTTGGGCGACCAACTTGGGTTCGACGTCAACACCCCCTGGAAGAAGCTGCCGGCCAAGGCGCGCCGGGCAATCCTGGAGGGCTGCGACGAACAGGTGCACGTCCGGTACAAGAACCGCTACGGACGCACCCGGTCGTACTACGCCGACTTCGAAGGCGTGATGGCGTTCCTGCACCGCCGCATGGAGCAGACCGACTCCGAGCAAACCAAGGAACGGCTCGAGGGTTTCATGCGTGACGTGCCGTGCCCGGAGTGCAACGGCACCCGCCTCAAACCGGAGATCCTCGCGGTGACGATGACCGCCGGGAAGTTCGGCCCGAAGTCCATCGCCGAGGTCGCCGAGCTGTCGATCGCCGAGTGCGCGGAGTTCCTCAACGCGCTGACCCTGGGGCGCCGAGAAGCCGCGATCGCCGGTCAGGTGCTCAAGGAGATCCAGTCCCGGCTCGGGTTCCTGCTCGACGTCGGGCTGGACTATCTGTCGCTGTCGCGCGCGGCGGGCACGCTTTCGGGCGGGGAGGCACAGCGCATCCGGCTGGCCACCCAGATCGGGTCAGGCCTGGTCGGCGTGCTCTACGTGCTCGACGAGCCTTCGATCGGTCTGCATCAGCGCGACAACCGCAGGCTGATCGACACCCTGGTCCGGCTGCGCGACCTGGGCAACACCCTGATCGTGGTGGAGCATGACCTCGACACCATCGCCCACGCCGACTGGGTGGTCGACATCGGGCCCGCGGCCGGCGAGCACGGCGGTCAGATCGTGCACAGCGGGCCCTACGAGGACCTACTGAAGAATCCGGATTCGATCACCGGTGCCTACCTGTCGGGCAAGGAACAGATCGAGGTGCCGGAGCTGCGCCGGGTGGTCGACAAGAAGCGCCAGCTCACCGTCGTCGGGGCGCGCGAACACAATCTGCGCGACATCGACGTGGCCTTCCCACTCGGAGTGCTCACCTCGGTGACGGGGGTGTCCGGATCGGGCAAGTCCACGCTGGTCAACGACATCCTGGCCTCGGTACTGGCCAACAAGCTCAACGGCGCCCGGCTGGTGCCGGGCCGGCACACCCGTATCAACGGACTCGACCACCTCGACAAGCTCGTCCGCGTCGACCAGTCTCCGATCGGGCGGACCCCGCGCTCCAACCCGGCGACCTACACCGGGGTGTTCGACAAGATCCGCACCCTGTTCGCCGCGACCACCGAAGCCAAGGTCCGCGGGTACCAGCCGGGCCGGTTCTCGTTCAACGTCAAGGGTGGCCGCTGTGAGGCATGCTCGGGCGACGGCACCATCAAGATCGAGATGAACTTCCTGCCCGACGTGTACGTCCCCTGCGAGGTGTGCCAGGGCGCTCGCTATAACCGCGAGACCCTGGAGGTGCACTACAAGGGCAAGACCATCGCCGAGGTGCTGGACATGTCGATCGAGGAGGCGGCCGAGTTCTTCGCGCCGATCAGTTCGATTCACAGGTACCTCAACACGCTGGTCGACGTCGGGCTGGGGTATGTCCGGCTGGGCCAACCCGCGCCCACGCTGTCTGGTGGCGAAGCCCAGCGCGTGAAGCTCGCCTCCGAACTGCAGAAACGTTCCACCGGCCGGACTATCTACATCCTCGACGAGCCGACCACGGGGCTGCACTTCGAGGACATCCGCAAGCTCTTGAAGGTGATCAACGGCCTGGTGGACAAGGGCAACACAGTGATCGTCATCGAGCACAATCTCGACGTGATCAAGACCTCCGACTGGGTCGTCGACATGGGGCCCGAAGGTGGTTCGGGTGGCGGCACCGTGGTCGCCACCGGCACGCCCGAGGATGTGGCCGCCAATCCGGACAGTTATACGGGGCATTTCCTGGCCGAGACGCTCGGGGTGGCTCGTCCCACGCTGAAGCCGAAGCCGAAGTCGCGCAACCGGAGCAAGGTCAGCGCCTGACCGTGCCCAGCGCTGTGACCATCCGGCCCGCGGGGCCGGGCGACGTGGAAGCCATCGGCGCGATCTACACCCACTACGTGGAAACGGGCGTGGCGACGTTCGAAATGGATCCACCGAAACCGGACGACCTGGCGCGCCGCATGGCGGCGGTGACCGGCGCCGGCCTGCCCTACGTTGCCGCCGTCGCGGACGGTGAGGTGCTCGGTTTCGCCTACTGCGCACCATGGAAGACCCGCCGTGCCTACCGCTTCACGGTCGAGGACTCCGTCTACGTCGCGCCCGCCGCGGCGGGTCGAGGTGTCGGCGGAGCCATGCTGGACAGGCTCCTCGACGACTGCGCGGCAGCCGGGATCCGGCAGGTGATCGCCGTCATCGTGGACGCTGATGCGCATGCGTCGCTGACCCTCCACCGCCGGCGCGGCTTCACCGAGGCCGGACGGTTGTCGGCGGTCGGGTTCAAACACGGCAGATGGCTGGACACCATCCTGCTTCAGCGGACGCTGTCTGAGCCCGCGTGACCCTTGCTCGCGGGGGACGGGAACCGCGGATTCACCCGCACCCCGCTCAGCCATTCCGTCAGCGCATCGGCACGGTCTGAAAGTGCTTTGCGTACTTGGCTTCCCACGTCTTCGAGCAGCACCAGCTGTACCCGCCCGTCCGCGTCTTGGCGCCACGCACCGACAATGCGCCCGTCCACCCACACTGTGGGGCCGCCGTTGCCGTTGCGGTCGAACACGCTGTCACGGTGCGGCCCGAGATACCAGGCGCGTTCCGCCCATCCCATCGTCGTGACGTCCAGTGCGGGCAACAGCGCACACCAGGGGGCCGCGGTGGCGACAGGTTCGTCGTCTCCTGGCAGGACGTATCCAGGCACACCGTCCAGGTCGACCTCGACGGCGTCGAGGTCGGCCAGGGCCTGCCGGGCCCAGCCGAGGGTGGTGCCGAACCACCACTTGACGTCGGTGACGGTGGCAGGTCCGAAGGCGTACAACCATCGGCGGACGAGTGCGGCCCGCGCCCGCTCGGGCAGCATCGGTTCGGTCGGGGCCAGCCACTGCCGGGCCTGAACCCACCGGGGCCGCGAGGTGGTCCAGCCGCCGTCGTTGGGGCCGCGCACGATGTCGCCCCGCGCGGAGAGCACGGTCAGCACCCGCGGTGCCAGGTGGCCTTCCCCGCCGTACGCCTTGCCCGGGGCGGGGTTGTGAGTTCCGGTCAGCTCGGGAAGTGCTTCCCGTAGCTGCCGCGCCGTGCACGGTCCGGCCTCGTGCAGATACCGAATCACCGCCGCACAGGCGGTCTCGAGCCATTGCCGGCCGTCGTCTGCCACGCCCGCCTTCTCGACGTCGAGAGCCAGTCGGCGGGCTTCGTTGCCGGCGACGCGCACGCCGGCTGCCGATTGCACGGCCGGCAGGTCGTCCGGACGGATCACCCACAGCGTCCGGCGCATCGCGAGGTGCTTGATCAGCGAGCGCTGTTCGTAGAGTGCGGCGTTCAGATGGGCGACGCGGTATCCGGGCACCCTGCTCCACAGCGACAGGTGAGGAGTGGCCGGGTCGGTGGCGTGCAGCCCGACCAGCCGGCCGGTAACCGCCTCGGCCGTCGCCGGCGCGTCCGGTTGGGGGACCAGCAGATGACGGACGGCGAGCCGGGCGCGCCGCTCGTCGAGTGTGATAGACCGCATCGAGGTCGAACGGTACCGCCAGGGGCCGACACCTTGATGAGAGCGCGGCTACTTCTCGTCCGGCTCCGGCGCCATCGATTCCCGGATCTGGGCGAGCCGCTCGGCGGCCGCGCGCTGGCGCGCGTCGTACTGATCCTCGACGGCGCGTCCCTCCGGCGTCTCCGAGGCGAGTTCGGCAGAGCCGATCGAGGTCGCATACCGCGTCTCGATCTTTTCGCGAACGGAATCGAAGGTCGGCACCCCGTCCGAGGTGTAACCCGTTTCGGGTTCGCCGCTGGGAATGTCCGGCATGGTCCCCACGCTACCCGCGGACTGTCCCGGGCAGGTCCACTTGCGGCGCCGACGGGGTTCCGATCCTGCCCGCGAGCCAGGGCAGCGCGGCGGTGAACGCCGTCGAGGCGAACGGCCAGTCGTGATTACCCGGCTGACTCACCACCGCACAGCCGATCCCCGCCGAGTGACCGAGCGCGCACAGCGAATTTGCGGCCACCGCCTGGGCATTGGGTTTCGGATCCCCGGCCACGCCGACGGCGTCGTTGACGTCGAACCAGCCGGTCACGCCGCGGTAGGGGCCGTGCCGGGTGATCACCGCCGCCGGATCGAACTCCGCGTACGCGGCCGCGTTGCCCCCGAAGAGTCGGTCGATCGTCTCGGCCTGGGTGCCGGCGTTGGGTGCGGCGTCACCGGCGATGTCGACGAACGTGCCGAACACGTCGGGGTGCATGACGGCCAGATCGACTGCGCAGGTGCCGCCCATCGACCATCCGACGACACCCCAGTTCGCGCCGACACCGAACCTGGACTTGACGTACGGCACGACATCGCCGACGAGGTGGTCGGCGGCGTTGCCGCGGGTGCCGTTGACGCATTCGGTGTCGTTGTTGAAGGTCCCGCCCGGATCGACGAACACGACCACCGGTGCGTAACCGCCGTGCGCGGCGGCGAAGTCGTCGAGCGTCTTGACCGCGCCGCCGGCGCGCATCCAGTCGGCCGGGGTGTTGAACTCGCCGCCGATCATCATCACTGCCGGCAGCGCCGGGGCAGGATCAGTGGCAAACCATGCGGGAGGCAGGTAGACGAACTCCTGCCGATGCTTGAAACCCGATGCGCTGCCTGGGATGTCGACGGCGACCACACTGCCCTTGATCGGGACATGGTGCCGGCTCGCCATCGCCGCGACCGTGACCTGGTCGGTCTGGTCGGGCAACGGTTCCGCGGTGAGCTGGTTCCATGCGGTCTGCACGGTGGGGAGGTAGCCCACCCACAGGTTCAACACCAACGCCGTGGAGAGCACGCATAGCGGCAGGGCCAGCGCGGCCACGCCCCGGCGCCACCACCCCGCCCCGCGCCAGCCCGCCACCAACACACCGAAAGCGAAGCCGGACAACGCGATCCATACCCAGAAGGTGCGCGGTGCCGGATTGGTGTCGTCGGCGACCCCGGCCGACCTGATATAGCAGTACACCGCGAACGCGAGCACCGCCCCGATCAGCGCCGACCACGGCACCCACACCATGCGCCACCGCCGGGTCCGCCACCCGACCGCGGTGATCACGGCGACGAGCGTCAGGGTCTGCACCGCCACCGGCAACCAACCGTGCATCAACGTCACGACATCCAGATTGACCGGCGTGGCTGTAGACGAGCTGTGATCCTCCTGCCAACGCGGTTCGGTACGACGGCCGGGCTACCGCGGCTTGGCCAGCGGGAACGGCAGCGTCTCGCGGATGCTGCGCCCGGTGATGAGCATGACGACGCGGTCCACACCCATGCCGAGGCCCCCTGTCGGCGGCATCGCGTACTCCATCGCCTGAAGGAAATCCTCGTCGAGTTCCATCGCCTCCGGGTCCCCGCCCGCGGCGAGCAGCGACTGCTCCTGCAACCGCCGGCGTTGCTCCACCGGATCGGTCAGCTCGCTGTAGGCGGTGCCCAACTCGACGCCGTAGGCCACCAGATCCCAGCGCTCGGCCACCCCCGGGATGCTTCGGTGTGGACGGGTCAGCGGCGAGACCGACGTCGGGAAATCCTTGTAGAACGTCGGATCCCGGGTCTGGTCCTCGACCAGGTGCTCATACATCTCCAGGACCACCGCACCGGCGTCCCAGTGCGTCAGGTACGGGATCCCCGCCCGGTCACACAGCCGCCGCAGCGTCGCCAGGTCGGTATCGGGGCCGATCTGTTCACCGAGCGCCTCCGACACCGCGCCGTGCACCGTCTTGACCGCCCACTGCCCGGAGATATCCACGGGTTCGAGCACACCGTCCTCGCGGGGCCGCATGAACACGTGCGCGCCGTTGGCCGCCTGCGCGGCGTTCTGGATCAGCTCCCGGCAACCGTCGATCCACACCTGGTAGTCGGCGTGCGCCTGATAGGCCTCCAGCAACGTGAACTCGGGATTGTGGCTGAAGTCGACACCCTCGTTGCGGAACGCCCGGCCGAGCTCGAACACCCGCTCGACACCGCCGACGCACAACCGCTTCAGGTAAAGCTCCGGTGCGATCCGCAGATATAGGTCGAGGTCGTAGGCGTTGATATGGGTCAGGAACGGCCGTGCATTCGCGCCGCCGTGTATCTGCTGCAGGATCGGCGTCTCGACCTCCAGAAACCCTCTCGACACCAAGGTTTCCCGGATCGCGTGCAACACCCCGCTGCGCGCCCGGATCAGATCCCGGGCTTCGGTGTTGACGGCGAGGTCGACGTAACGGGCACGCACCCGCGCCTCTTGATCGGTGAGCCCCTTCCACTTGTCGGGCAGTGGACGCAGGCACTTGCCGGTCAGCCGCCAGGCCGTCGCCAGCAGCGACCAGGTGCCTGACCGGCTGTGGCCCATCGTCCCGGTGACCTCGATCAGGTCGCCGAGGTCGATGGTGCGGGTGAAGTCGGCGGTGGTGCCGTCTGTGAGCTGTGAATTGTCCAGTACCAGCTGGATTTCGCCGGACCAGTCACGCAGCTGGGCGAACAGCACACCGCCATAGTCACGCAGCCGCAGCACCCGGCCCGCCACGGTGACTTCGGCGCTGCTCGCGGCCGCCAAGGCGTCGGTGACGGTGTGGCTCGGCGGGTTGCCCACGGGGTAGGCGTCCACGCCCTGGGCCTGCAGGGCCTTGAGTTTGGCCATCCGGACCCGCACCTGCTCGGGCAACCTGGGCTGCTCCTCGTCGGCCGGAGCGGCCTGCAGGCCGATCCCGTCGGGTGCCGTGCCGTCGCTGTGCAACAGGCCGGTGGCCATCAGCGGGTCCGGCGCGGCGATGTGGTGGCCGGTGTGCGGTTGGTCGTGGCGCCGCGAAAAGGGAAGCACCAGAAAGCCTTCGGCGATCACCGACGCCACCCCGACGCGGGGCACCAGCCGGGCGTCCTCGTAGCATGCGTACCGCGGCACCCACTCGGGCTGGTACTTCATATTGGACCGGTACAGCGTCTCCAGCTGCCACCAGCGCGAGAAGAACACCAGCAGCCAGCGCCACAGTCGCGCCACCGGACCGGCGCCCAACTGTGCGCCCTGCTCGAACGCGGAGCGGAACATCGCGAAATTCAACGAGATCCGGGTGACGCCGATGTCCTCGGACTGCATGCACAGTTCGCTGACCATCAGCTCGATGGTGCCGTTGGGGGAGTGCGGGGAACGGCGCATCAGGTCCAGCGACACCCCGTTGCCGCCCCACGGGACCAAGGACAGCATCGCGACGACCTGACCGCCCTGGACCGCCTCGACGAGCAGGCAGTCCCCGTCAGCCGGATCACCGAGCCGTCCCAGCGCCATGGAGAAGCCCCGTTCGTCCTCGGTGTCCCGCCAGGCGTCGGCGCGTTCGATCGCCGCGTTCATCTCGTCAGCGGACAACTCCCGGTGCCTGCGGATCCGGACGGTGGCCCCGGAACGCCGTGCGCGGGTGACGGCCTGGCGGACCGCCCGCATGTCGGGGCCCGACAGCCGGAAGTTCTCCGGATGCAGGATCGCCTCGTCCCCGAGTTGGAGTGCGCTGAGCCCGGCATCCCGGAACGCCTGCGCCGCCGCCGAGCTCGCCCCCATCACGCCGGGGGCCCAGCCGTAGGTCTGGCAGAGCTTCAGCCACGCCGCGATGGCCTGCGGCCAGGCCTTCGGATCACCCACCGGGTCCCCACTGGCCAGGCACACACCGACCTCGACCCGGTAGGTGATCGCGGCGCGTCCACTCGGGGCGAAGACGACCGCCTTGTCGCGCCTGGTGGCGAAATAACCCAGCGAGTCGTTCTTGCCGTACAGCTCCAGCAGGCCGCGGATCGCCGACTCGTCCTCGCCGGTGAGCGCGTTCTCGGCGCGCTGCGACTGGAACAGCACGATGGCCGTCACCATCAGGGCCACCGCTCCGAAGAGACCGAGCAGCGCGTTGACGAACACGTGCGGATGCCCGCTGAACGAATCGGCGTCGGCGCCGGCGAACGCGGTGACGCGGTTCAGCGCGTACCAGAACCGGTCCGGGCGGGCCAGAGATCCCGGGAACAGCTCAAGCAACCCCCAGCCGACGAGCGTGCCGACGGCCATGCCGGCAACCAGCGTGGCGGCCGCCTTGAGCAGTGCGCCGCGACGGACCCTCGCCCAGAACTCCTTGCGGGCCAGCAGCAGGAACGCGATCGCGGCCAGATGGAAGCCCAGGCCGATGATCTCGCCGACTTCCTGGAACCAGCGCTCACCTCCGTCGGCGAGACCGGCAATGTTCCAGCCGGCCGCCGCGACCATGTAGCCGACGAGGATCCACCACGCGATGCGTTTGCGCGCGGCCAGCGCGGCGGCCAACAGAGCCAGCACGAACGCCCAGGCGAAACTGGTGTCGGGAAAGTTGAAGATGTAGTCGTTGACCCACTCGCGCGGCACCCGGATCAGCGACCGGACCAACGGTGAGATGCTGGCCACCAGCGACAACGTCGCGATCACACCCACGATCCAGCCGGCCGCTGCGGGCACCCAGCGGTGACTGGACGTCGGATGTGCCCGGACGAGGCTGGTTGGGGTCATAGGGCGCGAGGATATTCGCTCGGCCTGTGACTTGCGGGGATGTCCGGCGGTGCTACCAGACCGGGCCGGTGTATTTCTCGCCCGGACCGCGTCCCGGCTCGTCGGGTGCGGCGCTGGCCTCGCGGAACGCCAGCTGCAGCGTCTTCAACCCGTCGCGGACCGGGCCGGCGTGCGGGCCGAGGTACTCCGCCGAAGCGGTGACCAGCCCGGCAAGCGCGGTGATCAGGCGGCGAGCCTCGTCGAGGTCGAGGTACGGGCTCTGTTCCGGGTCGGCGTCCGACAGCCCGAGCTTCTCGGCGGCGGCACTCATCAGCATCACGGCCGCGCGGGTGATCACCTCGACCGCGGGTATGGTCGCCAGTTCGCGCACCTCGGCCGATCCGGCGAGGTCTTCGACGCCGTCGGATTCGGGGATGTCAGAGCTATCGGTCATGCCTGCTAGACTGGCATGCGCGACCGTCCCGGCTGACGCCAGGGACAGCAAGTGGAGTCCCAACTCCCACCGCCGGCCACGGGCTATCCGAAGGCTACGCGGTCCGGTCACAGGCATCGACGATGTCTGTCCTGGTCGGCTTTGGGCCCTGCTTCGAGCAGGGCTTGTCTGTTTCTCGGGAACAGCGCGCCGGCGGTGATGGGGTTCCGCGAGGACAGCAGGAACTATCCAGGGAGGCCCCATCAGCACTGAGACCCGCGTCAACGAGCGCATCCGCGTACCTGAAGTCCGCCTGATCGGACCGGGCGGTGAACAGGTAGGCATCGTGCGCATCGAAGATGCACTCCGCGTCGCCGCGGATGCCGATCTCGACCTTGTCGAAGTAGCCCCGGACGCCAAGCCGCCGGTGTGCAAGATCATGGACTACGGCAAGTTCAAGTACGAGACGGCCCAGAAGGCGCGCGAGTCTCGCAAGAACCAGCAGCAGACCGTCGTCAAGGAACAGAAGCTGCGTCCCAAGATCGACCCGCATGACTACGAGACCAAGAAGGGTCACGTCATCCGCTTCCTGGAAGCCGGGTCCAAGGTCAAGGTGACGATCATGTTCCGCGGACGCGAGCAGTCGCGGCCCGAACTGGGTTTCCGGCTCCTGCAACGCTTGGGCGCCGATGTCGCCGATTACGGCTTCATCGAGACGTCCGCCAAGCAGGACGGCCGCAACATGACGATGGTGCTGGCGCCGCACCGCGGTGCGAAGACTCGCGCCAAGGCGGCGCAGGATGCCGACACCCCGTCGGCGCGGCGCGGCGACGCGCAGTCCGGCGAAGCACCCACCGACACACCGAAGAACTGAGGAAACATGCCCAAGGCGAAGACCCACAGCGGCGCTTCGAAGCGGTTCCGTCGCACCGGAACCGGCAAGATCGTCCGTCAGAAGGCCAACCGCAGGCACCTTCTTGAGCACAAGCCGTCCAAGCGCACGCGTCGGCTCGACGGCCGCACCACGGTGTCGCCCAGCGACGCCAAACGCATCGCGAAGATGCTCAACGGCTAGAGCCGCAGCCGACTGAAGCCTGAATCTGACCCCACCGAGATAGGAAGACCCCCATGGCACGCGTGAAGCGCGCACTCAACGCGCAGAAGAAGCGGCGCACCGTACTGAAGGCCTCGAAGGGCTACCGCGGACAGCGGTCCCGGCTGTACCGCAAGGCCAAGGAACAGCAGCTGCACTCGCTGACCTACGCCTACCGTGACCGTCGCGCCCGCAAGGGCGAGTTCCGCAAGTTGTGGATCTCGCGCATCAACGCCGCCGCCCGCGCCAACGACATCACCTACAACCGGCTGATCCAGGGCCTCAAGGCCGCTGGTGTCGAGGTCGACCGGAAGAACCTCGCCGAGATCGCCGTCAGCGATCCGGCCGCCTTCACCGCGCTGGTCGAGGTCGCCAAGGCCGCGCTGCCAGAGGATGTCAACGCTCCGTCGGGCGAGGCTGCCTGACCCTCACCGAGCGTTCTGCCCGGGTGGTGGCGGCAGTCAAACTGCACCGCCACACCGGGCGCCGCCGCGCCGCACGTTTCCTCGCCGAAGGTCCCAACCTCGTCGAGGCAGCGATGCGGCGCGGTCTCGTTCACGAGGTTTTCGCCACCGAGACCGCCGCGGAGCGATTCACCGCGCTGCTGGGAAGCGCGCCGGTGCACCTGGTGTCGGACAAGGCCGCAAAAGCCTTGTCCGACACCGTCACTCCGGTCGGCCTGGTCGCGGTCTGTTCGATGCCGGAAACCAGCCTCGACGATGTGCTGGCCGCCGACCCCACACTGGTCGCGGTGCCGGTCGGCATCTCTGAGCCGGGCAACGCGGGCACACTGATCCGCGTCGCTGACGCGATGGGCGCCGACGCGGTGGTGCTCGCCGGCGACAGCGTCGACCCCTACAACGGCAAGTGCCTGCGCGCCTCGGCGGGCAGCATCTTCTCGGTCCCGGTGATCAGCGCGCCGGACGCGGCAGGTGCCGTCGCCCGGCTCAGGGATTCCGGCCTTCAGGTCCTGGCGACGGTGCTCGACGGCCAGGTCAGCCTCGACAAGGTGGATTTGTCGGTCCCCACGGCGTGGCTGTTCGGTCCGGAAGCCCACGGGCTGCCCGCCGAAGTCGTCGAACTCGCCACCGCCGGAATCCGCATCCCGATGCCCGGTCACGCCGAGAGCCTCAACGTAGCCTCCGCGGCAGCGATCTGCTTGTACCAGAGCGCACGAGCCCGCGACCATCTCTGAACCTTCCTACGTCCGGGGTGGTCCGTACGCCGCCGCCTGGCCGTTGCCGGAACCGCACGAGGCCTTCTTACACAGATCCGGCACGGCGTTGCCGCCTGGCGGACAGGTCGGCTTGGTGTCACCGCTGAACGCGTCCTGATCATGATCGTTCCTCGGATTCACGAGGTATCCGGCAGGGATCTAGTCCCTGGATCCAGGCCGAAAATGGACCCGTTGGTCCATTGTTGAAAAGTTTGCTGATTCGTAGCCTCGGAGACTAAGGGGAAACTTCCTACACGGGGGCGGGTGGGGACCATGAAGCGCTTGGTCACATTCATCGGGATCATCGGGGTGGCGTTTGCGCCGGCCGTCGCGAACGGCGCGACGGCACTGCTGGTCGGGGGCAAGGGAGGTTATGCCGAACTGACCGACGAGCAGATGTCGACCGCGTTCGGCGGCTTCTTCGGCGAGTACACCCGCGTCAGCGTGCCGTTCCCGGGCACCGACGACTTCGTGTACTCGGTGGAAATGGGAACGCAGAGCCTCTACACGGCGGTGGTCGACACGCTGAGGGACAAGCCCGACGAGCTCATCACCATCGGTGGCGTGTCGGAGGGTGCTCCCGCCGTCGACCGGGTCGTGCGCATGTTGATGGCTCTCGAGCCCGACCAACGCCCAGATCCCACGCGCTTCAACGTGATGATCTACGGTGCGCCGAATCCCCTGATGATGACCGTCGGCGGCATCCCGTATCAGCCGCTGCCGGAGACCCCTTACCACGTCATGGTCGTGATGGCCGAATACGACGGCGTCTCGGACTGGCCGGACAATCCGTTCAATCTGCTGGCCGTGCTCAACGCCGTGATGGGCGGCGTCGACCTGCACGTCAAGGCGGCCTGGACCGACATCTTCACTGTGCCGACGAAGTACTACATCGACGCCAACGACGCCGGCGGCAGCCTCACCACGGTGCTGATCCAGACCCCGCTGCTCCCGCTGCTGCGGCCGATGCTCGACTGGGGCTTCGACCCGCGGTTCGTCGACTTCATGGACGACCTGCTGAGGCCGATCATCGACTCTGCCTACAACCGGCCCAAGTGGACGGTCGGTATTCCACCGAACCTGGATGACCTGCAGCTGTCCACGAGCGGCCGAGGAGCTGACCGGGTCCACGGTTACTCCGCAGCTGACGATGTCGCAGCCCGGTCCTGAAGAGAGCGGGGCGTCCCAGCGATCCCTCGGTCCCGCGCCGGCGGGCGAGACCACCGGGCAGACCGGACCCGTCGCACAGACCGGTGACGTGAACAACGACAGCCAGAAGCTGATCGAACGGTCGGCCGGAAGCGTCCCCACCGTCGTCTTCGAACCCGAAGTCCAGCCCGGGACCCAGGCGCACACCCCGGAGCAGAATCCGTCGCAGGACGGCACGAAACCCACCGAGGACAACGAGTTGCCGGGCGGAGAAATCGAAGCGGAGCCGGGCGACGACAGCGGGGGCAACGACGGTGACAACGACGCCGGGGCGAACGACGTCGGCGGCAACGACACCGGGAATGACGGCGGCGACAACAGCGGCAATGGCGGCGGCAGCGGTGACGACGGCAACAACAGCGGGAACGACGGCGGCAACGGTGACAACAACACCGGCAACGACGGCGGCGCCGACGGTTAGCCGCTGAGCAGCCCCCGGGCCACGTGGGTGATCTGGACTTCGTTGCTTCCCGCGTAGATCATCAGGGACTTGGCGTCCCGGGCGAGCTGCTCGACGCGGTACTCGGTCATGTAGCCGTTGCCACCGAACAACTGCACGGCCTCCATCGCGACGTCAGTGGCGGCCTGCGAGCAGTACCACTTGATCGCCGACGCCTCCGCCAGGGAGGTCGGGGTGCCGGCCTGTGCAGACTCGATGACGCGGAACAGCATGTTGCGCACGTTCATTCGCGCGACTTCCATGTTGGCCAGCTTGAGCTGGATGAGCTGGAACTGACTGATCTCCTGGCCCCACAACTTGCGGCTCTTGGCGTAGTCCACGCTCAGCCGCAGACACTCCTCGATCACGCCGAGCGCCATGGCCGCCACACCGATGCGCTCGGTCGAGAAGCTGGAGCGGGCGCTGTCCCTGGAATCTTGGGCGTCGCCGCCGCCGGACTCGGTCTCACCGAGCAGCCGGTCGCGTCCCAGGCGCACGTTGTGGAAGAACAGTTCACCGGTGCGTGACGAGTGAATGCCCATCTTGCGGAACGGCTTGGACTGCTCGAAGCCGTCCATGCCCTTGTCCAGGACGAAGGTCAGGACCTTGCGGTCGCGTTTGTCGGCGCCGTCACCCTCGTCCAACTTGGCGTAGACCACCACCACGTCGGCGTCCGGACCGTTGGTGATGAACGTCTTCTGCCCGTTCAGGATGTAGTCGTCGCCGTCTCGCACCACGTAGGACTTCATGCCGCCGAACGCGTCCGAGCCGGAATCGGGCTCGGTGATCGCCCACGCGCCGATCTTCTCGTAGGTCACCAGGCCGGGAAGCCAGCGTTCCTGCTGAGCCAGCGTGCCGCGGCTCTGAATCGTCGGCACGGTCAGGCCCAAGCTCACGCCCATGCCGGTCACCAGACCCATCGACACCCGGCACAGCTCGCTGATGAGCACGAACCCCATGCCGGGCGAGCCGCCGCCGAACATGCCGCCACCGGATTTCGCCGGTCGCTCGTCGCCGTCACGCAAGCGGTTGAGGCGTTTCTCCAGCGACTCCTTGGCCATCGCGTCGATCCCGAAGGTCGAGAACAGCTTTCGGATGATGGGGTAGGGCTCCAGCCCACCGCTCTCGAGCTCGTCGAGGTGCGGCCGGATCTCCTTGTCCACGAACTCCCGTACAGCGTCGCGCACAGCGATGTCGACGTCAGACCATTCGAGCATGCGTTCAGGCTGCCTTACCCGATCCGCGACGGTTGACAGCCGGTCGGCGTGCCCCGGCCAGAGAGCCCGCCAGAAAAAACGTGGTATGAACCAGCGCGCCGACGCGAGTCAACAAAGATTTCTGCGGCGGAAGGTAGTGCATCGGCATGTGGCGCCGGTCCCGCGGCGGGGCCATGAACCCTGGGGCCTCCACCAGCGGAGCGTCGGCGGGGATCTTGCCCTCGGCGCGGCGGTAGGCCGCGACCGCACGGGGATGGAGCCGGATCTCGTCGGGCACGGCGAGGAACGCGAGCTCGACCAGCTTGCCGAACAGGCGAAGCACGATCTCGTCGCCCGGTGTCCACCGCATGCCGGCCCGCTCGCGCACGGCGGGGTCGAAAACGCCTGCGGCAACCCAGCGTTGGGCGCCGAGCATCGGTTTGAAGATCTGATCCCAGAGGGGGGTGGGCATCATCACGAACCACGGCTTGGGGATCCGCATCGAAAAGATGTCCAGTGTGGCCTGGTTGATCTCCAGCTCCTCGCGGCATTTGCGGTCCCAGTACTCGCAGAATGCCTCCCAGGACTCGGGGACCGGCTGCATGCTCATCCCGTACATCCGGTACCACTGCACGTGCTCCTCGAACAGCTGCTCCTTCTCGGCTTCGGTCAGGCCGCCGCAGAAGTACTCGGCGGTCTTGATGATCAGCATGAAGAATGTCGCGTGTGCCCAGTAGAACGTCTCGGGGTGCAGTGCGTGGTACCGACGGCCCTCGGCGTCGACGCCCTTGATGGTGTTGTGGAAGCCGCGGATCTGGGCTCCCGTCTGCGCGGCACGGTCACCGTCGTAGACCACGCCCATGATCGGATACACCGAGCGCGCCACCCGCTGAAGGGGTTCGCGCAGCAGGATTGAATGGTCCTCGACACCGGCGCCGAGTTGCGGATACATGTTCTGGATGGCACCGATCCAGACGCCGAGTATGCCGGTACGGACGTCACCGAAGTACTTCCACGTCAGCGAATCCGGGCCCAGCGGGTGGGTCGCCGAGGTCGTCGAGGAGCGCTCTGAGAGACACCCGTCGGGGGACCCCGCGGAAGACTCGAAGGGAGCCGCGGGGGAATCTGCCATCGCCGTTGATCGCACCTGTTCCACGATAGGCGCTGACAACGACCGTTGTCTATGAATCGGAAGGGGCCCGGGGCCGCTGGATTAGGCTTGCGCCGTGGACGCGGTCGGCTGGTTGAAGGGCGTGAATCACCACGACGGCCTCATCGCGTTTCTTCGTCGCACCCGGCGGGCGTTGCCGGGGGATCCCGACTTCGGGGATCCGCTCTCGGCCAGCGGTGTCGGCGGCCCCCGGGCCGCCGCCCGGGCCGCCGACCGCATCCTGGGACGCGATGCGGCGACCCGCGAGGTGAGCCTGGGGGCATTGCAGGTCTGGCAGGCACTGACCGAGCGTGTCTCGGGTCGCCCGGCCAACGCCGAGGTGACGCTGGTGTTCACCGATCTGGTGGGCTTCTCGGCGTGGTCGCTGCGGGCCGGCGACGACGCCACCCTGCGCCTGCTGCGGCGGGTGTCTCAGGTGGTCGAACCGCCGCTGCTGGAATCCGGCGGGCACATCGTCAAGCGCATGGGCGACGGCCTGATGGCGGTGTTCGCCGACCCCACCACCGCGGTGCGGGCCGCCATCGCCGCCCGACAGGCGGTCAAAGCGCTTGACCTCGACGGGTATACGCCGCGGATGCGGGTCGGGATCCACACCGGCCGTCCGCAGCGCATCGGCTCGGACTGGCTCGGCATCGACGTGAACCTGGCGGCCCGGGTAATGGAACGCGCCACCCGCGGCGAGCTGGTGGTCTCCGAAGCGACCCTGGAACGCATCCCCGACGAGGAATTCCAGACGCTGGGCGTCTCGGCCCGGAAGCTGCGCCGACACGTCTTCGCCGCGCGGCAGGACGGCGTGCCGGCCGACTTCGCCATGTACCGCCTCAGAACTCTGCGGCAGGCACCTGGCGGCGAGGACGACGAGGCCGCCGCCGGAGAGTGATCGCGCGCGAAGCGCCCGGCGACGCATCGCCTATGATCGCCGGGTGGCTGAGCAGCCAGTAGACCTATCAGACCAAGCGCTGGCCGACGCCGTCAGCGCGGTTCGCCGCGCGTTCGACCAGGCCTCGACCCTCGACGAGCTCGCCAAGGCCAAGACCGAGCACCTCGGCGACCGTTCGCCGATCGCGCTGGCACGCCAGGCCCTGGGATCTCTGCCGAAGGCCGACCGTGCCGACGCGGGCAAGCGGGTCAACGTGGCGCGCACCGAGGCGCAGGCCGCCTACGACGAGCGCCTGGCCGTCCTTCGCGCCGAGCGTGACGCCGCCGTCCTGGTCGCCGAGCGTATCGACGTCACCCTGCCGTCGACCCGTCAGCCGGTGGGAGCGCGGCACCCGATCACGATCCTGGCCGAGAACGTCGCCGACACGTTCGTCGCGATGGGCTGGGAACTCGCCGAGGGTCCCGAGGTCGAGACCGAGCAGTTCAACTTCGACGCGCTGAACTTCCCGCCCGATCATCCGGCCCGCAGCGAGCAGGACACGTTCCATGTCGCACCGGAAGGTTCGCGGCAGGTGTTGCGCACGCACACCTCACCGGTGCAGATCCGGGCGCTGCTGGAACGCGAGCTACCGGTGTACATCATCTCGATCGGGCGCACCTTCCGCACCGACGAGCTCGACGCCACCCACACCCCGGTGTTCCACCAGGTCGAGGGTCTGGCCGTGGACAAGGGGCTGACGATGGCCAACCTGCGCGGCACGCTCGACGCGTTCGCCCGCGCTCAGTTCGGCCCGCAGGGCCGCACCAGGTTCCGGCCGCACTTCTTTCCGTTCACCGAGCCGTCCGCGGAGGTTGACATCTGGTTCCCGAACAAGAAGGGCGGACCCGGCTGGGTCGAGTGGGGCGGCTGCGGGATGGTGAACCCGAACGTGCTGCGCGCCTGCGGTATCGACCCGCAGGTGTATTCCGGCTTCGCGTTCGGCATGGGCCTGGAGCGAACCCTGCAGTTCCGCAACGGCATCCCCGACATGCGCGACATGGTCGAGGGTGACGTCCGATTCTCGCTGCCGTTCGGGGTGGGAGCCTGATGCGTCTTCCGTACAGCTGGCTCCGCGACACCGTGCAAGCCGGCGCACCGGGCTGGGACGTGCCCGCCGACGAGCTCGAGCAGACACTCATCCGGATCGGCCACGAGGTCGAAGAGATCATCCCGGTCGGGCCCGTCAGCGGGCCGCTGACCATCGGTCGCGTCGTCGAAATCGAAGAGCTCACCGAGTTCAAGAAACCGATACGCGCGGTCAAGGTCGATGTGGGGTCGTCGGGCATCCGTGACATCGTGTGCGGGGCAACCAATTTCAATGTCGGCGACCTGGTCGTGGCGGCCCTGCCCGGCACCGTGCTTCCCGGCGATTTCACCATCGCGACGCGCAAGACGTACGGGCGCACTTCCGAGGGCATGATCTGCTCGGTGTCCGAACTCAACCTCGGTACGGACCACTCCGGGATCCTGGTGCTGCCGCCGGGGACCGCCGAACCGGGCACTGCCGCTGCCGACGTCCTCGGCCTCGACGACGTGGTGTTCCATCTCGCGATCACCCCGGACCGGGGCTACTGCCTGTCGGTTCGCGGCATGGCGCGCGAGATCGCCAATGCCTACGACCTCGAGTTCGTCGACCCCGCGGATGTGCCCCCACTGCCCGCCGACGGCGAGGCGCTGCCGGTCACCATCGACGCCGGCACGGGAGTGCAGCGGTTCGGTCTGCGCCCGGTCACCGGGATCGACCCACAGGCGGTGTCGCCGTGGTGGCTTCAGCGCAGATTGCTGCTCAGCGGAATCCGGGCGATCTCTCCGGCGGTCGACGTCACCAACTACGTGATGCTCGAACTCGGCCACCCGATGCACGCTCACGACCGCAGCCTGATCACCGGCGGATTCCGGGTGCGCTTCGCCGAGCAGGGGGAGAAGGTCGTCACCCTCGACGATGTCGAGCGCACGCTCGATCCGGTCGACGTGCTGATCGTCGACGACGCCGCGACCGCGGCGATCGGCGGTGTGATGGGGGCGGGGACCACCGAGGTGCGTGAGTCCACCACCGACGTCCTGCTGGAGGCGGCGGTCTGGGACCCTGCAGCGGTGTCGCGCACTCAACGCCGGCTGCGCCTGCACAGCGAGGCGGGCCGGCGCTACGAGCGCACCGTGGACCCGGCCGTCTCGGTCGCCGCGCTGGACCGGTCGTCGAGGCTGCTCGCCGAGATCGCCGGTGGCACAGTCGAACCCACGCTCACCGATTGGCGCGGCGATCCGCCTCGCGAGGACTGGACGCATCCGCCGGTGAGCATGCCGGTCGATCTGCCGGACCGAACCGCCGGCGTCGCGTACCCGGAGGGCACCGCCCGCAAGCGGCTGACCCAGATCGGTGCCGCGGTCGTCGTCGACGATGCGACGCTGACCGCGACCCCGCCCAGCTGGCGGCCCGACATCCGGCAGCCCGCCGATCTGGTCGAGGAGGTGATGCGTCTCGAAGGATTGGACGTCATCCCGTCGGTGCTGCCCGCCGCCCCGGCCGGCCGCGGCCTGACGGCCGTCCAGAAGCGTCGGCGCGCCATCGGAAAGTCGCTGGCTCTCAACGGTTTCGTGGAGATTCTGCCCACTCCGTTCCTGCCCGCGGGAATCTTCGACCAGTGGGGGCTGGAAGCCGGCGATCCGCGCCGGAACACCGCCGAGGTGCTCAACCCGCTCGAGTCGGACAGGCCGCACCTGGCCACCACTCTGTTGCCGGGACTGCTCGAAGCGTTGACCCGCAACGTCTCCCGGGGTGCCGCCGACGTGGCGCTGTTCGCGATCGCGCAGGTGGTGCAGCCGAGCGCCGAGACCAAGGCCGTGGAGCGCATCCCGAACGACCGGCGTCCCACCGACGACGAGATCGCCGCGCTGGACGCATCGCTGCCTCGCCAGCCCCAGCACGTCGGGGTGGTGCTGGCCGGACTGCGTGAACCGGCAGGGCCGTGGGGCCGGGGGCGTCCCGTCGAGGCCGCCGACGCCTTCGAGGCCGTGCGCATCATCGGCCGCGCCGCCGGCATCGAGTTCACCTTCCGGGCCGCCCAATACCTGCCGTGGCATCCCGGTCGATGCGCGGAGATCCTGGTCGGCGACGTCGTCGTCGGGCACGCCGGGCAATTGCACCCGGCGGTCGTCGAACGATCCGGCCTGCCCAAGGGGACCTGCGCGGTCGAGATAGATCTCGACGCGGTGCCGCTTCTCGAGCGTTTACCGGTGCCGGCGGTGTCGCCGTTCCCGGCGGTGTTCCAGGACATCGCCTTGGTCGTGGACGAGGACGTCGCGGCGCAGAGCGTGGTGGACGCGGTGCGGACCGGGGCCGGCGAGCTGCTTGAAGACGTCCGGATCTTCGACGTGTACACCGGTCCACAGATCGGCGAGGGGCGCAAGTCGCTGGCGTTGGCGTTGCGGTTCCGCGCGCCGGACCGCACGCTCACCGAGGAAGAGGCCAGCGCGGCCCGCGAGGCCGCGGTGGCGGCGGCGGCCGATGCGGTGGGCGCTGCCCAGCGCCGCTGAGGTCAGTAGGCGGGTAGGTCGAACCCTGCTGCCGCGCATCGCCTCTGGTGGCTCTCCCGCAATCGGTGGAAGGCCGACATGTCGCCGTCGGATCTGGCGATGAGCGCACGCAGCCGCAGTACCGGAAGTTCATTGAGGACGAAGCCGTCGTCGGTGGGGATCGCCGCGAGACGCTGGACTGCAGCGATCGCTTCGGCCCGATCCCCTTCGGCGCCGCGGGCGAGCAGCGACTCCACCAGTACCGTCGTCGCGACGCCCATGGAGAGCACCTCACCGCTGTGTGACATCTGCGCGATAGCGCCGCGGCTGAGATCTATGGCGTGTCCTAGCTCCCCGGCCCGCGCCGACACCAGGGCCAGGGCAGGATCGACGAGGGCGACCGCATTCAAGGTGAATCCGCCGGTGGTGACCGATTCACGAGCCTGCCGAAGCAGGACGGTGCCCTCCTCTCCAGGATCGCGTCCATGGACCAGCACCAAGCCCCGGGCGATACGCGCCAGCGCAAGGGTGTGCCGGTCACCTGCCTGCTCGGCGACCGACAGCGCTTCGGCTGTCTGCCGACGGGCGACGCGGTCTACCTTCAACGCGCCTACCGGCACCGCGAGGATGTACTTGTACAGCACGGACGAGACGCGGCTCGTCGGATCGAGATGCCTCGACAGGGCGATCGCTGCGTCACCATCAGTTCGCCACCCGTCGATGCCCAGGCACAGACGGTAGAGCCCCCGCATCCTGATGGCGCTCACCAAGGGAGAGCCGAAGAGCACGTTGCCCTTTGCCACATCGTCTGCGGCAAGTCCGATCACCTTTTCTGCCAGCCGTAGCGCCTCGCGGAGCCGGCCGACCTCCGACATGGCATAGGTGATCGCCGGCAGGAGGCCGCACGTCAGTGCCGGATCGCCGACCGACTCGATCAACGACTGGAGGTCGACGGTCAGAGCCAGAGCCTCCCGGTGCCGGTGCTGGCCGGTCAGGCCCATGATCATGCCGGCGGTGCCGATGGCAAGGGACCGGTCGTCACCCGAGGCGGTGCACAGCGCCCGCAGGTCGTCGAACCCGGCGTCGGAAAGGTTCCCGCCGGTCTTGGACACTTCAGTGCACAAGCGGGTCAGAACCGTCGTCAAGATCCTCGCCCGGTCGGGGTCGCTCTCGGGCAACCCGGTCGCCGCAGCGCGAGCCCGTTGCCAACTGGCCCAGGCCGCGGCGCGGTCGCGACGCTGAAGCCAATTTCCGGCCCGCATGTGCCATTCGCAGGCTGCGCGAAGATCGCCGGCGGCGTGCAGGTGCTCGGCGATCATCGCCGCGTGCTGATCCGCCGTCACTGCATCGGTCTGCGCCAGCGCGCCTGCGGCCCGGCGGTGCAGTCGGTTGCGGGTGGACCGCAACTGCGATTCGTAGGCGACGGCCCGCACGACCGGGTGGCAGAAGACGAATCCGGTCGACGCAACCGTGGGCGCGGGTTCGACGAGCTCGGCCTGACACAGTTCGGCAACAGCAGCGGACGTCGGCACATTGTCGAGCAGGGCTCCCACAACGCTTGCGTCGACGTGCATTCCGACCACTGCGCCGGCATAGAGCACCGACTTGGCAACAGCGCCGAGGCGGTCGATCCGAGCGGCGATCGTCGCTTGCAGCGTTGGCGGCACCGGGATTTCGTCGAGCGGATGGGTGCACCGGTAGTGTCCGCGGCTGCCCTCCAACACACCGCGCTCGGCAAGATCGCGCACGATCTCGTGCGCAAAGAACGGGTTGCCGGAGGATTTCTCGACGATCTGATCCGTCAGCGCACCCACTGTGGGGTCGGTGCCCAGCATGGCCGTGACCAGCGCCGAGGTTTCCGAACCCCGCAGGGGTTGCAGCATCAGCGACGCCGTGCCCGGGATCTCGGCGAGGATGCCCGAGTACTCGGGCCGATGGGTGATCAGCAGCAAGGCGTGCGCGTGGCCCAGCGCGTCAGCGAGTTCGCCGAACATCGATTCGCTCGCGGTGTCGATCCAGTGCGCGTCCTCGACCAAGTACACCGTCGGCGCCTCACAGGCGAGCAGACACCGTTGAACCAGTGCGGTCATCCGGCGCAGCCGCGCTTCCGGTGTGATGTCGGGAAGAGGCGTCGACGCATCGCCTATGCCGAGCAGGTCGTCAAGCAGCAGAAGATCGCCGGTGTCGGCCCCGGGACAGGCGGCACGCACGCGGGCCCTGGCTCTGGCCGGTGGGTCGTCGGCGACGGCGAGCACCGTCCGTAGAAGTCTTGCCACGGCCCCCGCGGAGACATGCCGTGTGTGCGCTTCGCAATAGGTTCCGTACACAGCCATCTCTCGCGCGGCGGCGATTCGGCACGCCTCCCGGGCCATTCGGGTCTTGCCGATCCCCGCGGGCCCTACGATGCGCGTCACGCCGCCGCGGCCACCGACAGTGCGGTCAAGAAGTGCGCCGATGGTGTCCACCACCTCGGATCTTCCGACGAGGGGCTCGCCGTGGCCCGGAGGGGGCACGGGGTCGTCGGGCACCGCCAGCAGGCGGCGGACCGGGAACGGAACCGATTGCCCTTTGATGGCAACGCTTTCGGGTGGCCCGAGAGTGGCAGAGCGTTCGACCAGCCGTGCGGTGGACCCGCTGAGCATGACACCGTCGGGTGGCGCGACCGATTCCATCCGTTGGGCCAGGCCGACGTGTTCGCCAATGGTGGTGTACCCGAGCGTTCCGACCCCGATCTCCCCGGCGATCACCTGTCCGGAGTTCAGTCCCACCCGCAGTTGCAGCTCGATGCCGTCGCGAGCGCGCACCTCCTCGGCCACCTGACGTGTCTGCGCACACACCGCGAGCGCGGCTCGACATGCGCACAGGGCGTGATGCTCCATCGCGATCGGCGCCCCGAACACCGCCATCAATCCGTCGCCGGTGAACTGACTGACAACCCCACCGTGACGTTGCACGATCTCAGTCGCCCGGCCCACCAGCTCGGCCATGATCTCGCCGAGGCGTTCGGGGCCCACTGTTCGTGCGATCGCCATCGATCGCACGACGTCGGCGAACATGATGGTCACCTGCTTGTATTCTGCGTCGGAACCGCTCGGTGCTCGCGCGCCGCAACCGTCGCAGAAGCGTGCCCCGGGACGCAGCGACAATCCGCACGCGCGGCAGGAATACGGTTCCATCGGAACCTCCTGCAGCGATCGGACCGAGTGGAATCAGCGTAAGGTGTGGAACCGTCGCCGGGGCCGCAGACCACCGGTAATGAATTTGCAGTTTTGTGCATAACCATGCATGATTTCGGCATGACATCCGTCGCGGTCGCCGGTGCCAGCGGTTATGCCGGGGGAGAGATTCTGCGTCTTCTGCTCGGTCATCCGGCCTACGCGGACGGCAGGCTGACCATCGGCGCGCTGACTGCGGCCTCCAGCGCCGGAACGACGCTCGCCGAGCACCACCCGCACCTGCTGCCCCTGGCCGACCGCACGCTCGAGCCGACCGAAGCCGACGTGCTGACCGGCCACGACGTGGTTTTCCTCGGCCTGCCACACGGGCACTCGGCCGCCCTGGCCGAGCAGCTCGGCCCGGACGTCCTGATCGTCGACTGCGGCGCCGACTTCCGGCTCACCGACCCCGCCGCCTGGCAGCGGTTCTACGGTTGCGAGCACGCGGGTAGCTGGCCCTACGGGCTGCCCGAGCTGCCCGGGGGCCGGGAGCGGCTGCGGGGCGCCAAACGCGTCGCGGTGCCCGGCTGCTATCCGACCGCGGCGCTGCTCGCGCTGTGGCCCGCGCTCGCCGGAGGGCTCGTCGAGCCCGCCGTGACCGTGGTGGCCGTGAGCGGCACCTCCGGGGCGGGCAGGTCGGCCAAGGTCGATCTGCTCGGCGCGGAGGTCATCGGATCGGCACGGGCGTACAACATCGGGGGCAAGCATCGGCACACCCCCGAGATCGCCCAGGGGCTTCGCGCTCTCACCGGCGCGGACGTCCCCGTGTCGTTCACCCCGGTGTTGATCCCCACCTCGCGCGGGATACTGGCGACCTGCACGGCGCGCACCGACGCGACGGTGTCGCAACTGCGGGCGGCCTACGAGAAGGCTTATACCGATGAACCTTTCGTCTACCTGCTGCCCGAGGGTCAGCTGCCCAAGACGGGTGCGGTGATCGGCAGCAACGCCGCGCAGCTCGCCATCGCGGTCGACGAGGACGCCTCGACGTTCATCGCCGTCGCCGCCATCGACAACCTCGTGAAGGGAACCGGAGGAGCAGCAGTGCAGTCGATGAACCTCGCGCTGGGCTGGCCCGAGACCGAAGGTCTCTCGACTGTCGGAGTGGCTCCATGACACAGCTGCTGCGCACCCAGGGCGTCACCGCGCCCGCCGGCTTCCGGGCCACCGGCATCGCCGCGGGGATCAAGGCCTCCGGCAACCTGGATCTGGCGCTGGTGTTCAACGAAGGCCCCGACCATGCGGCCGCGGGCGTGTTCACCCGCAACAAGGTCAAGGCCGCGCCGGTGCTGTGGTCGCAGCAGGTGCTGACCACCGGGCGGCTGCGCGCAGTCATCCTGAACTCCGGGGGCGCCAACGCGTGCACCGGTCCCGGCGGATTCCAGGACACCCATGCCACCGCCGAGGCGGTCGCGTCCGCGCTGTCGGACTGGGGCACCGAGACCGGCGCGATCGAGGTCGCCGTGTGCTCGACCGGCCTGATCGGCGACCGGCTCCCGATGGACAAGGTACTGGCCGGCGTCCGGGAGATCGTGCACGAGATGGCCGGCGGACTCACCGGTGGTGAGGAAGCCGCACGGGCCATCATGACCACCGACACCGTGCCCAAACAGGTTGCGCTGCACCACGACGACAAATGGACGGTCGGCGGGATGGCCAAGGGCGCCGGCATGCTGGCCCCGTCGCTGGCCACGATGCTCTGCGTCATCACCACCGATGCCGTCGCCGATTCGCAGGCTCTGCAGGCGGCGCTGAGGAACGCGGTGTCACGCACCTTCGATCGTCTTGACATCGACGGCAGCTGCTCGACCAACGACACCGTCCTGCTGCTGTCCTCGGGGGCCAGCGAGGTGACGCCCAGCCAGCAGGATCTCGACGACGCGGTGCTGCGGGTGTGCGACGACCTGTGCGCTCAGCTCCAGGCCGATGCCGAAGGTGTCACCAAGCGGGTGCTGATCACCGTCACCGGCGCCGAGAGTGAGGACGACGCGCTGACCGCCGCGCGGGTGATCGCCCGCGACAGCCTGGTCAAGACCGCGCTGTTCGGCTCCGACCCCAACTGGGGACGGGTGCTGGCCGCGGTCGGCATGGCGCCGGTGAAGCTCGATGCCGAGCGGATCACCGTGTCCTTCAACGGTTCTCCGGTGTGTGTGAACAGCGTCGGCGCACCGGGAGCGCGTGAGGTCGATCTGTCGGGTGAACAGATCGCGGTCGTGGTCGACCTCGGTGTCGGTTCGGGGGCGGCGTCGATCCGCACCACCGATCTGTCCCACGCGTACGTCGAAGAGAATTCGGCATACAGCTCATGACCGTCACCACCTCGGACAAGGCGGCGGTGCTCGCCGCCGCGCTGCCGTGGCTGACCGCACTGAACGACAAGATCGTGGTGGTCAAGTACGGCGGCAACGCGATGACCGACGACAGGCTCAAAGCGGCGTTCGCCGCCGACATGGTCTTCCTGCGCAACTGCGGAATCCACCCCGTGGTGGTGCACGGCGGCGGGCCCCAGATCTCGGCCATGCTCAAGAAGCTGGGCATCGCAGGCGATTTCAAGGGCGGTTTCCGGGTCACCACCCCTGAGGTGCTCGACGTCGCCCGGATGGTGCTCTTCGGTCAGGTCGGCCGCGAACTGGTGAACCTGATCAACGCGTACGGCCCCTACGCCGTCGGTATCACCGGTGAGGACGCGCACCTGTTCACCGCGGTGCGCCGCACCGTGATGGTCGACGGGGTGGCCACCGACATCGGACTGGTCGGCGACGTCGAGAAGGTCAACACCGACGCCGTGCTGGACCTCATCGACGCCGGCCGCATCCCGGTCGTGTCCACGATCGCCCCGGACGCCGCCGGGCTGGTGTACAACATCAACGCCGACACCGCCGCCGCCGCGCTGGCCGAGGCGCTCGGCGCCGAGAAGCTGCTGATGCTGACCGACGTCGAGGGGCTCTACACCCGCTGGCCGGACCGCGATTCCCTGGTCAGCCAGATCAATTCGGACGCATTGGCCGACCTGCTGCCCAGCCTGGAGGAGGGCATGGTGCCCAAGATCGAAGCGTGCCTGCGCGCCATCGACGGCGGCGTGCCCAGCGCGCACGTCATCGACGGCCGGGTCGAGCACTGCGTGCTGGTCGAACTGTTCACCGACGAGGGAGCGGGCACGAAGGTGGTGAGCGCGTGACCGACGGAAACCTGCTGGACCGCTGGTCGACGGTGATGATGAACAACTACGGCACCCCGCCGCTGGCGCTGGCGGCCGGCGACGGCGCGGTCGTCATCGACACCGACGGCAAGTCCTACGTCGACCTGCTCGGCGGTATCGCGGTCAACGTGCTGGGGCATCGCCACCCCGCGGTGATCGAGGCGGTGACCCGCCAGCTGAACACGCTGGGCCACACCTCGAACCTGTACGCCACCGAACCCGGTGTCGCGCTGGCCGAGTCGCTGGTCGGGCTGCTGGGCGCGCCGGCGAAGGCGTTCTTCTGCAACTCCGGCACCGAGGCCAACGAGGTCGCGTTCAAAATCACCCGGCTCACCGGTCGCACGAAACTGGTTGCCGCCCAGGGCGCGTTTCACGGACGGACGATGGGATCGCTCGCGCTGACCGGACAGCCGTCCAAGCAGGCGCCGTTCGAACCGCTGCCCGGCTACGTGACCCACGTGCCCTACGGCGATGTCGACGCACTGCGCGCCGCGGTCGACGACGACACCGCCGCGGTGTTCCTCGAGCCGATCATGGGGGAGGGCGGCGTCGTCGTCCCGCCGGCCGGCTACCTGGCGGCCGCGCGCGAGATCACCACCGCGCACGGCGCGCTGCTGGCGCTCGACGAGGTGCAAACCGGTATCGGCCGCACGGGCGCGTTCTTCGCCCACCGGCACGACGGCATCACCCCCGATATCGTGACGCTGGCCAAGGGTCTCGGCGGCGGGCTGCCGATCGGGGCGTGCCTGGCCGTGGGCGCCACCGCCGAGCTGCTCACGCCCGGCCTGCACGGCAGCACCTTCGGTGGCAACCCGGTGTGCACCGCCGCGGCCCTGGCGGTGCTGAAGGTGCTCGCCGACGAAGGACTGGTGGAGCGCGCCGGCGTGCTCGGCAAGACGATCGCCCACGGCATCGAGGGACTCGGCCATCCGCTGGTCGACCACGTCCGCGGCCGCGGGCTGCTGCTCGGCATCGTGCTCGCCGCCGACGCCGCCAAGCCCGTCGAAATCGCGGCACGCGAAGCGGGTTTCCTGGTCAACGCCGCGGCCCCCGCCGTCGTCCGGTTGGCGCCGCCACTGGTGATCACCGAGACCCACGTAGCGACGTTCCTGTCGGCACTTCCCTCCATCCTCGACCAGGCGGCACAGGAGACACCCCGATGACCCGGCACTTCCTCCGCGACGACGACTTCTCGCCCGAAGAGCAGGCCGAGGTGCTGGCGCTGGCCGCCGAGCTCAAGACGGACCGCTTCAGCCGCCGGCCGCTCGAAGGGCCGCGCGGGGTGGCGGTGATCTTCGAGAAGAACTCGACCCGCACCCGCTTCTCGTTCGAGATGGGCATCGCCGAGCTGGGCGGGCACGCCGTCGTGGTCGACGGCCGCAGCACCCAGCTGGGCCGCGAGGAGACCCTCGAAGACACCGGGCAGGTGCTGTCCCGCTACGTCGACGCGATCGTGTGGCGCACCTTCGCCCAGGAGCGCCTGACCGCGATGGCGTCGGGATCCCGCGTGCCGATCATCAACGCGCTCTCCGACGAGTTCCACCCGTGCCAGGTGCTGGCCGACCTGCAGACGCTGGGCGAACGCAAGGGCGCGCTGAAAGGGTTGCGGCTGAGCTATTTCGGCGACGGCGCGAACAACATGGCGCACTCGCTGATGCTCGGCGGGGTGACCGCGGGCATCGACGTCACCATCGCCGCGCCGCGGGGTTTCGAGCCGCATCCGATGTTCGTCGCCGCAGCCGAGACCCGGGCCCACCAGACCGGGGCCACGGTCACGCTCACCGACGACCCGGTGCAGGCGGCCTCCGGCGCCGACGTGCTGGTCACCGACACCTGGACCTCGATGGGGCAGGAGAACGACGGCCTCGACCGGGTGCGGCCGTTCCGCCCGTTCCAGGTCAACGCCGACATGCTGGCCCGCGCGGATTCCGAAGCCGTTGTGCTGCACTGCCTCCCCGCGCACCGCGGCCACGAGATCACCGACGACGTGATCGACGGGCCGCAGAGCGCGGTGTGGGACGAGGCCGAGAACAGGCTGCACGCGCAGAAGGCACTGCTGGTGTGGCTGCTGGAGCGGGCGGGGGTCGGGCGGTGACGGCGGCCGGCACCCGCGCGGGCCGGCAGGCCCGCATCGTTGCGCTGCTGTCGTCGCAGTCGGTGCGCAGCCAGGGTGAGCTGGCCGCGCTGCTGGCCGACGAGGGTATCGAGGTCACGCAGGCGACGCTCTCGCGCGACCTCGAAGAGCTCGGCGCGGTCAAACTGCGGGGCGCCGACGGCGGTGTCGGCGTCTACATCGTCCCCGAGGACGGCAGCCCGGTGCGAGGTGTCGCGGGCGGCACCGAACGCGTCACCCGGCTGCTCGGAGATCTGCTGGTGTCCACCGACTCCAGCGCCAACCTCGCCGTGCTGCGCACGCCGCCGGGCGCCGCGCATTACCTGGCCAGCGCGCTGGACCGGGCCGCGCTGCCGTACGTGGTGGGCACCGTCGCCGGTGACGACACCATCCTCGTGATCGCCCGCGAACCGATGACCGGCGCCGAGCTGGCCGCCACCATCGAGAACCTTTCACAAGCCTGAAGCAGTTCAACAGAAGGAGTTTCGTTATGTCCGAGCGCGTCATCCTCGCGTATTCCGGCGGTCTGGACACCTCGGTGGCGATCAGCTGGATCGGCAAGGAGACCGGCCGTGAGGTCGTCGCGGTGGCCATCGACCTCGGCCAGGGCGGCGAGGACATGGAAGTGGTGCGGCAGCGTGCGCTGGACTGCGGCGCCGTGGAGGCCGTCGTCGTCGACGCCCGCGACGAATTCGCCGAGCAGTACTGCCTGCCGGCCATCCAGTCCAACGCCCTCTACATGGACCGTTACCCGCTGGTCTCGGCACTGAGCCGGCCGCTGATCGTCAAGCACCTCGTCGACGCGGCCCGCGAGCACAGCGGCGGCATCGTCGCCCACGGCTGCACAGGCAAGGGCAACGACCAGGTGCGCTTCGAGGTCGGATTCGCCTCGCTGGCGCCGGACCTCGAGGTGCTGGCTCCGGTGCGCGACTACGCCTGGACCCGCGAGAAGGCCATCGCGTTCGCCGAGGAGAACGCGATCCCGATCAACGTGACGAAGCGGTCACCGTTCTCGATCGACCAGAACGTCTGGGGCCGCGCCGTGGAAACCGGCTTCCTGGAACACCTCTGGAACGCGCCGACCAAGGACGTCTACGACTACACCGAGGATCCGACGGTCAACTGGAGCACCCCCGACGAGGTGATCGTCGGCTTCGAGAAGGGTGTGCCGGTCTCGATCGACGGCAACCCTGTCACCGTGCTGCAGGCCATCGAGCAACTCAACGAGCGGGCCGGCGCCCAAGGGGTGGGCCGCCTGGACGTGGTCGAAGACCGCCTCGTCGGCATCAAGAGCCGCGAGATCTACGAGGCGCCCGGCGCCATGGTCCTGATCACCGCGCACACCGAACTCGAGCACGTCACCCTGGAGCGCGAACTCGGCCGGTTCAAGCGCACCACCGACCAGAAGTGGGGCGAACTGGTCTATGACGGACTCTGGTTCTCCCCGTTGAAGACCGCGCTGGAGTCGTTCGTCGCCAAGACACAGGAGCACGTGTCCGGCGAGATCCGGCTGGTGCTGCACGGCGGCCACATCGCGGTGAATGGACGCCGGAGCCAGGAATCTCTGTACGACTTCAACCTCGCCACCTACGACGAGGGCGACACCTTCGACCAGTCCGCGGCAAAGGGTTTCGTGCACGTGCACGGACTGTCGTCGAGCCTGTCGGCGCGCCGGGACCTGGCGGGCAAGTGACCGCGCGCGGCACCGCGGCGACGGGGGCACACGCATGAGCACCAACGAGGGTTCGCTGTGGGGCGGCCGCTTCGCCGACGGACCGGCCGACGCCCTTGCCGCGCTCAGCAAGTCGACCCACTTCGACTGGGTACTGGCCCCCTACGACGTCGCGGCGTCGAAAGCGCACGCGCGGGTGCTGTTCGGTGCCGGTCTGCTGACGGAGGAACAACGTGACGGGCTGCTCGCCGGTCTGGACAGCCTCGGCGCTGACGTCGCCGACGGCAGCTTCGGACCGCTGGTCACCGACGAAGACGTGCACGGTGCGCTGGAGCGCGGCCTGATCGACCGGGTCGGCCCCGACCTCGGCGGCCGTCTGCGGGCGGGGCGTTCGCGCAACGACCAGGTGGCCACTCTGTTCCGGATGTGGCTGCGCGACGCGATCCGGCGGGTCGCCGACGGTGTGCTCGACGTGGTGTCCGCACTGCAGACCCAGGCGGCCGCGCACCCCACCGCGATCATGCCGGGCAAAACCCATCTGCAGTCGGCGCAGCCCGTGCTGCTGGCCCACCATCTGCTCGCCCACGCGCACCCGCTGCTGCGCGACGTCGACCGGCTCGCTGACTTCGACAAGCGGGCCGCGGTGTCGCCCTACGGCTCCGGTGCGCTGGCCGGCTCGTCGCTGGGCCTTGATCCCGACGCGATCGCCGACGAACTCGGTTTCGGTTCCGCAGCGGACAATTCGATCGACGCCACCGCGTCCCGGGATTTCGCGGCCGAGGCGGCGTTCGTGTTCTCCATGATCGCCGTCGATCTGTCGCGCCTCGCCGAGGACATCATCCTCTGGAGCACAACGGAATTCGGCTACGTCACGCTGCACGACGCGTGGTCGACGGGCAGCTCCATCATGCCGCAGAAGAAAAACCCCGACATCGCCGAACTGGCCCGCGGCAAGTCCGGCCGGTTGATCGGCAACCTCACCGGGCTGCTGGCCACCCTGAAGGCACAACCGCTGGCGTACAACCGCGACCTGCAGGAGGACAAGGAACCGGTCTTCGACTCGGTGGCGCAGCTGGAGCTGCTGCTGCCCGCGATGGCGGGCCTGGTCGCGACCCTGCGCTTCGACGTCGACCGGATGGCCGGGCTCGCCCCGCTGGGCTACACGCTGGCCACCGACGTCGCCGAATGGCTTGTGCGCCGCGGGGTGCCGTTCCGCGTCGCCCACGAAGCCGCCGGCGCGGCGGTACGCGCCGCCGAGGCCCGCGGGATCGGGCTCGAAGAGCTCGCCGACGCCGAGCTCACCGGCATCCATCCGGCCCTGACCCCCGACGTGCGCGACGTCCTCACCACCGAGGGCTCGGTCAACTCACGCGACGCGCGTGGCGGAACTGCGCCGGTCCAGGTGGCCCGGCAGTTGAGCGCGGTGCGCGATGCCGCGGATTCGTTGCGGCTCCGGTTGAGGCGGTAACTGCCGCTACCATCCATCGGCACGGACACCCGGCCCGTGCGCCAGTGGCTGGCCGCGCGCCGCCTGGCCGATCCGGTGGTCGAGAGCCCGGATCACCGTCGAGAACACATCGATACTGCGAGCATTGCCAGCTGCGGCCAGTAGCGCAGACAGAGCACGACCGGCCGCAGCAGGTAGGTCATCTAGCTCTCTAGCCTCTCCGAGAGCTCCAGCCAGCGCGACTCCTGTTCGGCCACCTGGCTTTCCAGGTCTCGCAGCTGTTCGGTGAGCTGGCCCAAGCCGACATGGTCGGACTGATCATGGTGGGCCATCTCGTCGTGTTTGGCGGTGATCCGGTCGGCCAGCTTGGCCAGCGACCGGTCGATCGAGGCGATCTCCTTCTCGATGGTGCGCAATTGCGCGCCCGACAACTGCTCGGCGGCAGCGGGTTTCGCCCGCGGCTCGGGCGACTCCGGTCGTTCCCCGGCCAGTCGCAGGTATTCCTCGATGCCGCCGGGAAGGTGCCGGAGGCGGCCGTCCAGGATCGCGTATTGCTGATCGGTGATGCGTTCCAGCAGATAACGATCGTGGGAGACGACGATCAGGGTGCCGGGCCAGGAATCGAGCAGATCCTCGGTCGCGGTGAGCATGTCGGTGTCGACATCGTTGGTCGGCTCGTCGAGCACCAGCACATTCGGCTCGGACAACAGCACCAGCATCAACTGCAGCCGTCGCCGCTGGCCGCCGGACAGCTCGCCGACCCTCGCCGACAGATGCGCGCGGGGAAAGCCCAGGCGCTCAAGCAGTTGCGCGGGCGTGACGTCCTTGCCGTCGATCTGGTAGCTGGTCTGCAGCCGGCCGAGGACCTCGCGGACCATGTCGCCGGCCACCGCCTCGAGCTCGCGCGACTCCTGGTCCAGCACCGCCAGTTGCACGGTCTTGCCGCGCTTGACCCGACCCGTCGTCGGCGTCACCGTGCCCGCGATGAGGCCCAACAGCGTGGACTTGCCCGCGCCGTTGGCGCCGAGGATGCCGGTGCGTTCACCCGGGGCGATCCGCCATTCAATGTCGTGCAGCACTTCTCGGCCGCCCGGATAGGACACCGAGACGTCGAGCAGATCGATGACGTCCTTGCCGAGACGGGCCATCGCCGCCCGGGACAACTCGACGCTGTTGCGCAGCGGCGGGACATCCGAGATCAGCGCGTTGGCCGCGTCGATGCGGAACTTCGGTTTCGACGTCCGTGCCGGCGGTCCGCGGCGCAGCCACGCGAGTTCCTTGCGCATCAGGTTCTGACGTTTGGCTTCCACTGCCGCGGCCTGCCGATCGCGTTCGACGCGCTGCAGCACGTAGGCCGCGTAGCCGCCCTCGAATGGCTCGACGACGCTGCCGCGCACCCCCCTGCCGCCGGGGTGCACCTCCCACGTCGTGGTGGCCACCTCGTCGAGGAACCAGCGGTCGTGGGTGACCAGCAGCAACCCGCCCGATCCGCGCGCCCACCGTTGCTTGAGATGCTCGGCCAGCCAGGTGATGCCCTGGATGTCCAGATGGTTGGTGGGCTCGTCCAACGCGATGACATCCCATTCGTCGATCAGCAGCGCCGCCAGCTGCACGCGGCGGCGCTGGCCGCCCGACAGCGTGCCGACGGGCGCGTCGAACGGGATATCGGCGACCAGTCCGCCGATCACATCACGGATCCGGGCGTCGCCGGCCCACTCGTGTTCGGCCCGACCGCCGACGAGCGACCAGCCCACCGTGTGGTCGGGATCGAGGATGTCGGCCTGGTCGAGCGCACCGACCCGTACCCCGCCGCGGCGCGTCACCCGGCCGGCGTGCGGGGCGATCTGACCGGTCAACAACCCGAGCAGGGTGGACTTGCCGTCGCCGTTACGTCCGACGATGCCGATCCTTTCGCCGTCGCCGACGCCGAGGGTCACCGAGTCGAACACCACCCCGGTGGGGTACTCCAGGTGGAGGTTCTCACCCCCGAGCAGGTGTGCCATCGTCTGCTGACACTAGTGGGCCCACGGTCGTTACCAGAAACCGGCGATCCGCCCTGTGCCATCATGACCACGTCGGAATCAGGCGGCTGGACGGCACAGTGGGGAGTGAGCAGTGGTGGACCTCTCGGCGATCACGAGGCCTGTGGGGCGACTGGTCGCGACTGCACAGAACGGGCTCGAGGTGTTGCGCTACGGCGGGCTGGAGACCGGCGCCGTGCCGTCGCCGTTCCAGATCGTCCAGAGCGTGCCGATGTACCGGCTGCGCCGCTACTTCCCGCCCGATACCCGGCCGGGCGGCAAGCCCGTCGGCGCACCGGTGCTGATGGTGCACCCGATGATGATGTCGGCCGACATGTGGGACGTCACCCGCGACGAGGGCGCCGTCGGCATCCTGCACAAGGCCGGAATCGACCCGTGGGTCATCGACTTCGGTTCTCCCGACAAGATCGAGGGCGGGATGCAGCGCAACCTCGCCGATCACGTGGTCGCGCTCAGCGAGGCCATCGACACGGTCAAAACCGTCACCGGGCGTGACGTCCACCTGGCCGGTTACTCGCAGGGCGGCATGTTCGCCTATCAGACGGCGGCGTATCGCCGGTCCAAGGATCTGGCCAGCATCGTCGCGTTCGGGTCGCCGGTCGACACGCTGGCCGCGCTTCCGATGAACCTGCCGGCAAGCCTGGCACCGGCGGCCGCCGACTTCATGGCCGACCACGTGTTCAGCCGCATCGACATCCCGGGATGGTTGGCGCGCACCGGATTTCAGATGCTCGATCCGGTCAAGACCGCGCAGTCTCGGTTGGATTTCCTGCGTCAGCTACACGACCGGGAGGCGCTGCTGCCGCGCGAGCAGCAGCGGCGGTTCCTGGCCTCCGAGGGCTGGATCGCGTGGTCGGGGCCCGCGATCTCCGAGCTGCTCAAGCAGTTCATCGCGCACAACCGCATGATGACCGGTGGCTTCTCGATCCACGGTGACCTGGTGACGCTGTCCGACATCAGCTGCCCGGTGCTCGCCGTGATCGGCGAGGTCGACGACATCGGGCAGCCGGCGTCGGTGCGGGGCATCAAGCGGGCCGCGCCGCAGGCCGATGTCTACGAGTTCCTGATCCGCGCAGGCCATTTCGGGCTCGTGGTGGGATCCAAGGCCGCGACCCAGACCTGGCCGACGGTGGCCGAGTGGGTGCGCTGGCTCGACAGCGGTGGCAGTATGCCCGACGGGGTCACGCCGATGCCGGTGCAGCCGTCCGAGCCCACCGAGAGCGGGGTGTCGCTGACCTCACGGCTGGCGCACAGTGCCACCGCGGCCACCGAGATGGCCTTCACGCTGGCCAAGTCCGCCGCCGACGCGCTCGTCACGGCGAACAAGTCGGCGCGGGCCCTCGCCGTGGAGACCGCGCGCACCCTGCCGCGCCTGGCCCGCCTCGGCCAGGTCAACGACCACACGCGAATCTCGTTGGGCCGCATCATGAGTGAGCAGGCCCGAGATATGCCCAACGGTGAAGCACTGCTATTCGACGGGCGGGTGCACACCTATGAGGCCGTCGACCGCCGCATCAACAACGTGGTGCGCGGCCTGATCGAGGTCGGTGTGCGACAGGGCACCCGGGTCGGTGTGTTGATGGAAACCCGGCCCAGCGCTCTGGTCGCGATCGCGGCCCTGTCCCGGCTCGGCGCGGTGGCCGTGCTGATGCCGCCCGACGCCGACCTCGCCGAAGCTGCGCGGCTGGGCGCGGTGACCGAGGTCATCGCCGACCCCACCAACCTCGACGTGGCGCGCAAGCTCGACATGCGGGTGCTGGTGCTCGGCGGCGGAGAATCCCGCGACCTCCACTTGCCCGACAACGCCGACGTGGTCGACATGGAGAAGATCGACCCGGACCAGGTGGACCTGCCCGGCTGGTACCGGCCCAACCCCGGCCTGGCCCGCGACCTGGCGTTCATCGGGTTCAGCACGATCAGCGGCGACCTGGTCGCCCGCCAGATCACCAACTACCGCTGGGCGCTGTCGGCGTTCGGCACCGCCTCGGCGGCCAATCTCAGCCGCAGCGACACCGTCTACTGCCTGACCCCACTGCACCACCAATCGGGACTGCTGGTCAGCCTCGGCGGTGCGGTCGTCGGCGGCGCCCGGGTGGCCCTGTCGCGCGAGTTGCGCCCGGACCGTTTCCTGCAGGAGATCCGGCAGTACGGCGTGACGGTGGTGTCCTACACCTGGGCGATGCTGCGCGAGGTCATCGACGACCCGGCGTTCGCGCTGAACGGCGGCCATCCGATCCGGCTGTTCATCGGCTCCGGAATGCCCGCGGGGCTGTGGAAGCGGGTCGTCGAGGTGTTCGAACCGGCCAACGTCGTCGAGTTCTTCGCCACCACCGACGGTCAGGCGGTGCTGGCCAACGTCAAGGGCGCCAAAATCGGCAGCAAGGGCAGGCCGCTGCCGGGCGGAGGCGAGATCGCGCTGGCCGCTTACGACCCCGACGGCGACCTGATCCTCGAGGACGATCAGGGTTTCGTGCGGCGTGCCGAGGCCGGGGAGGTGGGTGTGCTGCTGGCGCACCCGCGCGGACCCGTGGACCCGCTGGCCTCGGTCAAGCGCGGCGTGTTCGCCCCCGCCGACACCTGGGTGTCCACCGAGTACCTGTTCCGCCGCGACGAGGACGGCGACTACTGGTTGGTCGACAACCGCGCGTCGGTGATCCACGCGGCGCGGGGGGCGGTGTTCGCCGCGACGGTCAACGATGCGGTCGGCAGACTCGGTGCCGTCGACATGGCGGTCACCTACGGGGTGGAAGCCGACAACGGTGACACGCTGGCCGTCACCGCGCTGGCGCTGTGCCCCGGCGGCAGCATCCCGTCGGCCGACCTGTCCGAGGCGCTCGCCGACCTGCCGGCCGGTGAGGCCCCCGACATCGTGCACGTCGTCTCCGATATGACGTTGACCGCGACGTTCCGTCCGCTGGCAGGGCCGCTGCAGGAGAAGGGCATCCCGAAGCCGTCCCGTAACGCCTGGTACCTGGACCCCGATAGCAATCGGTACAAGCGGTTGACCGCTGCCGTGCGCACCGAGATCGCGGGCGGTCAGCAGTGATGCCCGCCCCGGTGTGCGCTGTTAGGCTCGCCGGGGCGACTACCGAGGTTGCGTGGAGGTTGGGATGACGACGCAGGACAAGAAGACCGGTTGGTCGCTGCACCGCGCGGCGACGGGAGCGCTCCTCGGGGCCGCTCTCGGATTCGGCCTGGTCGTCGGCGTCGCGCCGACGGCGTCCGCACAGCCCACCACTAAAGCCGAGGAGCCGCCCAAGCCGGCCATCTCACCCGACCAGGTCCTGATGATGATCTCGCAGGAGTACCAGAGCGGCCGCGGCGGTGGTCAGGTCTCGAAGCTGATCGAGCAGGTGATGAACCTGCGCGCCCGCGGCATCCGGCCGTCGATCGCCAACACCCAGGCGCTGGCGGCCGGCCTGGATTCGCGTCCCAACCAGGGCCCGCTGATCGAGGCGCTGCAGTCGACGCTGAACTATCAGCGCAAGGTGCTCGCCCAGTCTGCGAACGGGACGCCGTCCGGTCCGACGTCTCCGGGCCCGCAGGTCGGCATGGGCCCGACGGGTCCGGCGTGGGCGCCCAATCAGGGCAACCCGATGATCCAGGACGGCGACACGATCTTCCCGATGCCGGGTCGCTGACCGATGGCGCTGGACGAAACCCTCAAGGCCATCCTGGTCTGCCCGCAGGACCGCGGCCCGTTGGTCGAGGTCGATGACGCGCTGTACAACCCGCGGCTGCGTCGCAAGTACCGCATCGACGACGGCATCCCGGTGCTACTGATCGACGAGGCCGTCGATGTGGACGACGAGGAGCATCAGCGACTGATGTCGGCCGCCGGGCAGTCCTAGGTAGACGGTTTGGTCCGGGATTCACTGCGCGAGATTCCGCCAGGGACGAAGGACGTCACCGCGCCGACGGTGATCGACGGGCTCAGTTACATCGATGCCGACGATCCCGCGATGCCGACGTACCGGGTGCTCGTGAACAACCGTCAGCCGGTTGCTCTGCGCGACCTGATGATCGCGCCGGTGCGCTCCGGCTACATCGGCGATGGGCGACAGGCCGATCCCGCGCTGGTGCCGGCCACCGGAGCCGAAGCGGTACCCGACGTCGACGTCGATCAGGTCTATCTGCCGGTGCGCGACGGCGTGGCGCGCTGCCAGGTGTATCGGCCCCGGTCGTGCGCGTCCGGTCTGTTGCCGGTGATCGTCTACTACCACGGCGGCGGGTTCACCGTCGGTTCCTCGGAGGACTGCGACTTTCTCGCCCGGAAACTGGCCTTCACCAACAACGCTCTGGTGGTCTCGGCCAACTACCGGTCGGCGCCCGAACACGCCTTCCCCATCCCGTTCGACGACGCGTTCGACGTCTACACCTGGATCAGCCGGCACGGAGTGGATCTGGGCGCCGACACCACCCACGTCGTCGTGGCGGGGGATTCGGCGGGATCGAACTTCGCCGCTGCGATCCCGCTGCGGGCCCGCGACGAGGGGGTGCGGGTGCCGGACGCCGTGGTGATGCTGGGCGCATTCGCCGACTTCCAGTTCGAACGATGGCCGTCGTTCCTGGAGCTGGCGCCGCGCGGCATCGTCTATGACATGGCCTTCGCCGGTTTCATCCGCGGCGCCTATGTGGCGACCGCGGCGTGGAACCATCCGTGGATCAGCCCGATCGAGGGCGATCTGACGGACTATCCGCCTGCGGTCGTCGTGGCCGGCACCCACGATCCGATCGTCGATTCCGCCCGATCATTCGCCGCTCGGATCCGCGCGGCTGGGGGTGTCGCGCACGAGTATTTCCCGGACGGCATGCCGCACGGTTTCTACTTCTTCCCCGGGATCCATGCCGAAGAGAACGTCGCGTATCGCGTCGTCGCCGGTGCTCTCGCTGACGTGTTCCAGCCCGGACGTGTCGGCTGATCTGCTCGAGGTCGATCCGCTCACTGCCGCGCGGCTGCTGTTGGGGTCCCGCCTGACCGGCCGCCGGGTGACCGCGACGATTGTCGAGGTCGAGGCCTACGGCGGACCCGAAGACGGGCCGTGGCCGGATGCCGCGGCACACTCCTACCGCGGGCCGGGTCTGCGCAACTCCGTGATGTTCGGTCCGCCCGGACGGCTCTACACCTACCGCAGCCACGGCATTCACGTCTGCGCGAACGTGGTGTGCGCGACCGACGGCGTCGCGGCGGCCGTGTTGATGCGTGCGGCGGTGATCGACACCGGTCATGACCGGGCCTGGACCCGTCGCGGACCCGCGGTGCGCGAAACCGCGCTGGCGCGAGGTCCCGGCAATCTGTGCTCGGCGCTCGGGATCACGATGGACGACAACGGAATCGATCTGTTCGATCCGTCGGCTCCGGTCCGCGTGGAGCTGGGCGACCTGCGGGTCGGCGAGGCCGGGCCGCGCGTCGGAGTCAGCAAGGCCGCCGACCGCCCGTGGCGGATGTGGCTGCCCGGCCATCCCGAGGTGTCGGCCTACCGGCGCAGTCCGCGGGCACCGGTGCCGGGCCAGAGCGACTAGTACGGGAAGATCGGTGCCATGGGCACGTCGATCCTCGATGAATTGGAATGGCGCGGACTGATCGCACAGTCCACCGATCGCGATGCGTTGGGTGAGGCCCTGGCCGACGGACCCGTCACGGTGTATTCCGGATTCGATCCCACGGCGCCGAGCCTGCACGCCGGTCATTTGATCCCGCTGTTGACTCTGCGCCGATTCCAGCAGGCCGGCCATCGCCCGATCGTGCTCGCCGGGGGTGCCACCGGGATGATCGGTGATCCGCGCGATGTGGGGGAGCGAACGCTGAACACCGCCGACACCGTCGCCGACTGGGCGGATCGCATCCGCGGTCAGCTTGAGCGGTTTGTGGAGTTCGACGATTCGCGCACCGGTGCGGTCGTCGTCGACAACCTGTCCTGGACCGGTGAGCTGTCGGCGATCGAGTTCCTGCGCGATGTCGGCAAGCACTTCTCGGTCAACGTGATGCTCGACCGCGACACCGTCCGCCGGCGGCTTGAGGGGGAAGGCATCTCCTACACTGAGTTCAGCTACATGCTGTTGCAGGCCAATGACTACGTCGAACTGCACCAGCGGTACGGCTGCACCCTGCAGGTCGGCGGATCTGATCAATGGGGGAACATCATCGCCGGCGTGCGGCTGGTCCGGCAGAAGGCCGGAGCCAGCGTGCACGCCCTGACCACTCCGCTGGTGACCGACTCCGAAGGCAAGAAGTTCGGCAAGTCCACCGGCGGCGGCAGCCTTTGGCTCGATCCGGACATGACCAGCCCGTATGCCTGGTACCAGTACTTCGTCAACACCGCCGACGCCGACGTCGTGCCGTATCTCCGCTGGTTCACGTTCCTCGACGCCGACGAGCTGGCCGAGCTCGAGCAGGCGACGGCCGAACGTCCGCATGAAAGGGCGGCCCAGCGACGGCTGGCCCGAGAGCTCACCAACCTGGTGCACGGCGAGGCGGCGACCGTGGCCGTCGAGCACGCGAGCCAGGCGCTGTTCGGGCGCGCAGAGCTGGCGGAGCTCGACGAACCCACGTTGGCGGCGGCGCTGAGAGAGGCCTCGGTGGCCCAGCTCGAGCCGGGCGGTAACGACTCGATCACGGAATTGCTTGTCTCCACAGGACTTTCCGCGAGCAAGGGCGCGGCCCGCCGGACCATCGCCGAAGGCGGGGTGTCGGTCAACAACGTGAAGATCACCACAGACGAGTGGTCGCCCCAGCCCTCGGACTACCTCCACGGCAAGTGGTTGGTGCTCCGCCGCGGCAAGCGCAATGTCGCCGGAATAGAGCGGGTGGGCTGATGTCGTGGACGAATCGCCTGGTCAGCGCGTAATCGGCAATGGGGAACAAATCCGGTGGGCCGGTCGTTGAATGATCGCGAGCCGAAAACCCCTGACGGGGCGTGCACCGGATACCGTTCGAAAAACGCGCTCTAGCAGCAGATTTGACTCGGCGTTATCCCTGACGTAACTTATCGGAGTCGCTGCGACACGGGCCCAAAACCCGGAGAGCGCGGCGGCACTCCAGAGGGAAGTCCGCTCCGGCGGATGTCCTCGTCTGTCCGCACGAGGATCACGGCTTTCGAGCCGGGGTTGTTGCGCGGCAGGTCTGGGGCGTGTTGTTTGAGAACTCAATAGTGTGTTTGGTGGTTTTTGTTTGTTGTTTTTTGGCCTGCCTCTTTTTCCCGTTTAGGGGTGGGTTGTTTTTGGATGCCAGTTTTTGGTGTCTTGTTTGATGA